>NZ_BAABCS010000003.1:0-346355 GCF_039539165.1 Flavobacterium chungnamense
AAGCTTCTATAAAACGAACTGGATTGTCAGCCGTTATCTTGTCTTCTAAGCTACTCATTTGTAGCTGATGGCGAGAAATTCCTTGAATATGTTGCATCATTAAAATTACAAAAATTCTATTTTTAGTACAAGTTTTTAACTATATTTGTTAATGAGATTGTGAAGTTTTTTCACAGTCTGACGTTAACAGTCATTGTAAGTGATCGACTTGAAAAATACAAAATCCATAAGAAATAAATCATCTCAATTTCTTCATCTTGAAAAAAAAACAAAATCTTTTGTGACTTTTATATCACTTTCACTACTAATAGAATAAACGAAACAAAAACTGTGGATGAGCTATGATTTTTTAGACACTATTAAACAAAACGAAAGAGATAAAGAATTCAAATCTGTTAAACAATTACTTGAAGATAAAAACTAAAATTAAAATCATTATGACAGAAAACAAAAAACGAAATGTCGGAAACGGAATTGGCGTTGGCGCAGCACTTGGACTTTTATTTGGACTAATTTATGGTAATAAATCAGGTAATGTTTCCCAAGGTCTTGCTTTTGGAATTGCTTTTGGTTGTGCTCTTGGAGCAATTTTTGATTTTGCAATTAGAAGTAAAAAGAGCTAAGTGAAACAACAACGAACCGCTAATAGCAGTTTTGAGTAACGCTAAAATAAACAATAAAATACCATTATGAAATTCAAGCTAAAACATATTATTTTCCCTTTATTTGTACTAGTATTATGCTCTTTTATGGAATTTCAAGACGAAAATAAAAGTAATGATGAAACTGGATTCTCAAAAATGTGTTTAAAAATTAGTAACGAATATAAAACACAAATTGAACACGGAAATGTTTTTAATAACAAAACCAAAAAGTTCTTTAGCTTACCTGAATTTAGTAAAATACTAAAAACTGTTTCAAAATATGATTTGAATAAAAATGTAAAGTTTGAAGTTAAGGAAAGTAATATTGGAAAAATTCAAAAAATAATTTGGAGTAATACAAAAAATAATGTTGACCTTAGAAGTATAGAAAAATTAACATTCAAAACTAGTATTGAACAAGAATTTAGTGGCGGAAAAATAAAAAATGAATTTGAAATTATTGACTACCTAATAACAAGAAATCAAAAGCCTAAGAAGATATATTTGAGAATTATAGAAAATGAATTTGAAGAAATCACAATTGACAATGTAAAATATACTGGCGTTTTTGAAAGTAGAATATTGGGAATTGACGAAGCAAAGGAAGAATTTGATAAACTGTTAAATAAAAAATGAAAGCTAGAATTCTTATACTATTGATAATTGTTCTTACTATTTTGACTGCATTGTTTAGTTGGTCATTTTATACTCGCATCAGAATGGATTACAATTCAGAAGGAACGTATTTTGATAAAGATTCTTTAGTTGTCTATAAGGAACAGGCATTAATAGTTTATGGATTAATTACATCTATATTGCTTACATTGACAGTGTTGATAACCTTAAAATTGAAATCAATTATTAATAAAAATAAAATAGCTAATAACAAGATTTAATAACTTAGAAGAGCTTCCGAAGAAGCGTATTGGGAAGTATAAAAAAAAATAAAAGTATGAGAATTGTAATAGTAACACTGATTTTAATGACTCTTATTTCTTGTAAAAAAGAAAACGATAAGCAACAGAACATAGAGGAAACACAAATAGAAAAAAATAATATTGATACTATTGAAATATCAAAAAAACATAAAATCAACAAAATTACATGTGATTTAGATGGAGATAAACGAAATGAAGTTGTTGAAATTGTTAGAAGCACAAAAAGTGGAAAAAGCGGATTACGAATAGTATTTGGAAACGGAAAAAGAACAGATTATTTCGGAATGGGAAATGATATTTTAAAGCAAGGTTTCGACGAAATTGATTGGGCAGGAATATTTGAAAAAGCACCAAAAAATGAAATTTATTGGAATAATGTAAATGACGAAGGAGAAATAGTTTCTGAAGAAGAAATAAAGGAATCTGATAAAATTAAACTTCTAAATGACGGAATATATATACACGCTGAAGAAAGTTGTGGTGGAGGAATAATTTATCTAAAAAACGGAAAATACGAATGGATTCAACAAGAATAAATTGTCAGCCACTAATACGTGTTTTGCCAATTTCCGAGTTTGCGCTTGCCATTTTGTCTTCATAAAAAATAACCCAACTCTACAAAGTCTCCTGACCTAGTTGCAGGAATAAAATTTTAAAAAAATTCATCATCATTTTAAAATCATAACCACTTTACTCCTATCATCCTCCAAAGGAACATAACCACCATCCTCTTGCCTATAAAAAGCAATTACCAAAATGGTAAATAAAACACCACCCAAAAATTCCATCGTTGGCAATAGGTTTTAAATCAACAGGTATTTCTCCTGCATCAATATCGAATGGATCGTCTAATCCAACTATAAGTAAATACAAATAACAAAACAAAAAAGTAATATACTTTTTTGAAATACAGATTTATTAATTTTAATAATTTCTCTATCCTGTTTTAACTTCATATACAACACTTCTTACTTCATATTTCGTACCTCAAACTTAAAAAAATACTATGCGTGCATAAAATTTAACATAAATAGTATGCGCGCATAATAAATTTTTTATATATTTGAATCCGAAACTAAAACGATATAGTAAAATATGATGAAAGAAAAAACTATAGATTATGTGCTACGCGCGACATGGCAAGCAGTTTCACGAATGTATAACGAGGAAGCATCAAAATTTGACGGTTCCATGGCGATAGGATTTGCCTTACTAAGTATAGACAAAGAAGAAGGAACACCTTCAACTTACATAAGCAACCGAATGGGAATGGAAGCTACATCGCTAACCAGAACCCTAAAAACATTAGAAGAAAAAGGATTAATCATAAGAAAAAAAAATCCAGATGATGGAAGAGGCGTTTTAATCTACCTAACCTCTTTAGGAAAACAAATGCGCGAACAATCAAAAACTACAGTGTTAAAATTCAACGAAGTAGTAAAACAAAACATCACAGAAGAAAAACTAAACCATTTCATGGAAGTAGCCGATGTGATAAATGATTTGATAACAGAGAAGAAGATTTTTTAGAAAATAGAGAAAAGAAACAAGAAGAAAGAAAACCATTTGCATAAAATAGTCTTGGCTCTTGCTTCAAAAAACAACAAAATAATAATAACATGAAGAAAGTTAGTCTTGCCTCTTGCAGCGCAGCGGTCTTTCTTCTTACATCTAATAAAACATGAAACGAACAATTAAAAAAGTGGCAGTTGTAGGTTCTGGAATCATGGGTTCTGGAATTGCTTGTCATTTTGCTAACATCGGTTTGGAAGTACTCCTTTTAGACATTGTGCCCAACGCACTAACTGAAATCGAGGAAAAGAAAGGACTAACTTTAGAAAGTAAAGTCGTTCGTAACCGTGTGGTAAATGACCATTTAGCAAATGCTTTAAAAAGCAACCCATCGCCTATTTACAGTCAGAAATTTGCTAGTCGAATTACAACAGGAAACACGACTGATGATATGTCCAAAATTGCAACTTGCGATTGGATTATCGAAGTTGTAGTAGAACGTTTAGACATCAAGAAATTGGTATTCGAACAAATCGACAAATTCCGTAAACCAGGAACTTTGGTAACTTCAAATACATCAGGTATTCCAATTAACTTTATGAGTGAAGGAAGAAGCGATGATTTTCAAGCACATTTCTGTGGAACGCATTTCTTCAATCCAGCGCGTTATTTGAAATTATTCGAAATCATTCCAGGTCCAAAAACATCACAAGAAGTATTAGATTTCCTTTTTGAATACGGATCTAAATTCTTAGGAAAAACTTCAGTAATTGCTAAAGATACTCCTGCTTTTATCGGAAACAGAATCGGAATCTTCGGAATCCAAAGTCTATTCCACCAAGTAAAAGAAATGGGATTAACCATTGAAGAAGTTGATAAATTAACAGGTCCAGTAATTGGTCGTCCAAAATCGGCAACCTTCAGAACCGTTGATGTGGTAGGTTTAGATACTTTAGTTCACGTTGCTAACGGAATTTATGATAATTGTCCGAATGACGAAGCACACGAATTGTTCAAACTACCCGATTTCATCAACAAAATGATGGAAAACAAATGGCTAGGAAGTAAAACAGGACAAGGATTTTACAAAAAAGAAGGCAAAGAAATCTTATCGTTGGATTTAGATACATTAGAATATAGAGCAGCTAAAAAAGCATCGTTCGCAACATTAGAATTAACTAAAACAATCGATAAACCAATTGATAGATTCAAAGTTTTAGTAAAAGGAAAAGACAAAGCTGGTGATTTCTACAGAAAAAATTTCTCAGCAATGTTTGCTTATTGTTCTAACAGAGTTCCAGAAATCACAGACGAATTTTACAAAATCGACGACGCCATGAAAGCCGGTTTCGGTTGGGAAAATGGTCCATTCGAAATTTGGGATGCCATTGGTGTAGAAAAAGCCATCGCAATGATGGAGGCCGAAGGTTACAAACCAGCTGCATGGGTAACTGATATGTTGATTTCAGGAAACAAATCTTTTTACTCTGTTAAAAATGGTAAAACGTGTTACTACAACATTCCATCAAAATCACAAGAAGAAAAACCAGGTCAAGATGCTTTTATCATTTTAGATAATATAAGAGAAAGTCATAAAGTTTGGGGTAATTCAGATGCTTCAGTAATCGATTTAGGTGACGGAATTTTGAACTTAGAATTCCATTCTAAAATGAATACCATTGGTGGTGGTGTTTTAACTGCAATCAATAAAGCAATTGATTTAGCCGAAAAAGATTATAAAGGATTAGTAATTGGAAATCAAGGAACTAATTTCTCAGTTGGTGCTAACATCGGAATGATTTTCATGATGGCAGTAGAACAAGAATACGACGAGTTAAACATGGCAATCAAAATGTTCCAAGACACGATGATGCGCGTACGCTACTCCTCTATTCCGGTTATCGTTGCACCTCACGGAATGACACTTGGTGGCGGATGCGAAATGAGTATGCACGCTGACAAAGTTGTTGCCGCTGCAGAAACGTATATTGGTTTGGTAGAATTTGGAGTTGGTGTAATTCCAGGTGGTGGTGGCTCTAAAGAAATGGCAGTTCGCGCAGCTGATTTGTTCCGCAAAAATGATGTGGAGTTGAATGTTCTTCAAGAAAACTTCCTAACTATCGGAATGGCAAAAGTAGCAACATCTGCCTACGAAGCTTTCGATTTAGGAATTTTACAAAAAGGAAAAGATATTGTGGTAGTAAACAAAGACCGCCAAATTGCTGTAGCAAAACAAGTAGCGTTGCAAATGGCTGACCAAGGTTACACACAACCTGTTAGAAGAACCGACATTAAAGTGTTAGGTAAACAAGCTCTTGGAATGTTCTTAGTAGGAACCAACCAAATGGTAGCTGGAAAATATATCTCAGAACACGACTTAAAAATTGCCAATAAACTAGCTTATGTAATGGCTGGAGGTGATTTATCAGAACCAACACTAGTAAGTGAGCAATACTTATTAGATATTGAACGTGAAGCGTTTTTATCACTTTGTACTGAAAGAAAAACGTTGGAGCGCATTCAGTTTATGTTAACTAAAGGGAAACCATTGAGAAATTAGAAAATAGAAACAAGAAGAAAGAAGAAAGACATAAATAATCTTTCAGCGAAGCGGTCTAATTTCTTGCTTCTTTCCTCTCAAAAATAAAAAAAATGAAAACAGCATATATAGTATCCGGATTTCGTACAGCAGTTGGAAAAGCGCCAAAAGGAGTTTTCCGTTTCAAACGTCCTGACGAATTAGCAGCAGAAACCATCGAACACATGATGTCTCAATTTCCAGATTTCGACAAAACGCGTATTGACGACGTTATGGTTGGAAACGCCATGCCAGAAGCCGAACAAGGTCTGAATGTAGGAAGATTAATTTCCTTAATGGGATTAAAAGTTACAGACGTTCCTGGGGTAACAGTAAATAGATATTGTGCTTCAGGATTAGAAACTATCGGAATGGCGACAGCAAAAATCCAAAGTGGAATGGCGGATTGCATCATTGCCGGTGGAGCTGAAAGTATGAGTTTTATCCCAATGGGTGGATACAAACCAACTCCTGATTACTCTGTAGCAAAAGAAGGTCATGAAGATTACTATTGGGGAATGGGTTTAACGGCTGAAGCTGTTGCAAAACAATTCAATGTGTCTCGTGAAGATCAAGATGAATTTGCATTCAATTCACATAACAAAGCATTGAAAGCGCAAGCCGAAGGTAAATTTGACAAACAAATTGTTCCAATTACTGTGGAGCAAACCTTTATCAATGAAAATGGTAAAAAAGAAACCAAATCGTATGTTGTAAATAAAGATGAAGGTCCAAGAGCCGACACAAATATTGCTGCTTTAGGAAAACTAAAACCTGTATTTGCAGCCGATGGTTCTGTAACTGCAGGAAACTCTTCACAAATGAGTGATGGTGCAGCATTTGTACTTATCATGAGCGAAGAAATGGTAAAAGAATTAGGCGTTACTCCTATCGCAAGATTAGTAAATTTTGCATCAGCAGGAGTTGAACCAAGAATAATGGGAATTGGCCCAGTAAAAGCCATTCCAAAAGCATTGAAACAAGCAGGATTATCTTTAAATGATATTGATTTAATTGAATTAAACGAAGCTTTTGCATCACAATCATTAGCTGTTGTTAGAGAATTAGGTTTAAATCCAGACATCGTAAACGTAAACGGTGGCGCAATTGCACTTGGACATCCACTAGGTTGTACAGGAGCAAAATTATCAGTTCAATTATTTGACGAAATGCGATTAAGAAAATCTAAATACGGAATCGTGAGTATGTGTGTTGGAACTGGACAAGGTTCTGCAGGTATTTTTGAATTATTGTAGAGAATAGAGGCAAGAAACAAGAAGCAAGACTTATGAAACATAACTTTAAGAATTTAAAGATTTGGATTTCAGCAATGAATATTACCAATGATATTTATAAACAAACTTCTGAATTTCCAAAATCTGAAACTTATGGTTTAGTAAGTCAAATGAATAGAGCTGCTGTTTCAATGCCTTCAAATATTGCAGAAGGATCCAATAGAGGAAATATACACTTTAAACATTATTTAAATATAAGTTTAGGGTCATCATTTGAATTACAAACACAATTATTAATAGCAAATCAAAATAAATATATAACCGACGAAAAAACGATAGAAATAGAAAATAAGATTATCGAATTCCAAAAAATGACTACAGGTTTTATCAGTAAATTGGACGTATAATCTTCTCTCTTGCATCTTTCTTCTTTTCTCTAAAAAAAATAAAAAATGAGCGAAATAACCAGAGGAGGACAATTCCTAGTTAAAGAAACAAAATGTGAAGACGTTTTCACACCCGAAGATTTTTCAGAAGAACAAATCATGATGCGTGATTCTGTAAAAGAATTCGTTGATAAAGAAATATGGCCAAACAAAGACCGATTTGAGCATAAAGACTATGCTTTTACTGAAGAAACCATGCGTAAAGCAGGTGAAATGGGCTTTTTGAGCGTTGCCGTTCCAGAAAATTATGGTGGGATGGGAATGGGATTTGTTGATACTTGCCTAGTTTGCGATTATATTTCGGGTGCAACAGGTTCGTTTTCAACAGCTTTTGGTGCGCATACTGGAATTGGAACTATGCCAATCACATTATACGGAACAGAAGAACAAAAACAAAAATACGTACCAAAATTAGCATCTGGTGAATGGTTTGGAGCTTATTGCTTAACAGAACCTGGAGCAGGTTCCGATGCTAATTCAGGAAAAACTAAAGCCGTTTTATCAGAAGATGGAACGCATTATAAAATCACAGGACAAAAAATGTGGATTTCTAATGCAGGTTTCTGTTCTGTATTCATTGTTTTCGCTCGAATTGAAGATGATAAAAACATTACAGGTTTCATCGTAGAAAATGATCCAAGTAACGGAATTTCAATGGGTGAAGAAGAGCATAAATTAGGAATTCGTGCCTCTTCTACTCGTCAGGTTTTCTTTGCTGATACTAAAGTTCCAATTGAAAATATGTTGGCTGCTCGTGGTGAAGGTTTTAAAATCGCTATGAATGCCTTGAATGTTGGACGTATCAAATTGGCAGCCGCTTGTTTGGACGCGCAACGTCGTGTGACTTCTAATGCAATTAACTATGCTAACGAAAGAGTTCAGTTTAATACTCCTATTTCATCTTTTGGTGCTATTCGTTACAAATTAGCAGAAATGGCAACTTCCGCTTATGCTGGAGAAAGTGCTACGTATCGTGCCGCAAAAGACATTGAAAACCGCATCAAACTTCGTGAAGCTGAAGGCGCAAGTCATCAAGAAGCCGAATTAAAAGGAGTTGAAGAATTTGCTATCGAATGTTCTATTCTAAAAGTAGCCGTTTCGGAAGATGTTCAAAACTGTGCTGATGAAGGAATTCAAATTTATGGCGGAATGGGATTCTCTGAAGATACACCAATGGAAAGTGCTTGGCGCGATGCTCGTATTGCACGTATCTATGAAGGAACGAACGAAATCAACAGAATGCTATCCGTTGGAATGCTAATCAAAAAAGCGATGAAAGGTCACGTTGATTTGCTTGGACCAGCCATGAAAGTGCAAGAAGAATTAATGGGAATTCCATCCTTTGACACGCCAGATTATTCAGAATTATTTTCGGAAGAAAAAGAAATGGTGGGCAAATTGAAAAAAGCCTTCCTAATGGTTGCTGGTGCTGCCGTTCAAAAATACGGAATGGATTTAGACGCACACCAACAACTATTGATGGCTGCAGCCGATATGTTAATTGAAATTTACATGGCAGAAAGCACCATTCTTAGAACAGAAAAATTAGCCAAAAAAGAAGGCGAAGCCAAAGTACAAGAGCAAATTGCTATGGCAAAATTATACTTATACAAAGCAGTAGATATCGTTGCTGCCAGAGGAAAAGAAAGCATCATTTCTTTCGCAGAAGGCGATGAACAACGCATGATGTTAATGGGATTACGCCGTTTTACAAAATATACTAACATGCCAAATATTGTTGGTTTAAGAGAAACTATTACAGCTAAGTTAGTGGCTGAAAATAGTTATTGTTTTTAATTATAGTTAAGTTAATTGTTAAAAAGCCACTTGATTTTTCTTGTGGCTTTTTTTTGTGCAACATTCCATACTAAAAACTTAATTTTTAAGTTATAATTCTATGAAAAAAATTAGTTGTTTACTTCTTTTAGTTTTAATTATTTCTTGCAAATCAAAACATCCAAATCTTTCTAAAAATGAGACGAGTGAAATTATTGAAGTTAAATCACGTTTTGAAAAAATCAATCTTAAAGAGGTAAATAGCCAAAAACTTACGAGAGCATATAATCTTGGAAAACGTCTTTTAGAAACATGCAATACATCAAGATTTAAAGTTTTCTCTAAAGAGGAAGCTACTGATAAAGTGATACAAAACGCTACAATAGAAAAAATTTCAAAAACGTGTCAAAAAATATTAATGAGAAATGGGAAATTTATTGATTTAAATCTAATAGAAGTAACTCAAGACAACGAAACAGAGGATTTATTTTTTAGATATAAAATCGAATATGAAAAGAAATATTTCGAACGTGAATTGTATGTAACCATAAACTCTGAAGGCAAAGTTTCTGAAATGAAAACTAAAGAGTTACCTAAAAAGCCAATGTAAAATTGATTTTTTTGTTACTTTTGAAAAATAGCAAGAAATCAATTTTGGATAAAAAAGACTTACATTATTTTAAAAATACTCAAGAATGGCGTGATTGGTTACATGAAAATCATCATTCTTCTAATGGAATTTGCCTATTGTTCTACAAAGTAGGCAGTTTAAATGAAAGCATGCGTTGGGAAGAAGCTGTTCAAGTTGCCATTTGCTATGGTTGGATTGATTCAACGGTAAAAAAAATTGATGACGAAAAACGTAAGCAAATGTTTACTCCTAGAAAAGAAAAAAGCGTTTGGAGCAAACTCAATAAAACTTATATTGAAAAACTCCTTGCTGAGAACTTGATACACGAAAGTGGTTTGAGAAAAATTGAAATAGCCAAACAAAATGGCTCATGGGAATCACTCGATGCTGTTGAAAATTTAGAACTACCAAAAGACTTAGAATTCGCATTTCAAAATAATAAAACTGCATTTGATAATTATCAAAACTTTAGTCCTTCTTACCGAAAAAGTTATTTGTATTGGTTAAATCAAGCCAAACGTGAAGAAACACGAAACATTAGAATTAAAGAAATCATTAGCCTTTGTGAACAAAACATAAAATCAAGGCAATAAAATCTTAACATTTATACTCTTAAACTTTCTTAAAAATACCTAGCTTTGTAACTCTAAATAAAGCTATGATAAACCCATCTGCACACGGTTGGATTGATAAGTATTTTGTGGAACAAAAATCATTGTTCGACACTACTATTGATGGATTATCGTTTTACAAAAACATTAGAGCTACTGGATTTATTTATGGGCACATCATTGCAATAAATTCAAATCCTAAAATAGATATTTCACAATGGAAATCGGACGAAATATCTAAAATCGCTTTACTTACAACACTTCTTAATGTTTATCGCTATACAAATCAAGATAATAATTCTGAAGAATTTATAAAAAAAACTGTTGCTTTTTATAAAGAAATGACACCCAAAGGTTTTGTTTTATTTGATAAAATCATGAGTTCAAATCAAAGTTCGAAACTAGAAAGTTATATCAATGAACGAGTTCAGACGAACAAAGATATCATCAGTAAAAACTTTTCACATATCGTAACTAATGCACTATTGTTTGTTGATGTTTTAGCGTTTCATCAATATTTACAAAAAGATGCAATTCCTGAAAAGTATTTAAAACGGATGGAAGAAACTATCATGAGTATTGTTTCTTTAGCTTTAAAAGTTAAAACCATCAAATCGCAACACGATGATTTATTGATAAAATTATTTGAAGCATCAGTTCGTTACACCAAATTTTCTAAGGTAAATATTCAAAATCTGGAGGAATTACCTTTAGATTATTTCACTAATGATTTAGAAAAATATTACCTTTTAGATTTAGCTGGAATAACTCTTTGGAATGATGGAAAAGTTGAAAACGACGAGGTTTATTTTCTTCATAAATTAGCTGAACAGATGAAAATTTCAAATGAATTTGTAAATGGAAGTATTGATGCAACTAATGAATTTATAGTTTTTCATAAAAAAGAAATTCAGTATTTTAATTATTCTAATCCAGTAAAGCATTTTTACGATCAGACTACTACTGGAGTTCAGGTTTTGATTAAAAGAAATCAAAAACGATTGACTAAAGAAATCTCTGAAAGCAAGGAATTGATGAAACTTTTAGCCAAATCAACTCAAAAAGATTTAAGTTCAGAAGAAAAAAAGAAAGTAAAAAAACAATTACTCGACATTTGCAAAAGCATTCCGTCTTTAACTATTTTTTTACTTCCTGGTGGAGGATTATTATTACCTATTTTGATAAAATTTATTCCGCAATTATTACCTTCGGCTTTTAATGAAAATCTTGAAGATTAGTAATTATTAATCCATGCAAAATGATTGTTTTTAATTTCTTCATTTTTTTTGGTTACAAAATCTAAATAAGCTTTAGCCACTGGACTCAACTTTTTGCCTTTCAACCAAATCAATCTCCAACTTGATACTAAAGGAAGTTTATTTATCGGAATTATTTTAATATCTCCTTTTTCCAATTCATTTTTTAAACCAATAAGCGGCATAATTGAAAGCCCCAAACCAGCAATAACGGACTGTTTCACTGCTTCGTTGGATGTTAATTGTATTTTCATATTGGGAACAATTCCTGTTTTATCTAAAAAGGTTTCCATCGAAAGTCTTGTTGCAGAACCCAACTCTCTATAAATGAGTGGCTGATTTGAAACATAATTTAATAAACTTGAACCTTGATTTATTTCGGTAAACCTATTCCCTACCAAAAACAATTTATTATCCATTAATGGCATTGATTCAACAGTTATATCATTGGGAAGTATTGACACTAGAGCAAAATCTATTTCATTATTTCTGAGTGATTTTACAACTTTACTTTTATTTGTAACATCCATTTCGAGTTCTACCTCAACATTATTTTTCATAAATTCTGACAAATAGTAAGGCATAACGTATTTTCCTGTTGAAACAACAGACAACTTTAACCTTCCTGATAATTGTCCTTTGAAAGCTTGAGTTTTATAATTTATAGCATAAACTTCATTAATTATATTTTCTGCTGCTAAAGCAATCTCTTTACCAAAATCAGTTACATATAATATTCTTCCAACAACTTCTGTCAGAGGAATTTCAAATTGATCTTGAAAATTTCTTAATTGAATTGAAACAGCAGGTTGCGTAAGATGCAACTCCTCTGCAGCTTTGGTTATACTTTTCGTTTGCGTTATTTTTAAAAAAACTTGTAGCTGATGCAAGGTATAATTCATAAAAATATTTTATATATATCATTACAAATATAAATAAAAATATATGATTTATTATTATGAGTTTTGCACTATCAATTTTAATATAACAAGTATGAATAGAAATAATATAGAAATAATAGAAGCAAAATTAGACAATCTAAAATTAGACAAAGACAATAAAACCTTGACAAAAAACATAATTTATTCAAAAACAAGTCACAATCTACTAATGCTATTTTCAATGATTTTTATACTGATAGGGTTTTACCTATCGCTAATTAGTGAAACTTTTACTAATGAAATAATTATTGGCATAGGAATTCTAACAAGTGGATACGGATTTATGAAACTATCAAACAAATAAAAATGGAAAACAATCAAGAATTTAAACTTATCGACGGAACCTTTTCTGTAGAAGATGCGGACAGAGTACTAACTACATTACTAAACTACAAAATCGATTATCATAACAGAGAAGATTTTAGTAATCATATTCGTTTTAATAAAGACATTGAACATTCTAAAAAACGTATTCAAGAACTTACAGAAACCAAAGAACAAATTAAAAATCTTATTCAAAATTCAAAATCGGAAGATATAAAGTTTGTGATAAAAAGTACTATTTCAATTGAGTTAGAAAAATAAAATGTTTGAAGAAAGAAAGCTTCTTATTGCAACAAAACATCAGAAGGAATTAGTAATTGCACCTTTGTTCTGGGAAGAATTTAGAAATTACTACTTCACTTCTGATGCCTTTGACACTGATTCGCTAGGTACTTTTTCTGGTGAAATAGACCGAAAAGAAGATGCGCTATCAACATTAAGAGAAAAATGTATCATAGCAAATAAAGCCACCAACTGTGATTTGGTTGTTGCAAGCGAAGGTTCTTTTGGAGCACATCCAACACTATTTTTTGTACAAGCAAATGAAGAGTTTATGATGCTTAAAGATTTTAAAAACGATATTGAAATTGTCGCAAGAGAAATTAGTTTGGAAACCAATTTCAATGGGAAATTAATAACTAATGAAGCCGATTTATTAGAATTTGCTGAAAAAGTAAATTTTCCAAGTCATGCCATAATTCTAAAACCAGAAGAAAAGAATTTTTCAAAAATATTCAAAGGGATAAATACAAAGGATGTTTTGCTAAAAAGTTATAATGAGTTAAAACAAGAATTCAATAGCGTTTATGCTGAAACAGATATGAGAGCCATGTTCAATCCAACTCGAATGAAAGTAATTGAACAAGTAACTCACAAATTAATTGAAAAAATTAAAAGTTTATGTCCGAGATGCTCCTTCCCTGGTTTTGATATTGTAAATGCTATGCCAGGTTTACCTTGTGAAAATTGTTTATTACCTACTCGATCTACATTAAGTTATTTATACCAATGTAAAAAATGTTGCTATGAAAAAGAATTACATTATCCGAGAGGAATAAAATTTGAAGACCCAACTTATTGTGACAACTGCAATCCTTAAAAATAATTATGATACAAATATCCACAGACATATTAAAAGCCAAAGAAATTCTCGAAAATGAAAATTTAGTTGCCATACCTACTGAAACCGTTTATGGTTTGGCAGGAAATATTTACAGTGAAAAAGCAATAAACTTAATATTTAAAACCAAAAATAGACCTTTCAATAATCCTCTAATCGTTCATATACACTCTAAAGAATTATTAGAAAATATAGCTCAAGAAGTTCCTGAAAAAGCTAAAAAATTAGCAGAAGCTTTTTGGCCAGGTTCGCTAACCTTAGTTTTAAAGAAAAAAGAAAATATTCCACACAATATTACAGCAGGAAAAGAAACCGTAGCAGTGAGAGTTCCAAATCATCCACTAACTTTAGAATTGTTAAAACAACTTGATTTTCCATTAGCTGCACCGAGTGCAAATCCGTTTGGTTCCATAAGTCCAACCACTTCTAAACATGTTGTCGATTATTTTACAGATACTATAGAAATGGTTCTTGATGGAGGTAATTGTAAAAATGGGATAGAATCAACGATTGTTGGTTTTGAAAATGAAAAGGCTATTCTTTATCGTTTAGGATCAATTTCTGTAGAAGATATAGAATCTATAATTGGACCGATTCAAATTGTCAATAAAAATGATAGTTCGCCAAATGCACCGGGAATGCTTTCAAGACATTACGCACCAAATACCAAAACGATATTATCAGAAAATATTGAATATGAAATAAAAAATTATCCAACATCTAAAATTGGAGTTTTATTATTTCAAGATTTAAAAATAAATGATCAAAATATAGAAAAAGAAATACTTTCAAAGAATGGTAGTTTAAAAGAAGCTACTTCCAACCTATATGCCGCAATGCATCGATTAGACAAAAAAGGTTTAGACCTTATTATAACAGAAAAATTTCCTGAAAACGATTTAGGAAAATCAATAAACGATCGCTTAGAACGTGCCACAAAAAAATAAATTAAATGAACTTAAACTTACTCTTCGATAATTTAACCAATCCAGCTTTACTGTTTTTTTTACTTGGAATAATTGCAGTAAAACTAAAAAGTGATTTGGAAATCCCACCAAACTCCTCCAAATTTATTTCTCTTTATTTATTGTTTTCAATAGGGTTTAAAGGTGGACAAGAATTAGCTCATAGTCATTTTAATCTTGAAATTGTATGGTCTGTTTTATTTGGAATTATAATTGCTCTAGCTATTCCAATCTATTCTTACTTTGTTCTAAGGAGAAAGTTTAATGTTTATGATTCTGGAGCTATTGCAGCTGCGTATGGTTCTGTAAGCGCAGTAACTTTTGTAACCGCAGCCTCTTTTTTAGAAATCCAACACATGAGTTTTAGCGGACATATGGTAGCAGTAATGGCTTTAATGGAAGCACCAGCCATTATTGTAGGTGTCATTTTAATTCGATTGTTTGATGACAAAAAAGAGATAAATACCTCAATTTTGTCAATTGTTAAACATTCCTTTACCAATGGAAGTGTTCTACTAATTTTAGGAAGTCTAGTTATTGGTTTACTCGCTAGTGATGAACAAGCAATGGGAATAAAACCATTTACAAATGATTTATTCAAAGGGTTTCTTGCAATTTTTCTATTAGATATGGGAATTGTGAGTGGAAAAAAACTAAGTGATTTTCTTAAAAGCGGTTGGTTTGCAGTAATTTTTGCAATAGCAATACCATTGATTAATGGATGCCTGGTTGCAGTAGTAAGCCATCTTGTAACAAATGATATTGGTAATAGATTTATGCTATCTGTTTTAGCGGCAAGTGCTTCTTATATTGCTGTTCCTGCAGCTATGAAAATAGCAGTGCCTAAAGCAAATCCAGGTCTATTTCTACCAATGGCTTTAGCTGTTACCTTTCCTTTTAATATAACTTTAGGAATGCCACTTTATTTATCAATAATTCAGATAAATAACTAACAGTTAAATTTTGTTTTATACATGTTTTGGTTTGAAAGACTACATTCTAAGAGTGTAGTCTTTCTATTTAAAACTAATTTGAAAATTTTAGTTGATAAACATCATCTAACTCTTCATTAGAACTCATATTTACACCTAGGTCTGTTACATAACCAGAATTTAAACCATAGGTCCAACCATGAAGGGTTAATTCTTGTCCATTTCTCCATGCGTTTTGAACTATTGAAGTTTTCGCCAAATCAAATACTTGTTCTTGTGCATTAACTTCAACAAATTTATTAAAACGTTCCTCTTCATCTTCGATAGTGTTTAGATAGTGTTCGTGCAATCTATAAACATCTTTTATATGTCTAATCCAATTATCAATTAAACCAATAGATTGATTTCCCATAGCTGCTTTAACACCACCACAACCATAATGACCACATACAATAACATGTTTTACTTTCAAAACATTTACAGCATAATCTAAAACACTTAACATATTCATATCACTATGAATTACCATATTGGCAATGTTTCTATGAACAAAAACTTCACCTGGTTTTGCTCCAATTATTTCGTTTGCAGGAACTCTACTATCAGAACATCCTATCCATAATAAAGGAGGTTGTTGTCCTTTTGCTAAATCTTTGAAATATTCTGCATCAATTGCTAATTGATTTTCAACCCATTTCTTATTGTTATCTAGAATTTTTTTATAAAAATCATTACTCATCTGCTCTATTATTTAAATATTATGTTTTTATTTTCAATGGTTTCCAATTTTCTTTTAAGTACGTTATACTTGTGCTCGATAGTTACAGTATTTTGATAACCATCACTATTTTCAAGATTATAACCTTCTTTAAAGCCTACTAATTTAACGATTATATTCAAATCTTTGGCCTTTATTTTTTTGAACTCTCTAATTAAATCTAAAACATCATGAGCAATATACACTGTAGCACTAGCATTAATTACTACTTTTGAATCTTTAGGAATCTTATTTAAGGTATCTTTAATAGCCGATTTATTTAGAAATGAAACCTCTTGAGCTAAATCGATGTGAATGATATCACCTTCATGATAATCTTCAACTTTAAAATTATACGCTCGTTTTGAATTACCTATCAAAATAAAAACAATATTGATAACCATACCGAGTGCTACTCCTTTAAGTAAATCGGTAGCTACAACAGCAATAAAGGTGAATATAAATGGTATAAATTGGTATATTTTATCTTTTTCCCAAAAATGTTTAATTGTTTTAGGATTTGCTAGTTTATAACCTACTAATAACAAAACTGCCGCCAAAGTTGCTAAAGGGATTTTATTCAAAATTGATGGAATTGCTAAAACGCTAACTAATAAAAGTACTCCATGAATTATTGCTGACATTTTTGATTTTGCTCCAGCTGTATTATTAGCAGTAGTTCTTACAACTACAGAGGTCATTGGTAAACCACCCAAAAGTGAACTTAAAATATTACCTATTCCTTGTGCTTTTAATTCTACATTAGTATTGGTGTATCTTTTTTGCGCATCCATTCTATCTGATGCTTCAATACACAATAAAGTTTCGATAGAAGCAACCACTGCAATTGTGATGGCAACAATCCAAACTTTTGAATTTGATATTGCAGTAAAATCTGGTGTTACAATAATATTCTTAAATTCTTCTAAAGTTGTTGGAACAGGTAAACTAACCAAATGCTCTTTTAAAATTACTAAATTACTTCCCGATTGAATGAAAAATTCATTTAGTAAAATACTAACAATCACAGCAACTAATGCAGGTGGAACTAACTTAATTTTCTTTAAAAAATCTACTTTATTCCATAAAATCAATATTGTCAAAGAAATTAATGCTATTATAATCGAACCTATTTGTACATGATTAAAAACCTGAAAAATTTCAGAAAAAGTATTTTGTCCATCCGGTTGAAAAAAAGATTCGTCACCTTCAAAATCTGGATCATAACCAAATGCGTGAGGAATTTGTTTTAGAATAATGATAACACCAATTCCGGCAAGCATTCCCTCAATAACATTATTTGGAAAATAGTTAGAAATTGTTCCTGCTTTTATAAATCCAAGGATTAATTGAATTATTCCAGCTATTAAAACCGCTAATAAAAAAGCATTAAACGAACCTAAATCAGTAATAGCTGTTAGGACTATTGCTGTTAAACCTGCTGCTGGACCAGAAACACTTAAATGAGATTGGCTTAAGTAACCAACAACAATTCCTCCAATAACACCCGAAATAATACCTGAAAATAAAGGTGCTCCACTTGCTAATGCAATTCCAAGACACAATGGCAACGCCACCAAAAAAACCACTAAACCTGAAGCAAAATCAGATTTAAGGTTAGCAAAAAGGTTGATTTTTTTTGTCATACCAATAAATAAATTTAATACATGAAGTAGCTTCCAAACAATTTGAAAACGAAAAGTCGAGATGTATTAAACCAATTCTGGCGGTGGTGAGAATATTTCTTCAGCAACATTGTCATGATGTGACAAGTTTTCAGAAACAATTTTAGAATTCAACTTGATTTTTGAATCTAAAAATGGATAAACAAATTGTTGTTTTAAATCAGCTTTGATTTGTTTTAAATCTTTGTGAATTTCTTCTTCTGCAAAGCTATAAAATAAAGACACGTCAGAATTCTTTTCAATC
The DNA here is from genome assembly GCF_039539165.1 of Flavobacterium chungnamense. NCBI lineage: Bacteria > Pseudomonadati > Bacteroidota > Flavobacteriia > Flavobacteriales > Flavobacteriaceae > Flavobacterium > Flavobacterium chungnamense. The sequence goes on from NZ_BAABCS010000003.1 coordinate 18,596, forward strand.
AACGTTACTACAGTAGGCATTGATAGAAAAGTGATAAAAAGAACCATTAAAATTCTAGCTACTGACTTCATATTGCAAAAGTAGCTTTTCAGACAGATAAATGAAAAGCTATTGTAAAAAATTTAACAAATAAATAAAAAGATTTTATTATATGTTATTTCATTTTAATAAAGAGAAAATTGATAGTATAAATTAATCTTATAGTTTTTATATTTGCATCAAATTTTATTATACAATGACAATTACCCAACTTCAATATGTTTTAGCTGTAGCTGAATATAAGAATTTTACACTTGCTGCAGAAAAATGCTTTGTTACACAACCTACTTTGAGTATGCAAATTCAAAAAGTAGAAGACGAACTTGACATTCAAATATTTGATAGAAGTAAAAAACCAATACAGTTGACCGAAATTGGTCATAAAATTGTAAATCAGGCAAAAAATATTGTTAATGAAGCCGATAGAATTCAAGACATTGTTCATCAACAAAAAGGGTTTATTGGTGGTGAGTTTAGATTAGGTATAATACCAACAATTATGCCTACGCTTTTACCAATGTTTTTGAAAAATTTTATCAAAAAATACCCAAAAGTTAAGCTGATTATTGAAGAATTGAATACTGATGACATTATTTTTAGATTGAATAATGGTCATCTTGATGCCGCAATTGCTGCTACACCTTTGAACGAAGAGAAAATTAAAGAAGTGGTGCTTTATTTTGAGCCATTTGTAGCTTATATTCCTGAAAATCATGAAAATTTTTCTAAGAAGGAAATTGAAATTTCAGATTTGAATTTGGATGAAATCCTTTTACTTCAAGACGGTCATTGCTTTAGAGATAGTGTTTTAAATTTATGTAAAAACAACACTAACTCTGAACACAATCATTTTCAAATTGAAAGTGGAAGCTTTGAAACATTAATAAAACTGGCAGATGAAGGCTTAGGTACTACGCTGCTTCCTTATCTACATACGTTAGATTTAAAGGAAAAAGATCAAATAAAATTGCGTCAGTTTAAAGAACCAAAACCAGCAAGAGAAGTAAGTTTAATTTATCCGAAAAACGAATTAAAAATTCACATAATTGATGCTTTAAGATCTTCAATAAGTGGCGTTGTAAAAGGAGCTATAGCCTTTCAAAATGTTCAAATTGTAAGTCCAAAAGCTACAAAATAAAAAAAAGGAGTTAGCAAACTCCTTTTTTTTATTTTATGGTTTCTGTTATACATTCTTGCAAATGAGGCTTGTTTGTAGTGAAATAAGACAACCAATTTTGCAACAAGTCAATCTCATAAGGTAACAAGCTATTCACTGCTTTTTTTAACTTCCTTCTAAAAAGGCTAGGATCAATACTTACACTCTCTAATTCTGACTTAGTGTAATCGTAAATCATTCTTGGCATAAGAAAAAAATTAGTAGGTTAATATTCTATAATAGATTTGGGAATCATAATGTAAACTTATATAGTATATTTTAATTAAACAAATAAAATTGTAGTTTTTTATCGATTAAATACATTTTATTGCGATTAAAAACATTTTAAAAAGTTTTTAAAAGATAAATCTTACAAAAATTTAGTTCCTCATATTGTCTTAAAAATAACTTGAGAGACATTAACCCTACCTTATAAAACAAAAAAAGGAACCGTTTAAGTTCCTTTTAGTTTTATTTGTTCATAATCAGTAAACATTGCCTTAACTCTGGCTTTTCTTTAGTGAAATTGAGCAACCACTCTGTTAGTTGTTCGATTTCATAAGGTAAAAGCATTCTGACTGCTTTGTCTAATTCTTTGCAGAAAAGTATAGTATCGAAACTTACTCTTTCTAACACGGATTTAGTGTAGTCATAAATCAATCTTGACATAATTAGTGGTTAAATTGTTAGACTTTTAAATCACAGATTTAATAAGAACGTAAATATTGGGTTTTTAGTATTATCAAAATTAAATTATTTTTAAATACAAAATAAAAATAATACGTTAAATTTTTGTAGCTCGTAACATCTCTCTTTTTCCTGGAGCACCTGGAAGTTTTTCAACTTTAAAACCACATTCAAGCATAGCGCGTTTTATTGAACCTCGGCAAGCATAAGTTACTAAAATACCATTGGTTTTTAATGCTTTATACATTTTTTGAAAAATCTCCAACGACCACAATTCTGGTTGAACTCTAAATCCGAAAGCGTCAAAATAAATTAAATCAAAAGTGTTTTCATCTACAATATCTTGAAAGAATTGCTTTCTTTTGGTTAGTGAAAAGTTATCTGAAATTACATCTTTTTTTTCCCAATCACATTCGTGCATTTTACTAAAAATATTCATTTCATTGGAAGCATCTAATTCGGAAACATAATTCATTTGTAAAGCTTCTACAACTTCAACAGGATAAGCTTCTACTCCAACATAATCAATAGTTTGATTACTTTTTTTCGCTTCTAAATAAGTTATAAATGCATTTAAACCAGTACCGAAACCAATCTCTAAAATTGAAATAGAATTTCCTTTAAACAAAGAAAATCCGCTTTGAATGAAGACGTGATAAGCTTCTTGAATTGCACCATGTTTAGAGTGATAACTTTCATCCCAATCGGGTAAATGAATGGTTGTTGAACCATCAAATGTGGTAAGAATTTCTCGTTTCAAAATTACTTAATATATAATTTCTTAATCCTTGGAATTGGTCCACCACATTTCCCTTGATGGCAAGTTACACAGGCATCAACACCTTTATTAAAGTTCTCTTTTACATTTTCTGTATCCGAATAAATTAATTTTTGAGCAACAATGTATTTATCTGCATTTTCTTTAAAGAAAGCATCATTATCACTTGGTGTTGTGAATTCAGCGGAATAAATTTTATTGAAAAATTCCGGAAACTTTCCAACGGTATCTCCTTTAATAATTCTTAATCGCAATTGTTGATTGTGAGCATACATTTGTTCCATAAGCGAAGCCATTTCTGACATTTCATACATCTCAAATTTCTTTTCTTTTGTAGCATCAGTAGCACAGGCTTCTTTATCTTCAACTTTTTCTGTTTGCTTATTCTGACAAGAAATTAATAGCAAAACAGAAAACGATAGTATCAAAAATTTCTTCATTCTATATTATTTCTTTATAAATACTCCAGTTGCAGTAAAGGAATAAGTAATTTCTGGTTTTTTAATTTTATTAATTTCTGCTTGAGATTTCCCAGCATCTTTTGCATAATGTTTCAATTCTTCAACTGATACAACATCAATAAACGCAACACCATTGACAACAACTTCACTACCATCGGCATTAAGTGGTACAAAAAAACCATAATCTTTAAACTTTACAAATGCAGATTCTCCGTTACCTAAATCTAATTTCATCCAACATCCTTTCTTTTTACAAACTGAGTTGATTTTAGTAACAAATTTTACAGCAATAGAATCACCTTTTTTCAATGATTTATATTTCTTGAACATTTGCTCTTTAGTAATCACTTTGTTTAACTCAAATTTATCTCCAAAAGAAGCATAATCATTTGAATTTAATGTCGTTTGCTTTTTTGCTTTTTTAGTTGCTTGTTGCGCATTTACGTTTAAACCAATTGAAACGAAAGCAACTAATAATAGTAGTTTGAAATTTTTCATTTTTTATAAATTTATTTTTAATTATTAATTTAAAATTTAATGTCAACAAAATTAAGCAGTTTTAACGATATTTTCATATTAATTACTATTTAAAATTCATTAGTTGATAACATCAATAAATAGTGAATAAATAAATTTTGAAGGCAACTAATTCAATCTATTTTTTTATTAGTTTAGCAAAACTAAATAACATTTAATTATTTTTTATAACTAACTTAAAAACAATTAATTATAAAAATAATTAAGAAATAAACTCACACTAAATGACTTTAAACAACACTATCGAAATCGATATAGTTAAAGCTTCATCGTCAAAAATTGCATCCGTAGATTTTGAAAACTTAACCTTTGGAAATATTTTCACAGACCACATGCTAATTTGTGATTTCAAAGATGGCGTATGGCAAAAACCAATTATCACACCTTATGAACCTTTTTTAATAGATCCTTCAGCTAAAGTTTTTCATTATGGTCAAGCCATATTTGAAGGAATGAAAGCTTACAAAGATGATAATGATGATGTTTGGTTGTTTCGTCCTGATGAAAATTTTAAACGTTTCAATAAATCTGCAAAAAGAATGGCAATGCCCGAAGTTCCAGAAAATGTTTTCATTGAAGGTTTGAAAACTGTTGTCGATTTAGATAGAGAATGGGTTAAAAAAGGACTTGGAAACACGTTATATTTAAGACCTTTTATGATAGCTACTGGTCATGGGGTAATTGCACAACCGTCTAGTGAATATCGCTTTATGATTATTCTTTCACCAGCAAAATCTTACTATTCTGGTGAAGTAAAAGTGATTATTGCGGAACATTACAGTCGTGCTGCTAATGGTGGAATTGGAGCTGCAAAAGCGGCAGGAAATTATTCAGCACAATTCTATCCAACGAAATTAGCTAACGAAAAAGGATACCAACAAATCATTTGGACAGATGATGCAACACATACCAAACTTGAAGAAGCTGGAACCATGAATGTTTTCATTAGAATAAATGATACCTTATTTACAGCTCCAACAAGTGAACGAATTTTGGATGGTGTAACTAGAAAAAGTTTAATCGAATTGGCGCAACGTGACGGATTGAATGTTGAAGTCCGTTCCGTATTAGTTGAAGAATTAGTAAATGCTGCCAAAGACGGAAGTTTGAAAGAAATTTTTGGTGCAGGAACAGCTGCTGTTGTAAGCCCAATTGTAGCTTTCGCCTACCAAGGCACAGAATATCAATTGCCACAGATTGAAAATTCTTTCGCATTACAATTGAAAGAAGATTTGACTAAAATTCAGTATAAATTGGCAGAAGATACTTTTGGTTGGACAGTTAAAGTATAGTGTTCAGTGTTCAAAATTAAAAAAGCGATTATAAAAAAAGCGATTTTCAAAATTCGAAAATCGCTTTTTTATTTTATTATATTTTAAACCAATTGTGAACCATTTCTTTTTCTAAATGAGAGGCAATTTTATGAACAAACTCATTGCTTTTTCCATTATAAACATAATCCTTTTCCCATTCCTTGTGATTTTTTGCTAACTCTTTGATACTATCACAAACAAACCTAATCTCTTCTGATGTTGTTGTAGGATGAATAGACATTCTAATCCAGCCTGGTTTTCTTATTAAATCACCAGAAGTTATCAAACAAACCAAATCACTAGAAGTTTCCTTATCAACATGCAACAAGAAATGGCCGTAAGTTCCTGCACAACTGCAACCACCACGAGTTTGAATTCCGAATCGATCATTCAATAATTTTACTCCTAAGTTATAATGTAAATTATCGATATAGAATGAAATTACTCCTAACCTATCTTGATGTTCTTTAGCTAAAATCTTAATATTTTCAATAGCTCCAAGTTCTTCAAATACATAATCAACAATTTCATGCTCTCTATCCAAAATATTTTGAATACCCATTTTTTCTTTCAATTGAATGGCCAAAGCTGTTTTGATTACTTGAAGAAAACCTGGCGTTCCACCGTCTTCTCTATCTTCAATATTGTCAATATATTTATGTTCTCCCCAAGGATTCGTCCAACTTACAGTTCCACCACCAGGGCAATCCGGAACACTATTTTTGTACAAATTTTTATTAAAAACCAAAACACCCGAAGTTCCTGGACCACCAAGAAACTTGTGTGGTGAAAAGAAAATAGCATCTAAATAACTTTCTGAATCTTCTGGATGCATATTAATTTCAACATAAGGTCCAGAACAGGCAAAATCAACGAAACAAACACCATTGTTCTGATGCATAACTTTAGCAACTTCATGGTAAGGCGTTTTAATCCCTGTAACATTAGAGCAAGAAGTAATTGAAGCAATTTTGAAATTTCTGTCTTTATATTTATCCAAAAGGAGTTTTAAATTTTCAATTGAAAATAATCCATCTTCGTTTGCAGGAATAATTTCTACATCTGCAATGGTCTCCAACCAAGAAGTTTGGTTAGAATGATGCTCCATATGAGAAATAAAAACTACTGGTTTCAATTCTTTAGGAATGGTCGTAAATTCTCTTATATTTTCTGGAAGTTTTAAACCCAAAATACGTTGAAACTTATTTACAACGCCAGTCATTCCGGTTCCTGTATTAATTAAAATATCATCATCGGTTGCATTTACGTGATGCTTTATGATACTTTTTGCTTCATGATAAGCCATTGTCATCGCTGTACCTGAAATTGTAGTTTCTGTATGCGTGTTGGCCACAAAAGGTCCAAAATCGTTCATTAATTTTTCTTCAATAGGTCGATATAATCTTCCACTTGCAGTCCAATCAGTGTATATAATTTTCTTCTTACCAAAAGCAGATTCAAACTCTTGATCAATTCCGATGATATTATCTCGAAACTGTTGAAAATAAAGTTCTAATGCTGTAGTAGTTTCTGTTGAAGTCATTGCGTTTAATTTGTGTTCAAATATACGGATTTTTGACAATTATTTAGCAAACAAAAAAATGATGAAACTAGTTGTCTTTCAATTTGATATCATTTAAAATCCATTCCATTTCTGGATCTTTATTTTCAATTTTATCTTTCAATGTTGGAATAATTTCTTGGTCTGGAAAAATACCTCTACCAAAAACAGCAGTCTTATTTGTAGTACCAATATCCATAAGACCTATTCTGATATATAGATTTGAATTTGGTAGCTTCAAAACTGGCAATAATCCGGCAACAGTAGAATTAAATGAGCCACCTGTTTCTTCACCAACAAAGGTAATATCCTTGTTTTCTTTCAATGCAGCAGAAACCAAGCAGGCTGCAGAAAAACTATTTCCATTAATCAAAACATATATTTTACCCGAAAAATGGTTAGCTTTATTTTGTTGCTTTTTAGAACCAACCAATGAATAAGTATAAGTTCCATCATTATTTTTCTTAGTTCTCAAAGAAGAAAACGCCATATAAAATGGATATCCAATTGCAGCAAATGGATAAGTGATTTTTGGGATTTTATCAAACATTCCCAATTTCCACAAACTTGCTTTAGAAACTACTTGAGCTGGTTCAAGCATTTGAAAATCTTTATTTGTTAAATAGGAATATAAATCGACAGCATCAGCAACTCTTCCTCCAGGATTATTTCTTAAATCTAAAACTAGAGTTTTTACATTTTTCTGCTTAAGATTTTCAAAAACTATATCGTAAGCTTTTCTAAATTTACCTTTAGAAAAATCTTTAATCTTCAGAACAGCAATACTACTATCTTTAGCAACAAAAGTTAACTTTTTACTGAAACTTTTAGTAGTTTCATCATATCCAAAAATTCTCTTATCCTTCTTACTATCAACAACTTTCTTTTCTGTTTTTGGATTTGTTTCAGTAACTTTCGGTGTTGTTTCAGTTTTCTTAACCTTCTCTTTCTTTTCTGCCTTTAAACGACTTACAATTACTTCTTTCAAGGAATCATTTTGTCTAAAAACATAGTATAAACTATCATTGATTCCTATTTCGTTGGTTAAATAATTTGTAAAACGTTTTGAAAAAGCTCTCTTTAAATAAGTTTTATTTAAACCATCAGAAGCATATGTTTTTCTATATTTATTGTGAAGTTGTTGCGGTGTAATAGCATTTATACTCACAACTTCTGCACCAGAAACAATACCTTTTTGTTTAGATTTATTTTTTAAAACATACAATTTATCATTCATCCATTCGAAGTCAAATTGTGATAATGGACCAGTTCCAGATTTAGCTAATCGCTTTTGTTGCTTTTTACTAATTCTCTTTGATGGTGATGACATACTCATGTGCCCTTGCTTAACCGAAGCAACAACTGGACTAATAAGCAAGAAAAAATCTTGACTTGAAATTGGTTTGTTTAACACATTTCTAATACTATCAAACTTTCTATTCAATTCTTCTTTAAAAATGTAGGTGTATAAATTAGGGTGGTACTTTTCTAATTTTCTTTGAACGAAATTTACATCTTTTATTAAATCCTTTTCAGAGATTGGTTGTGCTAATCTTTTATTATATTCCTCAACAGAAACACAACTGAAAGATACTATTGAAACTAAAATTCCAACAAACAAACTAAAATAAAAACTACTAAATTGACTAAACTTCATAAAATATAATCGCTATTGACATCCAATTTTCAAATATACATTTATTTGTTGTTTCATGTGATTTTCATTAATATATTAACTTAATTCTAATAATAATTAGACAAAAATTGAGTAAATTTGTAATACAAACATACTATTAATGCAATTAAAAATTAATAATAGATTTAGTTCTGAATTATCTGCAGATGTTAATGAAACTAATATCACCAGACAAGTACTAAATGCTTCTTTCTCTTATGTTACTCCAAGAATTCCTTCGAATCCAAAACTAATTCATGCAACGAAAGAAGTTGCTCAAATGATAGGAATAACCGAAGATGAAATCACATCTGTTAATTTTTTAAACCTTTTTTCAGGAAAAACTACTTTACCAAATTCTCGCTCTTATGCTATGAATTATGCAGGACATCAATTTGGAAATTGGGCTGGACAATTAGGTGATGGAAGAGCTATTGTTTTAGGCGAAGTTAAATACAACAATCAAAATTGGATGTTGCAATTAAAAGGCGCCGGAAGTACTCCTTATTCTCGTCGTGCTGATGGATTGGCTGTTTTGCGTTCTTCTATTAGGGAACATTTATGTAGCGAAGCAATGCATTATTTGGGTGTACCAACTACGCGTTCACTTTCTCTAATCTCGACAGGCGATGAAGTTTTGAGAGATATGATGTATGATGGAAATGCTGATTATGAAAAAGGTGCTGTAGTTTGTAGAGTTGCTCCTACTTTTATACGATTTGGAAGTTTTGAATTGTTTTCAGCACAAAACGATTTAGAAAATTTGAAAAAGTTAGCTGATTTTACTATTAAATATTATTATCCTGAAATTACAACTGATGGTGTTGAAAAATACATTCAGCTTTTTCATAAAGTAGCCAATAAAACTCGTGAAATGATTGTTCATTGGCAACGAGTCGGATTTGTACATGGAGTAATGAATACTGATAATATGTCCATTTTAGGACTTACAATAGATTATGGTCCATATGGTTGGCTAGAAGATTATAATCCCGATTGGACTCCAAATACAACCGACAGAGAACACAGAAGATATCGATTTGGTAATCAAGGAGATGTTGCCCTTTGGAATTTATTTCAATTAGCAAATGCACTTTATCCATTAATTCAAGAAGCAGCTCCGTTAGAAAGTGTTTTGAATGATTTTCAAACCAAATACACTACTGATTATCATCAAATGNGACTATTTTTTTTAGAGAATTAGGTAGATTAAAAAAAATAAACACTCCTGGTTGTGGAATAGCTATTATAAACGATGCCTTTTACAAACCTGAAGAAATCAAAAAAAATATACTAGAAGATTGGGAGAAATGGTTTAAAAAATATATTAAAAGATTAAAAAGAGAAGCCACAACAGATGAAGACCGAAAACTTAAAATGGATGCTATAAATCCGAAGTTTGTATTGAGAAATTACATGGCTCAATTGGCTATTGATGCAGCCAACAAAGACGATTTTAGTATTATCAAAGAATTGCATGAATTATTAAAAACCCCATATCAAGAGCAACCAAATTCAGAAAAATGGTATACAAAAAGACCTGATTGGGCAAGAGAAAAAATAGGATGCTCAATGCTTTCTTGTAGTTCGTAAACTATTGTAAATCAAACCCTTTTCCAATAAAAAAATTTTTGAAATAATCTAATCTCTCATCACATTCTAATCCTAGAGTACTTCCAAAATTATTTGGATCAGGCAATAAATAATAATGACCACATTCAAAACAAATTTCTAAAATTGAAATAACAATATCTTTCTCATTTAAAAAAACAACTGCATTTCTAGGTATATAACAAGTTGCTAATGAAGATAAAACTGGCTTTTTTGGGTTTTTTATTTTATAATCATAATTAATAATCCAATTACTAAATTCGTCAATTGCATTTTGATTAAGTTCAACAATTTTTGTTACATCATATACTTTCTCTGGCAAAGTATCATTTGATAGAAATGAAAATTCTTTTACAATCTTATAACCTGCATTCGAAAAAGAAGAACTATCTTTTAATCTAATAACCTCTTTTGTATTTATTTTTACATCTTCTATTATTTCAGAATTGAGATAACTCACCAAAACGATTTTTTTGGACTCATTAAATGGGAAAATTTGGCTACGCTCCTCAACTGATTTATTCCCAAAAAAACCACATTTAACATTACTCTTTTTCTGTGAATAAGAATTAGTTACTAACAAAAAGAAAGTCAATAAATAAATGTGGTTTTTCATATTTGAAAATATAAATTATATTCCAGCTATAGCCTTAATCTCATCAATAATTCTGAAAGCAAGCTTATCAGCTTCAGTTTGCGTTGGAGCTTCTGTATAAATTCTGATAATCGGTTCTGTATTTGATTTTCTTAAATGAACCCATTCGGTAGCAAAATCAATTTTTACTCCATCAATTGTAGTAATATCTTCTGATTTATACTTTTCGGTCATTGCAACTAAAATGGCATCTACATCAATTTGAGGTGTCAATTCAATTTTATTTTTACTCATATAATATTGCGGATAACTTGCTCTTAGTTCTGCAACAGTTTTCTCTTGATTTGCCAAATAAGTCAAGAACAACGCTACTCCTACCAAACTATCTCTTCCGTAATGTAATTCTGGATAAATGATTCCGCCGTTTCCTTCACCACCTATTATAGCATTTGTAGCCTTCATCAATTCTACTACATTTACTTCACCAACAGCACTAGCTTGATAACTTCCATTATGTTTATTAGTAATATCTCTCAATGCACGAGACGAACTCATATTAGAAACCGTATTTCCTGGCGTTTTACTCAAAACATAATCAGCAATCGCTACCAAAGTATATTCTTCGCCAAACATTTCGCCATCATTTGAAATAAAAGCCAATCTGTCAACATCAGGATCGACAACAATTCCGAAATCGGCTTTTTCTTCTACAACCAATTTACAAATGTCACCTAAATGTTCTTTCAAAGGTTCTGGATTGTGTGGAAAATGACCGTTTGGTTCGCAATATAATTTTACTACTTCAACACCCATTTGTTCCAATAAATTCGGAATCACAATTCCACCAGTAGAATTTACAGCATCTACAACTACTTTATATTTCTTGGTTTTTACCAAATCAGCATCCACTAAAGGCAAATCTAGAACTTCATCAATGTGAATATCCATATAGGAATCGTTGGTAGTGATTTCGCCTAACGAATCAACATCAACAAAATCAAAGGCTTCTGCTTCTGCAATTTCAAGAATTTTTGCACCATCAGCACCATTTAAAAACTCACCTTTTTCATTCAATAATTTCAGTGCATTCCATTGTTTTGGATTATGCGAAGCCGTTAAAATGATTCCACCATCCGCTTTTTCTAAAGGAACAGCTACTTCAACTGTTGGTGTTGTAGAAAGTCCTAAATCGATAACATTTATTCCTAATCCGATTAATGTATTTTGAACCAAATTATGAATCATCGAACCCGAAATTCTAGCATCACGACCAATTACAACGGTTAGTTTTTCCTTTGAACTATTATTTTTAAGAAACGTTCCATAAGCTGAAGCAAATTTTACTGCATCAACTGGTGTTAAATTGTCACCAACTTTTCCACCAATAGTTCCTCGAATTCCTGATATTGATTTTATTAATGTCATTTTTAAATATTAGATTTTAGATATTAAATATTAGATTTGGAAGTACAAATATACTAATTTGAAATTCTAATTAAAATAACTAATTTGGTCAAATGAATTTCCTCGCTCACATATACCTTTCTGGAAACAACGATTTGCTTAAAATTGGAAATTTTATGGCTGATAGTGTTCGTGGACATCATTATTTGGATTATCCAGACGAAATTCGAAAAGGAATTCTTTTGCATCGTTATATTGACACTTTTACTGATGCTCATCCCATTTACCGTAAAAGTAAACATAGATTACACGAAAAATATGGACATTATTCTGGTGTGATTATGGATATAGTTTATGATCATTTTTTAGCTAAGAATTGGAACAACTATTCTGATAAAAAATTAGAAGATTATGCAGATGAATTCTACAAATTACTTCAAGATAATTATGACATTCTAACAGAAAAAACGAAAGGAATGTTACCTTATATGATTGCACGAAATTGGTTAGTAAGTTACGCGTCATTAGCTGGCTTAGAAATGATTTTGTTCCAAATGGATTATCGAACAAAACATCGCGCCAATATGCAAGAATCGATCGTAGAAGTTCAAGAGTATTATTCAGAATTTGAAGAAGAATTTACTTTGTTTTTTGAAGAATTACGTAATCATTGTGTGGAGAAATTAAAAGAATTAGAATGAATTTTATACAAAATTTAGGACAAGATTTACATCAAAAATCCAATCGAGAACTAGCCATTCCGATGGAGAATTATATGAAAAATAATTTCTCTTTCTTAGGAATAAAAACCGAGGAAAGAAGAGCAATTTTTAAAGAGAATTACGAAAAATACAAATCTGAAATAAAAGCAAATTTCAGAACAATTGCTTGGGAATTATTCAATAAAAACGAACGAGAATTTCATCAATGCGCTATAGATTTATTAGTCAAAGAATTCAAGAAAAACTTTATTTTAGAAGATATTAAGTTAATTGAAAAATTAATCATTACAAACTCATGGTGGGATTCAGTTGATGTTGTTGCTAAATATTTACTAGGTGGCTATTTGCAACAATTTCCAAATGAAACTTATGAAGTAATTGAACGATTTTCAAATTCAGAAAACATGTGGTTAAATCGAAGTGCTATTATTTTTCAATTGAGTTATAAGGAAAAAACCAATTTTGATTTGCTTAAATCAGAATGTAAAAAACATAAAGACTCAAAGGAATTTTTTATTCAAAAAGCAATTGGATGGGCTTTGAGAGATTACAGTCGCTTTAATCCAAATGGTGTTTCAGAATATGTAAATTCAACCAATTTAAAGCCTTTAAGTCAACGTGAAGCATTGAGAAATATTAAGTAATTACATTTCACCTAGAAGCGTAGAAAAAACCATTTTAGTTTCTTCTCCAAACATTTTTGGAGTTTCGTAAAAAAATACTTTTTGAACAATTTTAGTTTTAGTAACTATGCCTGATTTCGTTCTTGAGAGAGTATATCCGGTTTTCCAACTTTGATATTCAACAGAATCATATCTACTTTCCTCTGAAACTGAGAATAAAATCGGTTCAGAAATTAAAAGCTTCTGAATGAACTGTTGTAAAGTAATTTTATCAAAAGAATCCGAAGTAAAATCAATCACCAATGTATTGGGATTTTGAAATAACAAATTGATGTTTTTAACTACTTCCTTCTTCAAATCATCATTCAATGAAGCATCAGTAAGCATCTGAAAATAGGAAAACAAATCTTCTACTTTAGTTTTAGAATTTTCTTGATAAGCATTCAAAACTTTGGAAGAAAATTTTTTATTTAAAGACATTGTTGAAGCAGCTTTCTTTTCTGAAACACTCTCTTTCACTACATCTTGAGCATTAACAAAAAAGCTGCATAAAAAAATAACGATAAATAAAAATTTCTTATTCATTCTATTCTTGTTTAATTCTAATGAACTGAATTTTATCATTAGCATCGTTTTTAATTTCAACAATCTTCATCTTTTTTAATGATGCCGTTGGTACAATCAACTTTTGTGAAAACTCGCTTTTATTGAAATATTCTGCTCCCAAATCGTCTTTCAACATCACAATTACTTCCAAATTATCGGATAATATTTTATTCAATTGCTCTTTTCTAGTTTGCCAATCTTTAATATCTGATAACATAAATGCTTTAAGCATCATAGCATAATCATCTGGTTTTAAATCAATTCGTTTTGGAGGTTCAGTTACACTTCCATTGGAATTTATAACAATAGTTTTAGGTTCGTAAAACGGACTTTGAATGACCAATTTTGATTTCTCATTACCATTATTTGAAACTTGAACTTTACCTTCTTTTATTTCTAATTCTTGTTTGACTGAATCTTTTAATTCAAAAACTTTAACTTCTTCTGCATTTACTTTTTCATTAGTGTATTCATTATTTAGTTGAATTGTTTTGGGTTTAGATTCTTCTTTTTTGCTAAAAAAAACAACAACTAAAGCCAATGGAATAAATAATAGTAACATCCATTTTTTAGATATTTTCGATTTTTCTGATTGACTTCCTTGAATTGTTTGAACGATTTTTTCTTCAAATGTAAACTCATCCCAACCTGAAAAACCTACAAATTCCGATAGAATATTCAGCATATCTTTTCTTGGAATCTTGTTGTTGGTTTCTGGTTTTAAATGCGTGTAAATCCATTTCTCACTAATCTTTTGCTTACACTTTTCTTCAATTAAACCAATCAAATTTTGAATATCTTGCGAACTAAATGTCTTCCAAGTTCCTTGAAAAAAAGGATGATGCTCTTGATATTTCAAAAGCACTTTTTGTTTCAATTCCTGAAATTTTTCAAGTTCTGTCATTCTAATAATTAGATTCAAAAGTAAAGCTACAATTCGATATTTCTACTGAAAACCAACTGTAAAAGTGGTGTAAATGTAATTAAAAAACTTTACAGTTAGTTGAAAGTAGTTTTACCAAACCCACTTTGAAAAACGAGAGTATCATTGCATCATTAATTTTAAAAACTTATAAAAAATGAAGACAAATTTAATTACAACAATCGCTCTTACAATTGCATTAAACTTTGCTAATGCGCAAGACATGGGAAATGCTCAATACGAAAAAAAAGGAAACGCTGATTATGGAAATGGTGCCTACGGAAATGGTGGTTATACTATTAATAGAGTAAACACTATTCAAACCACATCGAGCAGCCAAGATGAAATGGTTATTACAATAAAAGGAATTTTTAATGAACGAGCCACTTCACAAATTGCAACTTTTGCTGTACTTCAATTAGGGAAAACAGCAGAAGAAGCAACCAACTTAATTGATGAAAGAATTGGAAATGTTATGAAAGAATTAGCACTTTTCAATAAAGAAATTGTGGTTGAAACCGATATGATTTCATTTGTTCCCACTTATGATTATGCTGTTGATAAAAAGATTTTTAATCCAAAAACGTATAACGAAAAACCATCTGGATTTGAATTGAAAAAGAACATCTTAATTAAATTTAGAAACAATAATGACTTTGATAAAATTCTATCTATTTGTGGCAAAAACGAAATTTATGATATAGCAAAAGTCGATTATGTAACTACCAATTTTGATATGGTAAGAACTCAAATGCAAAAGAAAGCGTTGGAAGTTTTTAAAGACCAAATGGCTAATTATTCTTTAATTATGAATACAGATTTAAACAAAAAAGAAAAAATACTTCAAGAAGGTTTTAATGTTACTTATCCGATGGAAAGTTATAGAAGTTATCAAGCTTATTCGCAAGCCAATGCCAATTTTGATCCAAAAAGTGAAGTCAATGTTATTAAGAAAAACACTACACAATATTACAACCAAGCTTTAGTGAAAGATCACAATTTTGTTATGAATCCTGATATCACTGAACCAACTATTCAAGCTTTTTACGACATTACAATTCGCATCAAACTTAAAGAGGACCAATTGCCAAAAAACACTATCATTAGAAACAATCGCTACTATATCATTACTGCTGCTGGAGATATTAAATTGTTGAACTTATAACATCACAAATGAAAAAAATGCTAATTTGTTTAATTATTTTGGCATCCAATGTAATTAACGCTCAACATTGTCCATATGATTTTTCTAATATTATAGTTCTAAAAGTTCATAATAGAGAAAGTCAGAATACTATTCCAAATTTGAAAATAACTTTAGTCAAGAAGAAAAAAGATAAAGTAGTGAATAATAAAGTCTACATTTTAACTCAAAATAATAGATTCCCATTTTTATCAGACGAATATAGCGTAATCATTCCAAGTAGACTTGACATTGAAAATTACTATTTAAAAATTGAAAGTTTTTGCGAATATGGAAACAATGACTGGACTTTTTATGGAACAAAAGAAATAAAACTTAATGAAATTGATAAATTTTCATTGTGTGGAAATTATGATTCGAATGATTATTATGACTCTACCTTTGGTGAAAGAGTTTACAAACCAATAGAAGTTATACTCAGCAAAAAAAGTTGCGAAATAAATTAAATTCAAAATCCGATGAAGAAATATCCTTCATCGGATTTTTTTATGTGAAATTTTAAAACACTACTTTTGTCTTTCGCAGTGAATAAATCAAAATGCCAAACAGAAAGTCAGTAATCATTCAATTATTTTTTAGAAAAATTGCTCGCCGATTAGAATCCTTATTCTTCTTGGCAAAAACAATCTTGTCTGAACGTAATTTTATATACTTATCGTCTGTTGCTGTTGCTATTTCATGTGCTTTGGCTGTTATTATTCTTAAAAGTTTTGCGCATAATGTTTTCATTTTTGCCAATTATGCTAATAAATATTTAAAGCTACCTTATGCCAATAGTATTTTTCCAATTATAGGTATTTTGCTTACTGTTTTTGTTATCAAAAAATTCCTTGATGGTTCAATAGAAAAAGGTAGCTCACGAATTCTATACGCTGTTGCTAAAAAAGGTGGAATTATTCCAAAAAAACAAATGTATGCCCAAATCATAACAAGTTCATTAACCGTTGGACTTGGTGGTTCTGCTGGATTGGAAAGTCCGATTGTTATAACTGGTGCGGCATTTGGTTCTAATTTTGCTCAAAAATATAAACTTTCTCAAAAAGATAGAATTTTACTACTCGCATGTGGAGTTGCTGCTGGAATTGGTGCGGCTTTTAATGCTCCAATCGCTGGAGTTTTGTTTGCTATTGAAGTAGTTTTAACCGATGTTAGTATCTCTGCTTTTATTCCAATTATAATTTCAGCCGCAACCGGCGCTTTGGTTTCTAAAGTGCTTTTGAGTCAAGATGTTTTATTGAGTTTTGATCAAGAGGAAAATTTCAATTTTCACAACACACCTTACTATATAATACTTGGAATTTTAGCTGGATTAGTTTCTGTTTATCATGCTCGAAATTTCAGAAAAGTAGAACATTTTTTTAGCCGATTTAAAAACAATACTTATAAAAAAGCCTTATTTGGAGCTTCAATTTTAGCTGTTTTAATTTTCTTTTTTCCAACACTTTTTGGTGAAGGTTATGAAAGTATGAAAACGCTTTCAACTGCACATCCTGAAAGTTTATTAGAAAATACTTTACTAGAAAATCATAAAAGTAATGAATGGATTCTATTAGGATTTGTTGGTTTGATTGTTTTATTAAAATCCTTCGCAACTGGTTTAACATTAGGTTCTGGCGGAAATGGTGGTAATTTTGCGCCTTCACTATTCGTTGGTTCGTATCTTGGTTTTTTTGTTGCAAAATTTATGGATTTGACCAATATCAATTCGCATCTTCCTGTTACAAATTTCACTATTGTTGGGATGGCAGGAATCTTGAGTGGTTTATTTCATGCGCCTTTAACCGCAATTTTCTTAATTGGTGAAATTACTGGAGGTTATGATTTAATGGTTCCATTGATGATTGTTTCTTCAATAAGTTTTGCTGTTTCCAAACAAATGGAACCTCATTCAATGGATGTTAAAACATTGGCTGATAAAGGTGACGTTTTTACAAGTGATAAAGATAAAAACATCTTGCAAAGTATTGATTTTCTTGAATTAGTTGAAACTGATGTCAAAACCATTACCCTCGACAAATCATTAGAAAATCTAATCGAACATTTATCTAATGTAAACCAACGAATCATTCCTGTTTTAGATGAAAAAAATAAACTCCTTGGAATTGTTGATTTTGAAAACATACGTTCTATCGTTTTTAATCCTTATAGAATTAAATTCACAGAAATAAAAGAAATCCTATCGCAACCTCAAGAAATCATATACCACGATGACGGAATGGAAACGATTATGGAAAAATTTGAAAACTCAAATCAAAACCTACTTCCTGTTACCAAAAACGGAAAATTCTTTGGATTAATTTCTAAAATCACCATTCTTGAAGCCTATCGTGAGCAATTAAAGGAAATGGTGATTGAGTAAATTTCAAACTCAAAATTCAACTAAAAACTCGATAGCACATATAAAATAAATTGAAATTAATTTTTGAAGTTGATTTTTTAAAAATATTAATATCGGATAGATTTAAAATTTGCTTTATCCGATATTAATAAATATATTTGCATTGTTATGTGGAACATTGATACAAAATATAGAGAAGAATTTCAATCAACATTCGAGAGATTGTATTATAAAATGGCTGTTTTGAAAAAAAGCAGACCATTGCCAAATATCGCTTTACAAAAAATTAAAGAATCGCTTTCTGTAGAATGGACTTACAATTCTAATAGTATTGAAGGAAATACATTGACGCTTCAAGAAACGCAAATGGTTCTTCAAGAAGGAATTACTGTAAAAGGAAAATCACTTCGCGAACATTTTGAAGCAAAAAATCACGAAAAAGCGATCAATTATTTATTTTCTATTGTTGATGATAGTTATGAAATTAGAGCAATCGATATACTTTCTATTCATAGTTTAGTTTTAAACATGATTGAAGAAGATTTTGCAGGAAGAATTAGAAATGGTGGCGTTAGAATTTCTGGAGCCAATTTTGTTCCACCAAATGCCAATAAAGTTTCCGATTTTCTCGATGAATTAATTGATTTTGTAAACACAAATCCAATGCAATTAAATGATATTGAATTGGCAACAATCTTTCACCATAAATTTGTTTGGATTCATCCTTTCTTTGATGGAAATGGAAGAACGGTAAGATTAGCAATGAATTTATTATTAATGAGAAAAGGTTTTCCGCCTGCTATTATTTTATCTAATGATAGAAAAAAATATTACGAAGCATTAAACCAAGCCAATAATGGAAATTATCAAAAATTAATGTTGCTAATGTGTCAGGCTCAAGAACGAACTTTAAATATTTATCTAAGTTCATTGCCCGATAATGATTATGATTTTCAAGAAATTTCCAATATCGTTAATGAACCTAATTCGCCATACAGCCAAGAATATGTAAGTCTGTTAGCGCGTCAAGGAAAAATTGATGCTCACAAAGAAGGAAGAAATTGGTACACTACCAAAAAAGCAATTGAAGATTATATTGAAAATCGTCAAAGGAAGAGAAATATCAGTTAGCAGTGTTCAGTTGGCAGTTAGCAAACTGAATACTGATCACTGAATACTGAATACTGATTACTGAATACTGATTACTGAACACTATTTTGTTTTTTCTCCAACAAAATAATCATTGGTACTTTTAAACAACACGTTAAAAGTAGTCAAACTTCCGTAACATCTTGTTATGTATTGTTGCAATTCAACTTTTTCAGCATTATCTAAATTACTTGAATTTATTTTTTGCTCCATAACACGAAGTCGATCTCTAACCATAATTATCTTATTGAAAAAAGTATCAATCGGAACTTCTTTGTTTTGAGTTGGCGTTCCTGGCTCCATTAGCAATTTTCCACCTTTCCATTTATCTGCAATGGGAACAATTTGAGTAACATCACTCCATTTCTGAAGAATATTTTTTAAAGTTTTCTCCACTTCATAAAAACTTACTGAATCTACTTCATCTTCAACAGCTTCAATTACTTCAAATTCATTGTCAACATCTATAGTTTCCAATCCGTTTTCGATAAAAGTTACCCAATAATGTTTAGAAGTTACATTGGTTACAACTCCCAAACCAAATTCTGAATGCTTTATACGTGATCCTATTCCTAATATTTTCATTTTTCTTTTTTTTTGATGCCCAAATATAAAATGTTTAATTGAATTTTTATTTTAGTATATTTATTTTTTTAGTTGTTCCAACCTTTTTGAAAAAAACAACCTCTATACTTAAAGTTAATCACACATATTATTTACTATGAAATACTTCTACATTATTACAGCATTTATAATTACTTTATTTTCAAATGCTCAAAACACCATTACTTTAGAAAAGAAAATACTCTTTGAGCACAATCAATTTTCACTTACAACGAATGCTGCGTCAACTTTAGATAGCTTAATCACAGTGGCTAATAAGTATTCCAATTATTCAATCAAAATTGTTGGATATACCGACCCAAGTGGCTCTTTAAAATACAATCAAAAACTATCAAGCGATAGAGCAAAAACAGTTTTTGACTACTTTATTGATAAAAGACTAAATCAATCACTACTTTCTTATAAAGGATTTGGCATCGATAACAAGTCTGAAAACGAAACAATCCAAAGAAATACAACCGTGACATTTACAGCAAAATCGGAAGATTGCTATTACAAATTAAATTCACTTACAGGAAAAAATGGAACAGAGGTTTCTTTTAAATTAAAAAAGGAATCGAATGCCGAATTTACTTTAGACGAATATTTTTCGACACAAAGCATGATTCAGAATGAAAAGTTTGCTTTAGACATCAATGATGAAGTTTTAGAAACTGCAGGAATGATTGATATCGACTTAAAAGATATTAATCCGAATGATATTGAAGATGGGATAATTCAAGTCGCAATTCCTACAATTTCAAATACTATTTATGACGAAGAAATGACTGTTTGGGTTGAGGAAATTGATAAAGATGGAAGAAAACGTTGGAGAAATTTAAAACTAAAACCTAAATGGAATAATAACACTAAACGCTATGAATTCAATCTTAATGTATCCAATTTTAGAGGAAATAAGATATCCATAAATTTAGATAAAAACATTTACCGCGACCAAGTTACAAATGTCTCGACAGGTAAAAAGAAAAAAGTAATCATTGTTGCAACAGAAAGAGAAGAGTTCTTTTATGATGTTTATCTAAGTTATGCCTCAGAAAAACAAAATGATTTAAAATTTTCTGCTCGAATGGATAAAACAGGTTTTGCCTTTGTAATTCCTAAAAATGTAAATCCAAAAAAACTTTATTTTACTGGAATTAATAGCTCTGGAAAAGTAACTTTTGGACTTTTAACTTGTAAAGTTTCTAAGTACAATAAAAAATATCCACTTTATAAATATATTCCGATATCAAGTGGAAAGGCAAAAGATAATGAAAAAGCTAAAAAGAAAGGTTTTTGGGAATGGCTGAAACGAATTTTTAATTAAAATCTTTAACAAATTCTTCTGTTCTGACTAACTGAATTTTGCTCATAAAATCGTATTTTTGCGTTTTGACTAAAAACATGCTAGAAAACGAAAATACAATTGAAGTAATTGGTGCAAGAGTTCACAACCTCAAAAACATTGATATTTCTATTCCAAGAGAACAACTTGTGGTAATTACTGGACTTTCGGGTTCAGGGAAATCATCTTTGGCTTTTGATACAATTTATGCTGAAGGACAACGCCGTTATATAGAAACTTTTTCTGCGTATGCGCGTCAATTTCTTGGTGGATTAGAACGTCCTGATGTAGATAAAATTGACGGACTTTCGCCTGTAATTGCTATCGAACAAAAAACTACAAGTAAATCACCGCGTTCAACTGTTGGAACTATAACCGAAATCTACGATTTTCTGCGATTATTATTTGCTCGAGCTGGAGAAGCTTTTAGTTACAATACTGGTGAAAAGATGGTTTCCTATTCTGATGAACAAATCAAGGAATTGATTAAGGAAAACTTCAAAGGAAAGAGAATTAATGTTTTAGCTCCAATCATTCGTGCAAGAAAAGGTCATTATGCCGAATTGTTCCAACAAATTGCTAAACAAGGTTTTGTGAAAGTTCGTGTAAATGGTAAAATTACCGACATCACAACTGGAATGAAATTGGATCGTTACAAAACACATGATATAGAAATTGTAATTGATAGATTGCAAGTCGAAAACGATGAAGATACCGATAAAAGATTGTCAGAAAGCATCAAAACCGCTATGTATCATGGTGAAGATGTTATGATGGTTATCGAACATGAAAGTGATGAAGTTCGCTTTTTCAGTAGAACTTTGATGTGTCCGACGACTGGGATTTCGTATCAAAATCCGGAACCCAATTTGTTTTCATTCAACTCTCCAAAAGGTGCTTGTGAACATTGCAATGGATTGGGAATCGTAAACGAAATCAACATAAAAAAGATTATTCCAAATCCGAAATTATCTATCAACAAAGGTGGATTTTCGCCTCTTGGAGAATACAAAAATTCATGGATGTTCAAACAATTAGAAATTATTGGTGAAAAATATAATTTCAAATTGACTGATGCCATCGAAACCATTTCTGAAGAAGCAATGGAAATGATTTTGAACGGCGGAAACGAGAAATTCTCAGTAATTTCAAAAGCGGCTGGTGTTACCAAAGAATATAAAATTGATTTTGAAGGAATTGCTAAATTTATAAAAAACCAACATGATGAAAGTAATTCTACTTCTATAAAACGTTGGGCAAAAGAATTTATGGACGAAATAAATTGTCCTGAATGCAAAGGCTCACGATTGAAAAAAGAATCTCTTTTCTTCAAAATAAACGATAAAAATATAGCTGAATTATCATCAATGGATATTTCAGAATTGACGATTTGGTTTGAAAATTTACCAAAAGAATTGTCTGAAAAACAAAAAACTATTGCAACTGAAATCCTAAAGGAAATTAATGATAGACTAAAGTTTTTAATGGATGTTGGTTTGAATTATCTATCCTTAAGCCGAAGTTCTAAATCACTTTCTGGTGGTGAAGCGCAACGTATTCGTTTGGCAACACAAATTGGTTCGCAATTGGTAGGCGTGCTTTATATTTTGGACGAACCTAGTATTGGTTTGCACCAACGCGATAACGAACGATTGATTAATTCGTTGAAAAATCTTCGTGATATTGGAAACTCTGTTTTAGTTGTAGAACACGACAAAGACATGATTGAATGTGCCGATTATGTAATTGACATTGGCCCGAAAGCCGGAAAATTTGGAGGTAACATCATCAGTAAAGGAACACCTAAAGAATTGCTGAAAGAAGATACCATCACAGCACAATACATGAACGGCAAAATGCAAATTGAAGTTCCGAAAAAGCGTCGTGAAGGCAATGGAAAATCAATAAAATTAACTGGTGCCAACGGAAATAATCTTAAAAATGTTACGGTTGAATTTCCGTTAGGAAAACTAATTTGCGTTACAGGAGTTTCAGGAAGTGGAAAATCTACGTTGATTAATGAAACACTCTACCCTATTTTGAACGCTCATATTTTTAATGGTGTCAAAAAACCAATGCCTTACAAGAAAATTGAAGGTTTAGAACATATCGACAAAGTAATTGATATTGACCAAAGTCCAATTGGTAGAACTCCTAGAAGTAATCCTGCTACTTACACCGATGTTTTTTCAGAAATTAGAAGTTTATACACAATGACTCCAGAAGCTATGATTCGTGGATATAAAGCAGGACGTTTCAGTTTCAATGTAGCTGGTGGAAGATGCGAAACTTGCGAAGGTTCTGGAGTTAGAACTATCGAAATGAGTTTCTTACCTGATGTATATGTAGAATGTGAAACTTGTATGGGAAAACGTTTTAACAGAGAAACTTTAGAAATTCGTTACAAAGGAAAATCAATTTCTGATGTATTGAATATGACAGTTGATGAAGCGGTTGATTTTTTTGAACTAATTCCTAAAATATATAGAAAAGTCAAAACTATTCAAGATGTTGGATTGGGCTATATCACACTTGGACAACAAAGTACAACACTTTCTGGCGGTGAAGCACAACGTATAAAACTGGCAACCGAATTATCTAAAAAAGACACTGGAAATACGTTTTACATTATGGATGAACCTACAACTGGTTTGCATTTTGAAGACATTAGAGTATTAATGGATGTTATTCAAAAATTGGTTGATAAAGGAAATTCTGTACTGATTATAGAACACAATTTAGACGTTATAAAACTAGCCGATTATATCATTGATGTTGGTATGGAAGGCGGAAAAGGTGGCGGAGAAATTTTATGCATAGGAACGCCTGAGGAAATTATAAAAAATAAAAAAAGTTATACTGCTCAGTTTTTGAAAAAAGAATTATAAATCAGTCTATTATGAAAAAAATACTTTTATTAATTATGCTTTTAATCAACTTCTTAGGTTGGTCACAAGAGCAAAAGCCCGAAGAAATTGTTCAAAAACAAGTTGAAGCATACAATAGTGGAAAGATTGAAGATTTTTTAAGCTTTTATTCAGAAGATGTAAAGATTTATACTTATCCAAACAAACTAAAAATAGAAGGAAAAAATGCTATGCGAGAAAGCTATGCTTCCTTTTTTAAAAATTCAAAAAAACTAAATTGCACCATTACAAAAAGAATTGTAACTAAAAATATTGTCATTGATGAAGAACAAATTCAATACAACGAATCTCAATTTGGAGGTGTAGCTATTTATGAAGTTGAAAATAATAAAATTATAAAAGTTACATTCTTTCAATAGAAGAAATTTTTAAAAAAGAACTAATTTAGCACGTTTGCAAAAAAATTAAAATAATTAGATTATGTCAATTAACAATTACGAAAACGAAGACGAAAAAATACATGATAAATTAAAACAAAAAACTTGGAACGAGATACGAACCAACGACTCTTGGGCGATTTTTAAAATCATGTCAGAATTTGTAAATGGCTATGAATCAATGGCTCGTATTGGTCCTTGTGTATCTATTTTTGGTTCAGCTAGAACAAAACCTGAAGAAAAATATTATTTATTAGCCGAACGAATTGCCTACAAAATCAGTAAAGCTGGTTATGGAGTAATCACTGGTGGTGGCCCCGGAATTATGGAAGCAGGAAATAAAGGCGCGCATCGTGGTGAAGGAACTTCGGTGGGTTTAAACATTGAATTACCTTTCGAACAACATTACAATCCGTTTATCGATAAAGACAAAAACTTAAATTTTGATTATTTCTTTGTTCGCAAAGTGATGTTTGTAAAATATTCGCAAGGTTTTGTTGTAATGCCAGGTGGTTTTGGTACTCTTGACGAATTATTTGAAGCGGTTACTTTAATTCAAACTAAGAAAATTGGTAAATTTCCCATCATTTTGGTTGGAACAGAATTCTGGTCAGGGCTTTTAGATTGGATTAAAAATGTGATGATTGACAAGCAGAAAAATGCCAATCCTGAAGATATGAACCTTATAAAAGTAGTTGATACAGAAGACGAAGTAGTTGAAGCTTTGGATAACTTCTACAAAAAATATAATTTAAGTCCAAATTTTTAAGCTATCAGCTTTCAGCGATTAGCTTTTAACATCCAATAAATAGACTAACCGCTAATTGCTAAGCGCTAATTGCTTTTCTATGTTTTTCAACTCGTTACATTTTGCCATTTTCCTTCCAATCGTTTTTATAATGTATTGGTTTGTTGGACATAAATCTAAAATCAATCAGAATTACATCTTGATTTTGGCGAGTTATTATTTCTATTCTTGTTGGGATTGGAGGTTTTTGTTTCTTTTGGTTTTTTCAACATTATTGGACTATGTTTCAGCAATGAAAATTGAAAAAAGCAAAACACAATCTGAACGAAAAATTTGGCTTTGGCTTTGCATTTCAATCAATTTAGGATTTCTAGGAATATTCAAATATTATAACTTTTTTGCTACTTCATTTGCCGAATTATTACAAGGTTTTGGATTAACAGCAAGTCCAATTTTATTAAAATTAATTCTTCCTGTCGGAATATCCTTTTATACTTTTCATGGCTTATCCTACATTATTGATATTTATTGTAAACGAATAAAATCAGAAAAAAACTTTGTTGATTATTCCTTGTTTGTAAGCTATTTTCCGCTTTTAGTTGCAGGTCCAATTGAACGAGCTACTCACCTTTTGCCACAAATAAAAGTGAGAAGAAAATTTAAATTTGAAAAAGCTAAAGAAGGAATTTATCAAATCGTTTGGGGTTTAGTAAAGAAAGTTGTCATAGCAGATTCCTGCGCGATTTATGCCAATGAAATTTTTGATAATTATTCAACAATGAATTCCTTATCATTAATTTTAGGAGCCATTTATTTCTCTTTTCAAATTTATGGCGACTTTTCAGGCTATTCCGATATCGCTTTAGGAACATCCAAATTATTCGGAATTGACTTATTGAAAAACTTCAATTATCCTTATTTTTCTAGAGATATCGCTGAGTTTTGGCGTCGTTGGCACATTTCTCTTTCGTCATGGTTTAGAGATTATTTATACATTCCTTTGGGCGGAAGCAAAGGCAATAAATTATTTCAAGTTAGAAACACGTTCATCATCTTTTTAGTAAGCGGTTTTTGGCATGGAGCGAATTGGACTTTCATCGTTTGGGGATTGATAAACGCATTGTACTTTCTACCACTTTTATTATTAAATAGAAATCGAAAAAATGTTGATGCTTTTACTCTTGGTTTCAATATAGAATCGATAAGAATTTTATTCAATATCACGACTACTTTTGCAATTACAGCATTGGCTTGGATATTTTTTAGATCCAAAACCATTACAGATGCGTATAATTATATAATTAGAATGTTTAGCGATTTACAATTCTCTGAACAATATTTCAGAATCGAACGTTACAGTCACAATTTAATAGCATTAATTTTAGTTTTTATTTTAGTAGAATGGAATAACCGACATAAAATCGAACCTATTTCTGGTAAGTATAGTTGGTTAAAATTAGGTTTATGCCTAGCTGCAATTATAGCATTAGGTGTTTTTTCAGATTACAAAGAATTCATTTATTTTCAGTTCTAATGAAGCAGTTTATACAATTTCTTTTAAAAGGTTTGGCAATTCTCATTCTTACAATGATATTGCTTGATGTGTTGTATACAACCGTTTACATGCAATCTAAATCTAGAAACAAAATCAGCTACATTTTTAGCTCTAAAGACAAAGATTTTGATGTTGTTTTTCTTGGTTCTTCAAGAGTCAACAATCATTTTGTTCCTAAAATTTTTAATGATCAAGGGTACAAAACTTTCAATTTTGGAATTACACGCTCAAGATTAGAAGAATCGGCATTGATGCTGAAGCTGATGGTTGAAAATAATTATAAAATTGAGAATCTTATTCTTCAAGTTGATTTAAACATAAACACAAACGACCATTCAGAGGCCATTCGCTCCTTGTTTATGCCTTATTTTCATACTTCAAAAACCATTAGAAATCACTATAAAAATATTCCAGAATACAATAAATTACTCTGTATACCATTTTACCGATACCTTCATTATGATGCTCGTGTTGGTTTTAGAGAATTTTATCAAACTGCCGTTCAAAAACGCACTAATTCCTTAGATAGAGATGGCTTTTATCCTTTAATGACTGATAAAAGACCAATGGTAGCTGCTGATTTATCTAAATATTATCCAAAGAGAAACAAAGCTTACGAAGAAATTAAAGCCATTTGTAAAGCAAATAATATCAACTTGATTGCCATGACCACCCCAATGTGTATGGAAACTATCAATAGAGATTATTTCAATCATATTAATAAGGTTTATCCAGAAATTCGTAGATTTGAAAATCTCGTAACTGAGGATAAGTATTTTTCTACTTGTGGACACATGAATAAAGGTGGTGCAGAAAAATTTACAAAAGAAGTCTTTAATCAATTATTTAAATCCAAATCTAAACCTTGAAAAAAGTAACCTATATACTCTTTTTATTAAGCTTTTTCGCATCAGCTCAACATCATTCTAAATTTGTTATAACTGTTGATCATGAAAAAAAGATGCTTAGCGTCTATCAAGAGTTGACTTATTTCAACCAATCTGCTGACACCATTAAATCCATCATATTAAACGACTGGAATAATGCTTACTCCGATAGAAATAGTCCTTTAGGAAAAAGATTTTCAGATGAATTTGTAAGAAGCTTTCATTTAGCGTCCGACAAAGAACGTGGTGAAACCAAAAATCTTACCATCATAGATGAATCAAAATCACTTCTAACATGGAACAGACCTGAAAATCATCCAGATTTAGTGGATGTTACCTTAAATAACAACATCTTACCCAATCAAAAAAGAACATTTGTACTCTCCTATTTTTTGAAAATTCCTGATGATAAATTCACACGATACGGATTTAATTCACAAGAAGGAATGGTCCTTAAAAATTGTTTTCTTACACCGGCAGTTTATGAAAACAAATCGTTTAAAAAATACAGCAATCTAAATATTGATGATGTTTCAAATGCAATTTCTGATATAGATTTGCAAATTAACACCAATGAACATCAAGTAATATGTGATTTACCCCTAAAAAAGAAAGAGAATAATTCGTTTTACTTTTCGGGAAAAAAATATTCGTATTTCAATTTATATATCGAGAAAAACACCAGTTTTATGAGTTTTAAAAATGTTGATTTAGATATAGTTACAAATATTGAAGACAAAAAAGTAAGCGATATCAACAAAGCCATTATCGTAGATAAAGTGTTAACCTATGTAGAAGCGAATATAGGAAAATATCAAAAATCTAAAATCACCGTTTCTCAAGTTGATTATGATACCAATCCTTTTTATGGATTAAATCAATTGCCATCATTTATAAGTCCTTTTCCAGACGAATTTATCTATGAATTAAAGTTCTTAAAGACATTTTTGAATAATTATTTAAAATCTACTTTAAGATTAGATGCCAGAAAAGACAATTGGATTTATGATGCCATCCAAATTCATTATATGATGAAATACATAGATGAGCATTATCCTGATGCCAAAATGATGGGTTCGGTGGCAAAATTAAAATTGGTAAAAGGTTATCGATTAGTTTCTTTAGATTTCAACGAACAATACAGCTATTTTTATATGTTAATGGCGCGTAAAAATCTAGATCAACCTCTAGGCGATCCTAAAAACACATTAATAAAATTCAACGAAAAAATTGCATCAAAATATAGAGCTGGATTAAGTTTTAGATACCTATCTGATTATATTGGTGAGGAAAATTTGAAAAAAAGTATTAGTGAATTTGTAGCTTATGCTGAAAAAAACCAAACAGACAGTGGCAAATTTGAAAGCATTATAAAAAACAATAGCCTAAAAAATACCGATTGGTTTTTTAATACTATTATCAATTCCAGAAAAATTGTCGATTATAAATTCGATAATGTTACTAAAACAACTGATAGTGTTTCTTTTACATTAAAAAACAAAACAGATGTAAATGTCCCGATTCCTGTTTATGGTATTAAAAATAAAAAAGTAGTTTTTAAAGAATGGATTGACAATCCAAGTGTTGATTCTACCTATACTTTTAAAAGAAATAACGCCGATAAGATTGTAATCAATTACAAAAATATAGTACCAGAATTCAATCAGAGAAACAATTGGAAATCGTTAAAACCATTTAGACTGAGTAATCGTCCAATCAAGTTTAACTTGATGAAAGACTTGGAAGACCCCAATTATAATCAAGTTTTGTATGTTCCAACTTTGGAATATAATTACTATGATGGTTTCATTCCTGGGCTTAATTTTCATAATAAAACAATTTTAGATAGACCTTTTACTTTCGATGTAAATCCTTCTTTTTCAACAAAAACTAAAGATATCTCTGGAAGCTTTTCTTTCGCAGTAAACCAATTTAATCGTAATAGCAATTTGTTTTTAATCAAATATGGTTTTAGTGGAAGTACTTTTCATTATGCTCCAGATGCCTATTATCAAAAAGTAAATCCTTTTGTAATTTTCCGCTTTAGAGACGATGATTTAAGAAGCAATCAAGGTAGAAGCATTGTTATAAGACAAGTGTATGTTAATAGAGAACCGAGCCAGTTTGTAAAAAACACTTTCGAAGGTAATTACTCCATTTTCAATGCGCGTTTTAGTAGTAGTAAAGTAGAAATCACCAAAGCATTCGCTTATTCTACCGATTTGCAATTGGGTTCTCAATTTGGAAAAACAGCTGCAAGCATTACTTTTAGAAGACTTTTTGACAATAGTAGACAGGTCAATTTACGCCTTTATGGTGGACTTTTCTTATACAATAAATCAGAAAGTAATTACTTCAATTTTGCTCTTGATAGACCTACAGATTATCTTTTCGATTATAACTATTTAGGACGTTCAGAAAGTACCGGTTTGTTCAGTCAACAATTTATTGAGGCAGAAGGTGGATTCAAATCGAAGCTTTCACACCCTTTTTCAAATCAATGGATTACAACTCTTAACGGAAGTTTTAATGTGTGGAATTGGGTAGAAATATATGGTGATTTAGGATTTCTAAAAAACAAACAACAAGACGCACGTTTTGTCTATGATAGCGGAATTCGCTTGAATCTAGTTACCGATTTTTTCGAACTATATTTTCCAGTTTATTCCAACAATGGTTGGGAAGTTTCGCAACCAAAATATTCCGAAAAAATACGTTTTATTGTAGCTTTTAGTCCAAAATCTTTGATTGGTTTATTTACTCGAAAATGGTTTTAATTCACAAGATTTGAACTCATTTTTTAACAATTTACATTAAAATTTGATGTTTTAATAAATATTTCCTATTCAAAGCGTACTATCAAGCATTTTAATTATCAATAATTAAATTATATTTTTTTCATAGAATTACAATTATTACTACTTTTTCATTAAATTTGTTTCATAAGAAATTCCTTTTCAGTTATGACCGAAACACAAAACAAAGTCGAAATTACTTTTGAAGATTTTAAAACCGAAGTTTTAAACGATTATAAAATTGCCACTATTAGTAGAGAATGTAGTCTATTAGGTAGACGTGAAGTCCTAACTGGAAAAGCCAAATTTGGTATTTTCGGTGACGGAAAAGAAGTCCCACAATTAGCCTTAGCAAAAGCCTTCAAAAATGGCGATTTCCGTTCAGGATATTATCGTGACCAAACTTTTATGATGGCAATTGGAGCCATGAATATTGAACAGTTTTTTGCCGGATTATATGGTCATACCGATATCAATTTTGATCCTATGAGTGCTGGTCGCCAAATGGGCGGTCACTTTGCAACGCATTCGCTTGACGAAAATGGAAATTGGAACAACTTAACCCAACAAAAAAACTCAAGTGCCGATATTTCTCCAACCGCTGGACAAATGCCAAGATTGTTGGGATTGGCTCAAGCTTCTAAAATTTTCAGAAATGTAAAAGGATTAGAAGACAAAACCAATTTTTCAATCAATGGAAATGAAGTGGCTTGGGGTACAATTGGTAATGCATCAACTTCTGAAGGTTTATTTTTTGAAACAATTAATGCTGCTGGTGTTCTTCAAGTTCCAATGGTTATGAGTGTTTGGGACGATGAATACGGAATTTCAGTTCATGCAAGACATCAAACAACTAAAGAAAATATATCAGAAATTCTTAAAGGATTTCAACGTGATGAAGATAATAATGGTTATGAAATTCTAACAGTAAAAGGTTGGGATTATCCTGGTTTAGTAGCCACTTACGAAAAAGCTTCTGCTATTGCTCGTGAAGAACATGTACCTGTACTTATTCATGTTCAAGAATTGACACAACCACAAGGACATTCAACTTCTGGCAGTCATGAGCGTTATAAAAATGCTGAAAGATTAGCTTGGGAAGCTCAGTTTGATTGTTTAGCTCAAATGAGAAATTGGTTAGTCGATAATAATCTTGCAACTACAGAAGAATTAGATGAAATCGACAATCAAGCCAAAAAAGACGTTCTTGAAGGTAAAAAAGCTGCTTGGACAGCATTTGTAACTCCAATGAAAGAGGAACAAAAAGAATTGGTTGATATATTAAATAGTATCGCTTTTTCAAGCGAAAATAAAATCTTTATTGAAAAAATTGCTTCTGATTTAGCAGCAATCAAAGAACCAATTCGCAAAGATATTCTTACAACAGCACGAAAAGTTTTAAGAATGATTTTATCTGAAAGTGGTCAACCGCAATTAGCTTCCTGGATTACAAACTATATTGCAAAAATTCAACCTAAATTCAGTTCGCATTTATTTTCTGAATCCGATAAAAATATTTTAACTTCAACTGAGGTTGCTCCTACTTTCGATCCTTCAGCGGAAGAAGTTGATGCGCGTTTGGTTTTAAGAGATAACTTCGATGCTATTTTCTCTAAATATCCTGAAACTTTAATCTTTGGTGAAGATTCTGGAAACATTGGTGACGTTAATCAAGGTTTAGAAGGAATGCAAGAAAAATATGGTGAACTTCGTGTTGCCGATGTCGGAATTCGTGAAGCAACCATTCTTGGTCAAGGAATTGGAATGGCTATGCGTGGTTTGCGTCCTATTGCTGAAATTCAATATTTAGATTATTTGTTGTATGCCATTCAAATTATGAGTGATGATTTAGCAACACTACAATACAGAACTGCTGGAAGACAAAAAGCACCATTAATTATTAGAACTCGTGGACACCGTTTAGAAGGTGTTTGGCATTCTGGTTCACCAATGGGAATGATTATCAATGCAATCCGTGGAATTCATGTTTTAGTTCCTAGAAATATGACTAAAGCTGGAGGATTTTACAATACGTTATTAGAAAAAGACGAACCAGCTTTAGTAGTAGAATGTCTAAATGGTTACCGTTTGAAAGAAAAAATGCCAACCAATTTAGGTGAATTCAAAACTCCTATTGGTGTTGTTGAAACTATTAAAGAAGGTAGCGACATTACTTTAGTGTCTTATGGTTCAACTTTAAGATTAGTAGAACAAGCTGCGAAAGAATTAGAAACTGTTGGAATAAGTGCAGAAATCATTGATATTCAATCGTTATTACCATTTGACATCAATCACGATATCGTAAAAAGTATCGCTAAAACGAATCGTTTGTTAGTAATTGATGAAGACGTTCCTGGTGGAGCTAGTGCTTATATCTTACAAGAAATTGTAGAAGTTCAAAATGCTTTTAAACATTTAGATAGTGCACCTCAAACATTAGCGTCAAAACCACACCGTCCTGCTTATGGAACTGATGGCGATTATTTCTCTAAACCTTCAGTAGAAGATATTTTTGAAAAAGTTTATGCTATTATGCACGAAGCTAATCCATCAAAATTTAAAAGTTTATACTAAGCTTTACAATTATAAACTAAAAAAGACCTTTGCAATCACAAAGGTCTTTTTTATTCTAATAAAGTTGATTTCTAGAAAACGAACATCGCTCTTTCGCTCATCATTTCGTTCACCTCATCAGCAACTTGCTCAATAATTTCTTCGTTAGTGTGATTCATCAAAACTCTATCGATGAATTCAACGACAGTTTCCATATCTTCTTCAACCAAACCTCTTGTTGTAATTGCTGGTGTTCCAATACGAATTCCAGAAGTTACAAAAGGTGATTTATCGTCAAATGGAACCATGTTTTTATTCACCGTAATTTCTGCTTTCACAAGTGCATTTTCAGCTTCTTTACCAGTAATATTTTTATTTCTTAAGTCAATCAACATCATGTGGTTGTCTGTTCCACCAGAAATTAAATTATAACCTCTTTTGTTGAAAGCTTCTGCCATTGCTTTTGCATTTTTCTGAACTTGCATCGCATATCTAAAGAATTCATCTGTAAGACATTCTCCAAAAGCAACAGCTTTAGCAGCGATAACGTGCATCAAAGGACCACCTTGATTTCCAGGAAAAACAGACATATCTAAAATATGAGACATCATTCTAATTTCGCCTTTTGGAGTTGTTAAACCCCAAGGATTTTCAAAATCTTTACCCATCATTATCATTCCACCACGAGGTCCGCGTA
Source organism: Flavobacterium chungnamense (assembly GCF_039539165.1). Taxonomy (NCBI): domain Bacteria; kingdom Pseudomonadati; phylum Bacteroidota; class Flavobacteriia; order Flavobacteriales; family Flavobacteriaceae; genus Flavobacterium; species Flavobacterium chungnamense. The sequence goes on from NZ_BAABCS010000003.1 coordinate 52,464, forward strand.
ATGTTTTGTGTGTTGTAGTAGTAACAATATGACAATGCGGAATTGGATCGTTCATCAATCCTTTAGCAATTAATCCAGCTGGATGTGAAATATCTGCTAATAATAAAGCTCCAACGCTATCTGCAATAACTCTAAAACGTTCAAAATCCATATCACGACAGTAAGCAGATGCTCCTGCAATAATCATTTTTGGTTGCTCTTTAGTTGCTATCGCCTGAATTTTATCATAATCAAATTGTCCAGTTTCTGGCTCAACTCCATAAAATGAAGGTGTATATAATTTACCAGAAAAATTCACAGGAGAACCATGAGTTAAGTGTCCACCATGAGACAAATCAAAACCTAATATTTTATCCCCAGGCTGAAGACAAGCTGCAAAAACTGCAGTGTTTGCCTGAGAACCAGAGTGTGGCTGCACATTTACATATTCTGCTCCAAACAATTGTTTAGCTCTATCAATTGCTATTTGCTCAACAATATCAACAACTTCACAACCTCCATAATATCTTTTTCCTGGATATCCTTCAGCATATTTGTTTGTTAAACAGGAACCTGCAGCTTCCATTACTTGGTCACTAACAAAGTTTTCAGAGGCAATAAGCTCTATTCCATGTATTTGTCTGTCTTGTTCGTCAAGAATTAAATCGAAAATTTGTTCGTCGCGTTGCATTTATTTTGGATTTTTGTTAAAAACTCCTCAAAATTACGAAATATGTTTGTCAAATAAATTCTAAATGATATATTTGATTACTAATTTTTCAACAACAAATCAACAACCCAAGATATGCCAAATACAGCCAACAATCCGTCAAGAAAATCATGGATTAATGTTCCAGAAAATAGTGATTTTCCTATTCAAAATATCCCTTTTGGTGTATTCTTAACTCGCGAAGATGTAATCACAATTGGAACTCGAATTGGTGATTCTGCCATTGATATGGGTGCTTTACAACAATTGGGTTACTTTGAAGGTATCGAACTTACAGACGATATGTTCATGCAAGATACCCTAAATGATTTTATATCTGACGGTAAGAAAACATGGAGATTGGTAAGAAATCGATTGGCTGAATTATTTGATGAAAACAACCCAAAACTTAGAGATAATAAAGAACATCGTGATGTAGTTATCTTCAAAATTAGCGATATTGAGATGCTTTTACCAGTTCAAATTGGTGATTATACCGATTTTTACTCAAGTAAAGAGCATGCAACTAACGTAGGTAAAATGTTCCGTGATCCTGAAAATGCTTTGTTACCTAATTGGCTTCATATTCCGGTAGGATATCATGGTAGAAGTTCTACTATTGTACCATCTGGAATTCCTGTACACAGACCAATGGGACAAACATTACCAAATGGTCAATCAACACCAGTATTTGGTCCATCACAAGCGATTGATTTTGAATTGGAAACAGCTTTCATTACAACTGACGCCAATATTATGGGAGAAAATATTCCAGTAAACGAAACCGAAGATTATATTTTCGGAATGGTTTTATTGAACGATTGGAGCGCAAGAGATATGCAAAAATGGGAATATGTGCCACTTGGACCTTTCTTAGCTAAAAACTTTGCTTCGTCAATTTCACCTTGGATTGTGACTATGGATGCTTTAGAACCATTCAGAACTAAAGGACCAAAACAAGAACCAACACCACTTCCCTATTTGCAACAAAAAGGAAAACACGCTTACGACATTAACTTAGAAGTTTACATAAAACCCGAAAATGTAGAAGAAACATTAGTTTCAAAATCTAATTTCAAGTACATGTATTGGTCTATGAGTCAGCAACTAGCACATCATACTTCTAATGGTTGTAGAGTAAATTCTGGTGATATGATGGGTTCTGGAACTATATCTGGACCAACAGAAGATAGTTATGGTTCCATGTTAGAATTGACTTGGAGTGGAAAAAATCCAATCAAAATGAAAGATGGTAGCGAGCGTAAATTTATCAACGATAATGATACCGTTATAATGAAAGGTTATTGTCAAAATAGTTCAGTTCGCATTGGTTTTGGAGAAGTTTCTAGCAAATTATTACCACCATTCGTTAGAAAATAATAAACTTTTATTTTTGGCTTACTTTTTGGATTGTTCCAATTAGTAACTCTAAATTACATACCATGAAGAAAATTACACTATTACTTACCTTTTTTGTTCTTATCACTTCATGTGGAGTAAGACAAACTAGAGAATCATTAACTTCTGGCGATTATGATAGTGCTATCCAAACTGCTGTAGAAGGATTAAGAAACCGAAAAGAAGCAAAAGGCAAACAAGATTATATTTATCTACTTGAAGAAGCTTTTGCAAAAGCTAAAGAACGTGATTTGCAAAACATCAATCTTTGGTTTAAAGACGCAAGTCCAAGTAATACAGAGAAAATTTATACTACCTATCTTCAATTGAACAACCGTCAAGAGTTGATAAAACCTCTTTTACCATTGCGATTGATGAAAGAAGGACGTAATGCTATTTTTCCATTTGAAGATTATTCTGACCAGATTATAAATAGTAAAAATGCACTTGCCAAACACCTTTACGATAATTCTAAAGCACTTTTAGCTACCAAAGATAAAATGAGTTTCCGTCGTGCTTATGATGATTTGATTTACTTAAATACGCTCTCACCAAATTTTAAAGAAGTAAATGCGCTAATAAACGAAGCTCAAAATAAAGGAACCGATTACGTTAGCGTTTTTACCAAAAACGAAACCAATATGGTTATTCCTGTGCGTTTACAAAATGATTTGTTAGACTTCAGTACTTTTGGTTTAAACGACAAATGGACGGTTTATCATAGCAATAAAGTAAAAGGAATCACTTATGATTATGGTTTGATTGTAAACTTTCGTCAAATAAATATCTCGCCAGAACAAGTTAAAGAAAAAGAATTCCAAAAGGAGCGACAAGTAAAAGATGGTACAAAACCGCTTTTAGATGCCAACGGAAATCCAGTAAAAGACGAAAAAGGCAACCCAATTCGTGTAGATAATTTTAAAACAGTAAGAGCAACTGTTTATGAATTTAGACAATTCAAATCTACTCAAGTTGTTGCTAAAGTTGATTATATAGATTTTAGAAACAATCAATTAATTGAAACGTTTCCATTGGCTAGCGAATTTGTTTTCGAACATGTTTACGCAAGATATAATGGCGACAGAAATGCTTGTGACGAAAGTTACATCAGCTACTTCGACCAAAGAGCCGTTCCTTTTCCAAGCAATGAGCAAATGGTTTATGATTCTGGAGAAGACTTAAAAGCCAAACTAAAAGATATTATCGTTAGAAATAAATTTAGAAGATAGTTTAAGATTTAAGATTTATAAAAAAACGCATTTGGATTTAATTTCAAATGCGTTTTTCTATTTATACTGTGAATCGTTCCAAAAATTTAGCATCGATATCATCATGAGAAGTTGAAAAAATAGCCTTCCCATTTTTAATCAACAAGATTTGTGGCGATTGGTGAAACACATCAAATAGATTGGCAACTTCATTTGAAACATCACGATGATTTAATAAATCTAAGAAATAAGGTGTGATTTTTTCTTCCAAATCAAATTCGTTTTCAAATTGTTTTAAAGCAAAACGACTAATACTACAACGTGTACTGTGTTTGAAAATCAGAACTGCTTTTTCATTCGATAAATCGATAATTTCATTCAACTGACCTAAATCGGTTAGTTGTCTCCACACTATTTTTGAAGATTGGTTTCCTTCTTCTGAAGAGCCAAATATATTTTTAAATAAACTCATATCTAATTAATCTAAAGCTTCTAATTGTTTTTGCAAAAGTAAGGCATCTTTCTCCAAATGATTAGAATTTAAAAAAGAAATCAATTCACTAAAGCGTTTTTTATCATCATATTTCAAATTCCAAGACAACTTTTTCAAACATTCCGAACACAAAGCATTTGGTTTTGTATCAGATTCTGGCAAATGATTAACACCATTCATTAAACAAACGGCATGCTTACAATGATTTATTGTAAGCATGTGCCCAATTTCATGAACAGCAGTTTTTGTAATTCTATTCAAACAAAGTGTATAATCATTATCCGTTAAAAACCTATTGAATGAAGAAACTCCTGTACGCTTTTGATAACTTGCTAAACCAAAAACATAATTCCAATCTTCACTCGGATACAAATCTTTAGCTGTTATTGCCATAACTACAATACCATCTTCAGGCATTTTTTTTGGCAAAAGCTTATGCGTTATATAGCTTGCATCAAATTGCTCAACACCACTATTCATTCTCTTTTTATCACTTGGAATAGCATCCTCAGGAATTAAAGGCAACACTGTAGTTTTCAATTGAAAAAACTTACCCACATATTCAACTGTTTTGTCAACTATAATCTTTTCTTCTGAAGTAAAATTTCCAATCGGCTGAATATAAATTACTTTCCGTTTTTCTGAAATTGTTACAGGATCAATTTGAGTATATTCTTCAAAACTTTGCCCAGATTCATTATGCTCTGCAATCCATTCACCCGGATTTGGAACACTTAATTTAACATCTAAATCAGCTAAATTATCCAATGGACTCTTTGGTGTTTCTTTTTTACAAGAAATAAAAAAAAGTAAAATTAATACTAAAGAAAGTCGTTTCATGGCTACGTTTTCCTTTATAACTAAATAATTCAAAAATTAGTATTAAAAAATAAGAATACTTGTCATTTACTAAGACAAATTGTCGTAACTTTAATAGTGTTTACACCTCAAAATCAGTCATTTTGTCCTAAAATTAGGATTGGAACACATATTGACGAAATCCTAATAAATAAGTAATTCAACAACAAACAATAAACAACGAACAACAAAAATATGAACATCAATAAATTCACAATCAAATCGCAAGAAGCTTTGCAACAAGCACAGCAAATTGCACAAAGTTTTGGGCAACAACAGCTCGAAAACGAACACATTTTCAAAGGCATCTTGGAAGTCGACGAAAATGTAACTCCTTTTATTTTGAAAAAACTCAACGTTAATGTGGAACTTTTCAAAAAAGTATTAGACAGCACGATTCAAAGTTTTCCGAAAGTTTCTGGTGGCGACATCATGTTTTCTCGTGATGCTTCCACAACGGTAAACGAAGCCGAAATCATTGCCAAAAAAATGAACGACGAATTCGTTTCTATCGAACATTTAATCTTAGCTATTTTCAAATCGAAAAGTAAAGTCGCACAGATTTTGAAAGATCAGGGTGTTACTGAAAAAGGTTTGCAAGCTGCTATCGACGAAATGCGTAAAGGAGAACGAGTAACTTCTGCATCAGCCGAAGAAACTTACAATTCTTTGAATAAATACGCTAAAAACCTCAACGAATTAGCTAAAAGCGGTAAACTCGATCCAGTAATTGGTCGTGATGAAGAAATCCGAAGAGTTTTACAAATTCTAACGCGTCGTACTAAAAACAATCCGATGTTGGTTGGTGAACCTGGTGTTGGAAAAACAGCCATTGCCGAAGGTTTAGCGCACCGAATTGTAGATGGCGATGTTCCTGAAAACCTGAAAGACAAAATCGTTTATTCCTTAGATATGGGCGCATTGATTGCCGGCGCAAAATACAAAGGTGAGTTTGAAGAACGACTAAAAGCCGTTGTAAAAGAAGTAACTTCTGCCGAAGGTGATATTGTGCTTTTCATTGACGAAATCCATACTTTGGTTGGTGCTGGTGGTGGCGAAGGCGCTATGGATGCTGCCAACATTCTAAAACCTGCTTTAGCTCGTGGTGAATTGCGTGCGATTGGTGCAACGACTCTTGACGAATACCAAAAATATTTCGAAAAAGACAAAGCACTCGAAAGACGTTTCCAAAAAATAATGGTTGATGAACCAGATACTGAAAGTGCGATTTCGATTTTGCGTGGTATCAAGGAAAAATATGAAACCCATCACAAAGTACGAATCAAAGATGATGCTATTATTGCGGCGGTTGAATTATCGCAACGTTATATTACCAATCGTTTTCTTCCAGATAAAGCGATTGACTTGATGGACGAAGCGGCTTCTAAATTGCGTATGGAAATCAATTCAAAACCTGAAGAATTGGATGTTTTGGATAGAAAAATCATGCAATTGGAAATCGAAATGGAAGCGATTAAGAGAGAGAATGACGAAACCAAATTGAAAGGTTTGGGAATGGATTTGGCAAACTTAAAAGAAGACCGAAACGAAATTTTCACCAAATGGAAATCTGAAAAAGATGTGGTGGACAATATTCAAAACATCAAACAAGAAATTGAAGATTTTAAAACCGAAGCCGAACAAGCTGAACGTAATGGTGATTACGGAAAAGTTGCTGAAATCCGATATGGAAAAATTAAAGAAGCGCAAGAACGCTTGGATGCTTTGCAAATTCAATTAGCCGAAAACCAAGCCGGAACTTCGTTAATCAAAGAAGAAGTAACTCGTGAAGATATTGCAGAAGTTGTTGCAAAATGGACTGGAATTCCAGTAATGAAAATGTTGCAAGGCGAAAGAGAAAAACTCTTGAAACTAGAGGACGAATTACACCACAGAGTTGTAGGTCAAGAAGAAGCTATCGAAGCGGTAAGCGATGCTGTTCGTAGAAGTCGTGCTGGATTGCAAGACATGAAAAAACCAATTGGTTCGTTCTTATTTTTAGGAACAACAGGTGTTGGAAAAACCGAATTAGCCAAAGCGTTAGCCGAATATCTATTTGACGATGAAAATGCGATGACTCGTATTGACATGAGTGAATACCAAGAACGTCATTCTGTAAGCAGATTAGTTGGTGCGCCTCCAGGATATGTAGGTTATGACGAAGGCGGACAATTGACCGAAGCAGTTCGAAGAAAACCGTATTCAGTAATTCTTTTGGACGAAATTGAAAAGGCACATCCTGATACTTTTAATATCTTATTACAAGTTTTGGATGAAGGACGATTGACCGACAACAAAGGTCGTGTTGCTGATTTCAAAAACACAATTATCATCATGACTTCCAATATGGGAAGTGCCATTATACAAGAGAAATTTGATAATTTAAAAGGAAATATCGAAGCCGTAACCGAAGCTGCCAAAGTAGAAGTTTTAGGATTATTAAAACAAACGGTAAGACCAGAATTTATCAATAGAATTGACGAAATTGTAATGTTTACACCATTAACAAGTGCGAACATCAAACAAATTGTTGGATTGCAATTGAAAAGTGTAACCAAAATGTTAGCACACCAAAACATCACGATGGATGCAACTCCAGAAGCGATTGATTATTTAGCACAAAAAGGTTACGATCCGCAATATGGAGCACGTCCTGTGAAAAGAGTTATTCAGAGAGAAGTATTAAATCAATTGTCTAAAGAGATTTTGGCAGGAAAAGTTACTACAGATAGTATCATCTTGCTAGATGCTTTCGACGGACAATTGGTATTTAGAAATCAAAGCGAGTTGGTGAGTTAAACCGCAAATTTGAAAATTAAAATAAAGTTTTCTTTATAAGTATTTGGTTGGTTTTAGTTGGATTAGACCTAATGGGATTTAAAACCTGTTAGGTCTTTTCTGTTATGCCTCATTTAAACACAAAAGTCACAAAAGAAAAAACATTGAGTAACTCTGTGCCAAACTTCGTGTAACTCTGTGCTACAAAACAAAAAATCCGTTTCATCCGCGTTTGCGTATTATCCGTTTCATCTGCGTTCTATTTTTTTTATTATCTTTGAGAAACCAACCTTCTCAACATGACTATACAACCAGCCAACGCAACCGACCACGAACACTTAACCCAAATCACTAAAAAGTCGAAAGCCTTTTGGGGTTACTCCGAAGATTTGCTTTTGGTTTGGGATGATGCGCTTACTATTACACAAGAGTACATCAATACACATCCTGTTTATACTTTTGCTGTAGAAGATAAAATTGTGGGCTATTACTCTTATATTTTGGAAGACGAACACAACATCAAACTCGATAATTTGTTTCTTTTACCACAATACATTGGCAAAGGAATGGGCAGTTACCTCATCACCGATTTTTTAAACCGCATCCAAAACCAAAATTATAAAAGAGTTTACCTAGACTCTGAACCCTACGCAGAAGGTTTTTACAAAAAACACGGATTTCAAACCATTGGCAAACTAGAAACCACCGTAAAAGATAGGTTTATGCCAGTGATGGAGTTGGGATTGTGAAACTATAAATCTGAAAAATCATCTACAAAACCTAAATCATAATTTTTGCAAGTTTGAAAGCTTCTTTTATAGTATTTATCGGTCATCATTTTGGGTATAGAAATAATAAAATCGCTTAGTCTTTCTTTCAAAATAATTTCCAATTCATTCCATGAATAAAGCAATTCATCACTTTGACCAATACCTTTTAAAAGTCGATTTTGATCATCGATGTAGTATATTTTATCACCACCAAAAAGTTGACAAAATCGCATCATATTGCGACGAAACTTATTAAAATCATGAATATGGTCTTCATAATTTTCGTAAATCACGATGTTATAAAAAAAGGACCATCTTGAGAAATATTCAAAATCTAAATTGATGACTTCTCTACCAATTTCAGCTAATGAATTTCCGTTTGAAGTATATTGCAAATCATAACTTAATTCACTTAAAATCCATTTTTTTTCTTCAATTTCTTCTTGTGAATGAAAAACTTCTTCATCGGAATAGTTGTAAATTGCCATTGAAAACAAAGCATCGCCATATTTCTCATAACACAATTTTTCTTGATAGGAAAAATCAATTAGTATGTAAATGGTATCGCGCTCTTTATTAAAATAAGCTATTCCTAAAGAAATAAATTCTTCTACAAAAGGAATACCAAGAAGTTCACAATTTTTTTCCGAATCATAATAACCATATTCAATATTGAATTGCATTCGATTAGAAATGTCTTTTGCCAAGGCTTCAAAACTTGAAACATCTAAATTGTGACGTGCTATTGGAACTAAATCTCTTCCCATCTCTGCATATTTTGACTGTTAAGAACCTTTGTAACCTTTGTCAAAGTTTTGAACTTTGACAAAGGTGTGGTTTTAAAATTATCTAAAAAAAATTTTATTAAAATGAGAAATCAAATTTAGGAGGATGTCTATGAGAATAAATAAAGTTCTCTACATCATCAAAGATGTTTATAATTTCTTCTCTTTTTAATTTTGTTTTAGAATTTGATACTATTGATTTGTAAGATGAAAATTTATAAACCTCAAAATTTTGCTTCAAATCTGTTGGATTTAAATGAATGTAAAGAATTAAATTCCTTAAATATTCATCAGAATCGATTCGTTTTCTCTTAAATGGTGATTCAAGTAATGCTCCGTGTCTATTACTAACTTTATTATACGCTTGACTATAACTACTAATAAACTTACCTATTTGTTTGCTAACAATTGAATCAAAAGAATGCAATCCTTTTTCGTGATTATTAAGCTTGTCAAAGTTTTGAATTTTATCTGTTATTCCTTTGTCAAAGTTTTGAACTTTGACAAAGGTTTTGGTTTTAGGGTTTTGAGCCTTCAAAAAGTTTCTAATTTCATCTTCACTTTTAATCCTGATTAAAAAATGAAAATGATTTGGCATCAAACAATATGCAAACACATCACAAATAGGATTTAGATAAGTAGCAAATTTTGATAAAAAGAATAAATAATTTTCTTCACTACTAAAAATTTTACCACTATTTATTCCTCTATTATAAATATGATAATATGCTTCTGGTACTAAAATTTCATTTCTAATATTCATTTTATTTTTTAAATATCCTTTGATAACCTTTGTCAAAGTTTTGAACTTTGACAAAGGTGAAAGTTCAAAACTTTGACAAAAGTGAAAAAATTACTCCTTCAAGAAACCATATTCATACACTTTTGGTTTTATTTTATCTGCTAAAACTGCAAGTTTACTTCTAAGGTCAGCAATTAGTTGTGTGTAAGTTGCATCATCGCTTTTAGAATTCATTCTGCCTTTATCATTTCTTCCTTGAAAATATTCGCGAATATCATATAAAGATGCGTTTACATTCACGTCTTTTTGTGCATGATAGTATTTCCATAATTCTCGACCTGCATCAAAAACAGCTGTGGCTTCTTCTGAGAATTCTAATGGTTTGTTTTCTTTTTCAACCTTTGTCAAAGTTTCGAACTTTGACAAAGGGTTTGCGGTTGAAAATAAATCTATAGTTGGAACTTCTTGTTGTATTTTACCTTTTATAAAATTGGTCATGAAATTACTTTCAAACTTGGCTTGTGCATTGACTTCATATTCTGTAAAAGGTATCCAATGGTTGGCGCCAAATTGACTTTGAATATTGTTATTAAATAATGTGTAAGCTAAACAATCGTTTTGAAACTCTAAATCAGTTTGCCAATTTTCGTTTGGAAATAAATATTGATCTCTGTCGTTAAGCCATGTCGCTTTTGTTGAGATTCGTACAGAATGATAAATAGACATTTGCAACACATTCATTAAAGTAATGTTATATATGAAATGTTTTTTTATATCATTTTCCGTAGGATTGGTAGTTATGAAAACACCTAAATTATTTTGAACATCTGGACCATTTACTCTAAGAAAACCAAGATTATTCCCTGATTTATCATAATAACTTCGAAGCCAGTCTATTAAAAACGTTCCTTTAACATGTGTATGAATTAATTTTTCTCCAACATAACCAGTAAGATTATAAACATCTATGTTAAAAGATTCAATGTTTTTTTTCTCATTTAAATTCCACACATAGAATCCTATGGGAAATTGGCCTTTAACATTATCGAATGTGTTAGCTGGAACAAGAAATCCAGATTTATAAGACGCTTTAAAGTAGTATCTGAATTTTGCAAAATTTTGAGATTGCACAAATTTTAATGTTGAAAAATGTGCTACAATAGAATTTGTAATTTCACTATTTATCCGGATTAAGAATTGTGTAAAAAGTTCTCTTGTTGCAGTTCCATAATTATCACTATGAATTTTATAAATCATAGTTTCAGAGGCAACATTAGCTTTATTTTTTCCGGTTCCCATTCTTTGTTTACTATCACCACTTTCAGCATAAGGTGGATTAATATAAACCACTAACTTCTTACGTTTTTCTTCATCATTAATAATGTCTTGCAAACTTTGTGGCAGTTTAGAAAAATCATCATTTAAAAAATCAAATTGAAACACATTTTTTTTAAGCAAATTGGCTCCATGATCAATACGTTCGTGCATTACGTTTACATCGGCTTGGTCTAGCGTGCTGGCGTAAATGTTATATTTATTGGTCAATCCTGCTAAAAGGTTTCCTGTTCCTGCGGCACAATCCCAAATATAATAATCATCTTGCCAGTTTTCGCCTAAATAGTCGGTTAAGTATTTTTGTGATAATTCTACCCAAATACGTGGAGTAAAAAAAGCACCTTTGCGCTCACGAATGTCTTGTGGCACCAATAAATCACGTCGTTCAATAATATAATCTTGAAATTCTCTGAGTGGTGGTCGTTTGTAGCGTTTCCAAAAATGCAAATAGGTGTCTTTATTTTTTAGCATAATGGTAGCATCAAACATTTGCTTGAGGTTTTCCTTAGCTATTTTATACCCTTCATTTTGAAACATCACAAATAAATTTTCGCGAATAGATAAATCGTCTCCAATAGTTTGGGTGTCTTTATCATCAACAAACAAATCAGCCAAATAGAAATCGCTGTCTAAAATATTGGCTTTTTTTAAGTCCTCCCAATTTACATCAATAATGGGTTTTACAATCTCTAACCAACGTAAATATATTGGGATGAAATTGTTTTTATCAATCTTTAATTTACTAGTTGTTGTGGCTTTAGCTACGTTATTTTTTATAAACGATTGAAGTTCTTTTTCATCTTTTTCATAATCATAAACGTAAGTGTTTTGTTTTAATGTAGCTTCAATACGTTGTTTAATTAGCTGAAATTCTTTGCTTTCGTGATTACTTGGTGCAACATTCCAATTGAAATCGTTTATGTAAAAAATATCTTGTATGTTGATGTATGGTACAAATGCTATTTTTTTAAAGTCGAAAGCTCCCAAAAAAGCTGGCGGCATGGTTTTATCAAAAGTTCGCGCTTTACCAATAGTTAAAATAAGTTGCACAAACATTGTAACTACATCAAAATTACCTGTTTTGGCTTCTGCCCAAAGTAAAGGAGTACGACCAAATAAATTATCTTGTTGCGGAAAAACTGTGAAATCGATGTTACCTAAAATTTCGGTAGTATCAAATTGTTTGAACCAATCGGCTCCTACTTTGTTTTTTAATTCTTCTTCGCGAATGTTTTGGTATCTCATTTTGGCTTTTTTGTAATCACACAAATATAAATGATTTTTTAGTTATTTAATAACCTTAGAACAACCTTTGTCAAAGTTTCGAACTTTGACAAAGATGATAAAACCAAAAAAACCTTGTAGTTTTTTTTATACTTTTACTTCAAATATTCACAATGAAAAAACATAATTTACTCTTGTTGCTGCTGTTTTTCGCAATAGAAATTTCAGCTCAATCAGATATTGTAACCAAAAACAAAGATTCCCTTTTTTACAGAAATGAAAATGGTTATATAATTAAATGCCACAGATCTAAAGCTGAAGCATTTGCTATTGCCGAAGCAATGAATCCAAATCTTTATGTTCATAAGATTTATTATTTGCATGCAGAAAATTTGATGGCTGCCTATGAAGTATATGATAAAATAAGTGCCAATAACAAGAAAAATGTAAGCGCAACGTTACCAATTAAAAACGGAAAGTATGAAGAATGGTACCTTAGTGGTGAGAAAAAAGTTACGTGCTTTTATACTGAAAATAAGCTTAATGGTGAATTCAAAGTTTTCTACAGAAACGGCAATTTGAAAAGAGTTGAGCAATGGCAAAATGGAGAATGGCAAAATGGAGAATGTTTTGATGAACAAGGAAATAAAACAGAATATTGCTCTTATCAAGAAATGGCAGAATATATAGGTGGTGTAACCGAATTATACAAATTTATAGGTCAAACCTTAGTGTATCCAAAAGATGCCATGAACAATTTCATTGAAGGTGTAGTTTATGTGAGTTTCATAATTGACACCGATGGTTCTGTAATAAATCCAAAAATCATTAAAAGTGTCGAGAAGCAATTGGATAATGAAGCAATAAGAATTGTAAAAAAAATGCCTAAATGGAAACCTGGCACGTTTGAAGGAAAACTAGTTCAAACAGAATTTGCTTTACCAGTAAATTTTAAATTAGAATAATATAAAAATTGGTAAACTATACTCTGCTTGTCATTGTAAGGCAATAAGAGTGAAAAGTCACAAAAGCTTAAAAGCAATTTGAGAACTATTTAATAAAAAAAAGCCCTGATTTCTCAGGGCTTTTACAATTATATCATTGGATTATTCTATTTTAATACATCCGTTTTTAATGCTGATTTTAGCACCATCTTTAACTTTTACCCAACCACATTCTGTTTTAATTTCTACTTCAGAAGCACTGGTCTGAATAGACGTTGAACCTGAAGTTGAACTACTAAATTCTACCTTTTGTGTAGAACCATTAGAACGAACTTCCATGGTATGATTTTTAGAATCATTGTTGTAATATTTGATTGTAAAAGCACTAGCAAAATTAGCAATCATTAAAAAAGCTACAGATAAAATTAATTTTTTAAGTTTCATAAGTTTAATTTTGGATTAATAAGATATCAAAACTATCAAATTAAAATTGATTTTTAAGATTAATCTAAACATTTTTTTTAAAATTGCTGATAAAATTGCTTCTACACTACCCTACTTTTTAACTTCATTTGTTGCATATTTTTTATACTTTTACTTTTTTTCAAAAATTTCATGAAATTAAACTTCTTATTCTACTTATTACTGTTTTCAACGTTTAGTTTTGGGCAATTTCAATCGCCTGAAGCTAAAATCATTTTACCCGAAATTAAACTTCCAGAACACAACTTGGATTATCTAAAACCGCTGAATAAAAAACTCAAAAAATCCATCATCGATAGAAAGACCAAAGAATATGATGAAAATGGAAATATCATTAAAGAAACGGTACTTGAAGATAATACGACCAAAATCACCACTTATGAGTATAAAAACAATGTGCTTATAAAAAAAGAAACGATCACAACTTCTGATGAAGAAAAGATAAAACGTGCCAACGAAAGAGCTATTCAAGAAAGTAAGAGAGACAACGATATTACTGCAATTGCGATTCAAAATGCAGATAATTCTAAAAACCTTTATTTGGCTAATCTTGACAAGAAAAATCGAGTAATTGCATTCAGTAATTCCTACGAAATAAAAAGAGAAAATGGCACTTCCTACAAAAATGTAACAGAAGCAGAAGTTCTTTACGAAAAAGGTAAAATTATTGAAGTAAAATCGAAAGATAGAATAGAAAAATATTATTACGATAAAGAGCTGTTGCTAAAAAAAGAAACAACAATCATTCAAGGTGAATCAAAAGAAACAAAAACTGATGAATGTGTGTATGATGCAAATAAAAATTTGATTGTTATTTATCAAAAAACTAGCAATAGTTTTAAAGACAAAATCACTTACAATAGCACCATTGTTAAAGATTCGGCAGTTTATAACAACGATAATTTATTGATTTGGCAAGGCGACAAAAAACGATACACAACATATAAATATGATGTAAACAATAATGTAACCGAACGTTTTCAGTATCAATTTGGTAAAGAATATGTGCAAGAAGAATTTGAATATGAAAATAAGCAGCTTGTAAAAATGATTCGAACTATTTATAGCCATAAAAAAGATAAAGAAGTTGAAAAAAACACTTCTTTAATTACTTATAAATACGATGGAACGAAATTAAAAGAGCATTATCAAACCGATTCTAAAACTTCTTATGAAATGCTAATTACCTATGAATATGACGATCAAAATCGACTGAAAAAAATTGCTGATTCTAGAAAATATTCCAAATCAAATACAAATATTAATTTTTCTGAAACCATTTTCAATTATACACCAAACGCTTTGCAAGTAACCAATAATTATGGCAATGTCAAGAAATATGAATTCTACTAATATAAAAAAATCATTTCTTTTTACAGTTTTTCTTTTGATTACGTTTTTCAGTTTTTCACAACAAAAAAACGAATATCGACCTATTTCTGAAATGAATAGTGACGAAAAAGAAATGTATGACATTTTGCAAAAATCAGTTATGGCTTTGCTCAACAACAAACCAACAGCCAAACTTTTTCCTGTTTTCAAAATAAAAGATGAAAAAAAAGTATTTGTTTTTAGTTCTTTAATTTATGACGAACCCAACTTTGAAACTCATGATGAAGGTTCGAGTTCTGCAACCTACACTGTGTCTTTGCATTTTACAAAAAGGATAGAACCAAACGAAAATGAAGTTACTGAGGCAAGTGGAAATAGTTATGGAACAGGAAATTCTAATGGAAATAGAACGAAAAAAATTCCCATTGAATATTATTTATCTGTAGAATATTCTAAATCAAATAATTCATTTCAAGATAGAACGCTTTTAAGTGTAAAAAAAGACAAACCCTATTTCGATAACAAATTTACGAGAGTCAAATTTTGGAAATCAAATGGTGGTAATTTTATCAATCCATTGATTTACAAGATTGATAAATCGGATTATGTTAGTTACGTTGATAGCGAAATTGCTATTTACAAAAAAGATAGTTTGTTTGGCATCATTAATAACAAAAACAAAGTTGTAGTTCCTTTTAAATTCAAAAGTTTGAGAATGTATAAAATGGGAATTTTAGTTCAAGAAGATAAAACCTATTACTTTATAGATAAAAAAGGAAAAAAGATAAGTACGAATTATGACAAAGTAGAGATCAATTTCAATCAATATTTTGACTCCATTTTAGATTGCTTCAAAGTGAAGATTGGAGATAAATATACCTTAGTCAACAATAATTTCGAAGAAAAACTTCCATTGATTTATGATAAAATCACATTTTTTCATTACAAAAATATTCTCGATAGATTGTTGTTAGAAAGAGACGGAAAAAAAGTGCTTTTTGACATTGCAAAATGGCAAGAAACCAATCTTGTTTTCGATAAAATTCAAGTGCTTGATGATAAAGAAATGATTGTGGAAGAAAAAGGTAAATCAGGAATTGTAGATTATATTGGAACTGTAATTTTACCATTAGAATATGATTCCATCAACTATTTAACGAATTATAGTAGCGACGGTATTCTTTTAGTTCTGACGAAAAACAATAAAAACGCACTCTATACAAATAGGAAATTTTTTACCGAATTTGATTATGATTCGATGACTAGTTTTCAAAGTTCTATAAAAGTTGAAAAAAATAAAAAATATGGTTTAATGGATGCTAAAGGAAAAATAATACTTCCGATAGATTATGACACTATTGAATACAATAAAAAAGTAAAAAAAATTGAAGCTACAAAGAATTCGGAAATAAGCTATTTTGATTTTAATGAACTCTATAAAAAGTAAACTATGCTCACAGATATCAACCCAAAACTTCCTATGCGTAACAAGAAAATTACGATGGATTTTTACCTCAACAAATTAGGTTTTCAATTGTTTGGAAGTGCTGATTATGATGGCTATTTGATGGTACAAAAAGACGAAATTCAAATACATTTCTTTGAGTTTAAAGATTTAAATCTAGATGAGAATTATGGTCAAGTTTATATAAGAACTAATGCTATTGACAACTTGTATCAAACATTTTTAGATACAAAAGTTTGGATTCATCCCAACGGACAACTGGAAAATAAACCTTGGCAACAAAGAGAATTTTCGATACTTGATCCTGATAAGAATTTACTAACTTTTGGCGAAAGCTTGTAAAAAGAAATTATGATTCATGAAGATATTTTAAGCTATAACAATTCAAAATCAACTGAAGACAAAGCTACTTGTGACAAATTGTTGGAAATCATTCAAAAACATCTTTCCGATTTTGAAAATAAAGTATGGCATGCACATCCTGTTTGGTTTGATAATGGAAACCCAATTGTAGGTTATGACAAACTAAAAAATGGAGTACGATTGATGTTTTGGAGTGGCGCTAGTTTTGAAGAATCTGAACTTAAATTAGGTTCAGGAAAGTTTAAAGATGCTTCAAAAACCTATACCTCTGTTGATGAAATAAACGCTTCTGATATAGAACGTTGGCTTCAAAAATCGAAAGTAATTCAATGGGATTATAAAAATATTGTAAAACGAAAAGGTGTATTAGAACGTTTAAAATAAAATGAAAATGAAAAAATTATTTATGTTGCTTGTTTTGTTAATTACAAGTAATCAATTTGCACAAACTAAATTAACCTACGACAAAAGTGGTGTTTTAAACAGAGTGGATTACGACAAGTTAATTGGAACAAAAAAATACCAACTCATCTCTGCTTTTGATACCGTTTCAATGAAACCGCTTTTAGTGTATGCCATCTATTTAAAAAACAATAAATTTGGTATTTTAGATAACAATGCTAAAGAAATCACACCAGCCATTTATGATGGAATTGAAGGATTAAACATAAGTTACACGACTGTAATGTTTGGCTTTCATGAAAACTATCCTGTAAAAATTGGGAAAAAGTATGGCTTGATTTCCAATACAGGAAAACAAATTTTGCCTGTTCAATATGATTACATTCATAACGAAGAGAAAAGAAGTGTAAAAAGAAATCATAAAAAAGAGGTTGTGATTGATTCGGTTGTTGTTGCAAATTTGGGAGATGAAGAATTGATTTTTACACCAAAAGGAAAACTCCTAAAGAAAAATGTAGAAATGCAAAATAACGATGCACCTGTAATAGAAGAAAGCAGAGATTATAGTTTTGCAAGAAATAGTAATGATGAAAAACCTCCTGTAAAAATTACAACACCTTATGGTAATGTTTATGAAAAACTTGATAACAATTTAGCACTAGTTCAAAATAAAGTTGATAAATTTTATCTTCAAGGTTTGGTTGATTTATCGACGAATAAACTGTTAATTCCTGTGGAATTCAATTACATTACTAAACCAGAAAAAGGAAGATTCATTGCCATTAAAGATAAAAAATACCTTCTTTATAATGAAAAAGGTGAATTATTACTTCCTGAAACTTATGAAAATATAGATAAATTTAATACAATTTATCGTTTGAAGAAAAATGGAAAATTGGCTATTTTCGATCTGGATTTAAAACCATTAACCGATTTTATTTACGATTCTTTTGGGTCAGCAAGTGCTGATTTTATGGTTGCAAAAAAAGATAAAAAGTATGGTGTTATTCATCCTAATGGAACCGAAATAATACCATTTGAATATGAAAATATTGAAGTTTATTTCAACAGATATGAAACCGGTATTGCTTTTTATAAAGTAAAATTAAACGCTAAGGAAGGTTTTATTTCAAAGGAAGGAAAACCATTAACCGAAATTATATATGAATCTATTGTTCCAGAATGCACTATTGAAGAACCAAGTCCATATGGTGAAATGGCCATGCCAATAGATCATGATTATCATAATAAAAACGCCTATTTCATTTATAAGAAAGACAACAAATATGGCTTATTAGATAATGATTTCAAGAATTTAATTCCAAATGAATATGATTATTTACAAAAAAGTTATCATAACGATTTTGTTTTTGTATCGAAAAAAGATTCAAGTAAGAAAACCAACGATGTTTCATCAATTTTAAACATAAGATCTAATAAAACAATAGTATCATTTGATTATAATTATTTTAAGTATTTCGGAGGTAATTATTTTATGATTTCACAAGGTAATAAATTGGGCGTTTGCAATTTTGAAGGAAAAATTATTATTCCTCTATCTACTACGACAAACTATGACGAACGTTTTTATTACAACAAAATCTACCAAGGATTAGAAATAATTGATAAACGAAAAGATAGTTATTATATTGATTCACAAAAAAATATGGTTTTTATTTCAGATAAATAAAATTAGTATCTTTGATTAACTAAGCTAAAAACAATATTATGAAAAATATCATTTTAAAAAATGGACTAATTGGCGGACTAATTGTGGCTTTATTTTCTGGAATAAGTGTCTATGTTCATTCTAAAAATCTTGAAGATGCCACTTTAAGTTATATTATAGGATTTACTGGAATGTTTATAGGTTTTGCCTTCACATTCGTAGGAATGAAGCAATATCGTGATACTGTAAATAACGGAATAATAACATTTGGTAAAGCATTCACTATTGGATTATTGATTGCACTATTAATTTCTACTATTTATGTTTTAGTATGGCTTGTAGAATTATATAATTTCTATCCTGATTTTATGGAAAAATATTCGGCAATGGAAATTAAAAATTTGCAATCAAGTGGTATAAATGCAGTAGATTTACAAGCAAAATTTGATGAAATAAACCAAATGAAGGAATCCTATAAAAATCCTTTATTTGTAATTGGCATGACCTATATCGAGATTCTACCCATTGGAATCGTTTTTTCATTGATAAGTGCTTTAATCATCAAGTTAATTGACATTTTAAAAAACAATAAGTAATGAAATCGGAAAGGTATTTAATTTAAAGTTTTAGTTTTATTTGTAAAGACTTGGTATTGGTTCATCGTTACTTCTTGAAGTCGCGAAACGATTCGAAAATAATTATAATAAAAAAGGTACGTAATTTAAAACGTACCTTTTTTTATATTTTAATATTTAATTATTTTTTATCCTTAGTAAATTCAAAAGTTTGTCCGCTTATTGAAAGTGTAAAACCATCTTTGGTATTGTTGAATTGAACAGTCAAACCTGCTTGTTCTAAAGTAAACTTACCATTTCCTTTATCATCTAGAGGTGTTGAAGGTTGTCCAGGTGAGTTGATTACTAAACTATCATCTTCTTCAGTGAAGCTAATTTTTAAAGGAATTTTAGTACTTGAGTATTCACCAACGTAAGCATCAAGACCTTTGCTCTTCTCTACTCCATTCTTAGCATCTGTCCAAACGTTGTTTTCTTCATTTACATCAGGAAATGATTTATCTGGATCTAAAGTTATTGATTCTAATTCTTCGTTAGTATCTACATTAAAAGTCCATGAATTGTTGCGTTGCCAAATTTCTACAGGCAATGTTTTTCTTGATGTTTTTCCAGTTTTAGTTTTCATTTCTACAACAACAGGCATAGGCATTTTTTCAAGATTTTGAATGGTTATTGTAGCACCATTTTTAGCATTACCTTTAACATACTTAACTTTAGTAATAGCTTGGTCTAATGGCCAATTGTTCATAATCCAACCTCTCCAAAACCATCCTAAATCTTCTCCAGTTACATTTTCAAAAGTTCTAAAGAAATCATCTGGTTGAGGATGTTTGTATGCCCAACGCTCAACATATACTCTAAAAGCTTTGTCAAAACGCTCTGGTCCTACTATAGAATTTCTTAACATTTCTAACCCAGAACCTGGTTTGTAATAAGCTAAAATTCCAAGATTAGCTTCTTTCAAATTATCTGGAGCAGCAATTACAGGTTCCATTTCTGGATTACTCAATACAAAAGCCGCTTGGTGCATATCTGTCACAGGTTGCTTGTATTCACCGTTATTAAAATCTTGAGAACTTAAACCATTGATAAACGTATTAAATCCTTCGTCCATCCATGCAAATAAACGCTCATTAGAACCCACAATCATTGGAAACCAAATATGTCCAAACTCATGATCTGTAACTCCCCATAAATCAGCACCTCTAGATTCCCAACTACAGAAAACAATTCCAGGATACTCCATTCCACCTTCGTTTCCAGCTACATTGGTTGCTGCTGGATAAGGATATTCAAACCATCTTTTAGAATAATTTTCAATGGAAGCTTTTGTGTATTCTGTAGAACGTTCCCAACCGTTATTTCCATTGCTTTCTACTGGATAAGCAGAAATAGCCAATGATTTTTTTCCACTTGGAAGATTGATTTTAGCAGCATCAACTACAAAAGCTGGTGAAGAAGCCCAAGAAAAATCACGTGAATTTTTAATTTTAAATTTCCAAGTCAGAGTTGTTTTTCCTGCTGGTCTTGATGACGCATTAGTTACCTCATCTGCAGTTCTAATCATAACTGTTTTATCACTTGCTTTTGCTACAGTCCAACGTTTCTGTTGCTCTGCTGTATAAACTTCATTTTGGTTTAATAATTCACCAGAACCAACAACAATGTGTGATGCAGGAGCTGTAATCGTTACATCAAAATCACCATATTCTAAATAAAATTCACCTGCACCTAAATAAGGTCTTGTATTCCAACCGCGAACATCATCATACACACACATTCTTGGATACCATTGTGCCATGGTGAATATCTTTCCATTTTTAGTTTCTAAAACTCCCATTCTGTCCGAACCATATTCTGGCGATACAAATGCAAAGTCAATTTTTAGTTTTACAGAAGCGCCATTTGCATTTAAGCTTTGAGGTAAATCTACCTGCATTCTTGTGTCTGTAATAGTAAATTTTGCCTGTTTTTCAGATGATTTTCCAGCTACTGTTGTAACTACTTTTATTGAATTAATTCTGAATCCACCATCAAAATCTTGCCCTTTCGCTCCATTTCTACTTCCTTTTAAAGGAATAATAGCGTTTCCTCTAGAATCTTTTTTGAATAAATTTTGGTCTAAATTAAGCCATAAAAAACTCAATTTATCTGGGCTATTATTGGTATAAGTCAAAACTTCTGAACCTTTAATTTCATTTGTTTTCTCGTCTAAAGAAGCAGTAATTGAATAGTCGGCTCTGTTTTGCCAATACTTTGGACCTGGTTGGCCACTTGCAGAACGCGTTTCAGTAGCGTTTTTGGTATAAAAATTGTTACCAAATGCTTCATTGTAGTTGTAGTTTGAACTCGCAGGCGTCTGCTGTGCTGTTGCAGTTGAGAAGCTTAAAACTAAAGTTCCAAGAGCAAATGCTTTGATAAGAAAATGTTTCATATGTAAATATTATTTGTTTTTTTGGTGCATATGTATCGCTATTTTCATTGGTTTTTGCATTCGCAAACTCGTGTTTATGGCGATTTCATAAATTGAGTATTTAATTATTAGAGCAAATAAATAAAAAAATGTTACACTAATTTTAGTTTTATGTTTAATTTCACAAAATAATAATTTGTTTATGATTGAAATCAACTTTCATCCCTTTAAAAATCTTGAAACAGAACGTTTGTTTTTAAGACGAGTTTCAATAGATGACCTAAATGAAATACTAGAACTTAGAGGTAATCCTGAAACGATGAAGTTCATTCCGCGTCCGTTGATTATAACCGAAGAAGATGCTTTAAATCATTTTAATATGATTGAGGAAAAGATTGAAAAAAATGAAGGAATTAATTGGGCTATAACTGTAAAAGGAAATCCAAAACTTATAGGAATTATTGGTCACTATAGAATTCAACCCGAAAATCATCGTTGTGAAATAGGTTATATGATTTTACCACAATATAACGGACAAGGTATCGTTACAGAAGCTATAAAAGCTGTTTTAGAATATGGCTTCGAAGACATGAAGATGCATTCTATAGAAGCTGTTATTGATCCTGACAATATTGCTTCGGAGCGTGTTCTCCAAAAAAATGGCTTTGTAAAAGAAGCTCATATATTAGAAAATGAATATTATGATGGTAAATTTTGGCATACCGTTATCTATTCAATATTGAAAAGAAACTTTAAAAAATAATCAACCAATACATTACATGAACGAATTTGAAAAACAATATCAAGAGTTATTAAACTTTCTCAAGTTTGATGATTTCACAATTCTTACCAAAAGAATTATTGATTTAACCTTAGACACTGAGGATTTAAATCATTACAAAAAAACTAATGATTTTTTAATTTGGCTCGACCAAAACGAAACTAATGTTGAAGGCAAAAAAGAAAAGTATCAAGCTGTTCTTTCAGATTTACATGCAACACTTATAAATAAACAAATTGCAGAAAAGCAAGTTTTAGTTTCTACAAGTGGTTTAGAGAAAAGTTATGGAAGTTCTAGTTTTGGCCTAGGTCCCATTGAAATGGAATTACGTCAGGGAGAAATTCTTGGTTTAGTTGGTGAAAATGGAAATGGTAAGACAACACTTTTACGTTGCTTATGTGGTGAACTTTATGCAACTGGTGGCACCATAAACTATCATTTTAAGTATGATGATCACTACGATTTGAGAACAAGATTAGTTTACATACCTCAAAGGACCGATACTTGGTATGGCTCTATGTTTGAGAACTTACAATTCACGGCTTCTAGTTATGGTTACAAACCTGAAGAAAATGAATTGATTATAGAATTAATAATCGCTAGATTAGGGTTACGAAAATTTAGAAATCACAGTTGGAAGAGTTTATCTTCTGGATACAAAATGCGTTTTGAATTAGCACGAATGCTTTTAAGAAAACCAAAAATATTGTTGATAGATGAGCCATTAGCAAATTTAGATATCTTAGCACAACAAACTGTACTTGAAGATTTCAAAGCCATTGCAAAATCTCCTTTCCGACCTATTGGAATTGTATTGAGTTCACAGCAATTGTATGAGGTTGAAAAAACTTCAGATCAAGTGATTTTCTTAAAGCATGGAAAACAGAAAAATCTTCACGAAAAATCTGTTTCAGAAAATGAAATTCCAATTGAAAATTATTTGGTTATTGAGTTTGAAAGTGAATGGTCTCAAAGTCAATTGGGAGAAACTTTTGAAAAATTAGATTTGGTTTCACTGCAATTTAATGGTGGTACTTACATCGTTAGTTTCAAAGAAAACATCACTGTTTACAACTTTATGAATCTACTTGTTTCAGAAAAAATTCCTGTACAGTATTTTAGAAATATTTCCAACTCAACTCGTCGCTTTTTTGTATCCTAAATCTAGAAATTATGTTTAAAAATATTCAAAAATACCTCCTAATAAATCATCCCTTACTTTGGAATTTAAAAATTGTTCCTGTAAGTGTGTTTCTTATTTTATTCAATATTATCTTCATCCTTTTGGGTTATTTGAATGGTGCTATTGATTTTACCGAAACCGACAATGATTATTCTAGAAATGATAATGACGGTATTATTATTTTCTTTAGTGTGATGATTTCTATATTAACAGCTATAGTTTGGCTGGTTTATTATTTAAAAAACAATGCTTTAAAATCATATTATCCCAAAAACAACTTTTCATTGTTTAAAGAATGGTTGCTAATTCTTCTAGTTTGTTTTCTTAATAGTTCACTAATAATGTCTTATTTATATGGTAAAGATTTAAAAGTGAGAAGCTATTACACTGAAAGTGAAGCTAAAAAAAGATGTGAAATTTTGAGTCAGGGTTCCTTTTTTGTATCGGGTTCTTATAGTTATCATTATAATAATGATAATTATGAAGGTGATGCTATGATTGAAGCGGCTCCTTATGCTGATTCAGCGCCAGCTGTTGTTGATTCAGCCACAATTAAAGACCATTTTTTCTACAGAGGAAGAAAATATTCAAATTTTTCATTGTTAGATAAAAACGTTAACTCCTACAGTTTCTTTGGATATAATGAAGACTCTTTGCGAAAAATAAAGATAAAAGATTGGTTGTTTTACAACAAAAAAGATTCGGTAAAATCTTTATTCAAAAATTACTTGGCTATTGTTAAAGAACATAAATTAAAAGCAAATATCGATGAAGAAAAATGGACCGAATTAGTTTATGATTATCCAAAATTTGAGAAATATAAAAACATTGGAGCAGAAGAATTTGAAGTATCCTATGATTATGAAAATGAAATAAGAAGGAATCAAATAGATACCTCAGAGCAATATGTAAAGAAAGTTAAAGACACCTACTACGTATATAATAAATATTATGTGCCTGAAAATTCTTTAAAACATTCTTATGAGACAATCTCTAATAGTTGGACAAAACCGAGTGTAAGTATTGAATCAATTTTATTGTTGTTTTATATCGCTATTGGATTTTCAATAGTATTATTTTCATTTAGAGTAACCTCTGGAAGAAATTTCTTAATTGCTATTGTGGCTCTTGGAGTTATAAATATTTTAATAGGAATCTTGACTGCGATTATATCCTCTGAATATTTTTATTTGTCAGCATTATTATTACTTACCATTATTCTTTTTGTATATTTTTCACTAGTAATTCATAGAAAAAAAGGAAAAGGAATTTCTGGAATCACTTTAAATGCATCACTCTGGTTGTTGCCTTCTTTTGGTCCGATATTATATGCTATTGTTTTAGAATTAGCTAAAACCACTACAAATTATTATGAAATTATTGATATTGGTTTGCGAAATGAGAAGTTTCCATTCATTTCATTTTTAAAAGATTATATCTATGAATTATTATGGTTTAATGTATTATTCATTTTCTTAATGATGGTATTCTTTTCAAGAAAAATAAAACAATGGCGCGGAATTGCCGAAAACTAATAACTTAAAAACCCTTTAAATTAATTTTTAAAGGGTTTTTAATTTGGGTAAAGTTCTAATATAAAGTTCTTCTACTTTTTTTCTTGCCCAATCCGTTTTTCTTAGAAAGGTAAGACTAGATTTTACACTTGGATTATCTGAAAAACATTTAATTTTAATCAATTCTGCCAACGTATCAAATCCATAAAAATCTACTAATTGTTCTACTATTTTTTGCAAAGTTATACCGTGTAGTGGGTCTTTTGATTTACTGTTTTCCATTTGCCAAATATACACATAAAAAAGTCATCATTAAAAAATGATGACCTTTCCGACCGAACTAAATCGGGACTAACCAATAACTCTAAATATAATCTAATCTCTTAGAATAAAAATTTAACACCCACTCTTAATCCACCAACACTTCTGTTTCCTGGATTTAAATCGAATGGATTTGCATTAAAACTAAAGTCGCTTGTACTATCACCAACATTTGGATTAGTTGAAGTAGAAGTTAAATTTACTAATGAAAAAGTAGTTTCAACAATCATCCATTTATTAACGATAAAATCAAAACCTGGAGCAATATCTACTCCAAAAGAAGTAACTTTATCATCAGAAAGTTTATCTTTTCCCATTGTAATAGGAAGTGAAGCTTGACCGAAGAAATAAAATTTTCCTCCAAGACCCCAATACTTTCTTACAAGAGGTTGAATCACTAATGCTGTTACATCATTAGTTGTAGTAGTTGTAGTACCAACAGTTGTCTCTTCTTTTGATCCAATAACACCTATTCCTAATCCTAAAGTTACATCAGGTGATACGAAATATCCAGCAACAGGTAAGATTGTGTTAGAAGTAGTTTTTGTTCCAACTTCTTCATCAGATGAAAAAGATACTTGACCAGCTACCCACCATGTTCCTTCTAATCCTTTGTTTTCTTTCTCTTGTGCATTTGCAGTTAAACCAAATAATGCTATTGATGCAACTAATAAAAATTTTTTCATTTTGTTTGTAGTTTTAAAATTATAGGACAAATTTATTGTCAAGTTTTCTTAAAAAAACTGATATAAATCATAGTTTGAAATTTTTTTTGATACTAAATAATTTTACTTTTATTTTTCATTATTTAGTTAGTACATTTGCCTCAGAATGATAAAAACAGCCAACATACTTAATAAAAGAGCCAAATTTGATTATGAGATAATCGAAACTTATTCGGCTGGAATTGTATTGACAGGAACTGAAATAAAATCTATTAGACTAGGAAAAGCCAACATCACTGAAAGTTTTTGTGAGTTTAATGAACATAACGAACTTTTTGCCATTAATACTTCTATAGAGGAATACTCTTTTGGTAATCAGTTTAATCATAAAGCTAGAAGCGAAAGAAAACTGCTACTTAATAGAAGAGAGCTTAAATCATTAGAAAAAAGTATTGATACTAAAGGTTTAACCATAATTCCGTTACGTTTGTTTACTAACGAAAAAGGGTTAGCCAAACTCGAAATTGGACTTTGTAGAGGTAAGAAAACCTACGATAAACGCGAATCTTTAAAAGAACAAGATACCAAGCGTGATATCGAACGAATTAAAAAATCATTTTAAAATTTTAAAAAATGTTGTTATTGTTTTTTTTATCTTAAAAAAATGACTAAATTTGTCAAGACAAAATAAAACATTTATGTTGAAATGAGAACTTTATTAAAAAATGCTAGAGAAGAAAAAGGAATAAAAACTAGAGAGTTAGCACAACTTTTAGGTATTGATCAAGCATTGATTAGTAAGTTTGAAAGCGGCTCTAGAAAGCCTACTAAAGAGCAAGTTGCCAAGTTAGCACAAGTTTTAGATTTAGATTATGAAACCTTAATGGTTGCATGGTTAAAAGAGCGTATTCTTTATGAAATAGGTACAGATGAATTAGCTTTGAAAGCAATGATACTTGCCGAAGAACAAATAAAATATAATGTAAGTTTCGTTAGAAAATCAATTTCTAAAAATTTACAAAATATTTTAAATGAAATTGATGCACTAAAAACAAAATTAAACCAATTTCGTCAATTTGATAGTTTTAGAATTGCACAAGCATTAGAGTTAGAATACACTTTTGAAAGTAACAGAATAGAAGGAAACACTCTTACATTACGTGAAACCGATTTAGTTATCAATGAAGGATTGACTATTTCTGGAAAAAGTATGCGTGAACATTTAGAGGCAATTAATCACGTTGAAGCTATAACCTACATTAAACAATTAATGGAACGCAATTTTCCTTTAAATGAAAGAGAATTACTGTCTGTTCACAATTTAATTTTAAGAGGAATTATTCCTGAAGATGCTGGTCGTTATCGTCGTGTTCAAGTTATGATAAAAGGAAGTAGCCACATGCCGCCACAACCTTATATTGTTGCAAAAGAAATGGAAGACTATTTCATTTGGTATGAAGAAAACAAAAGCAAGATGCATCCAGTTATTCTAGCTGCAGAAATGCATGAAAGACTAGTAACTATTCATCCGTTCATAGATGGAAATGGTAGAACTTCTCGTTTAATTATGAATCTTATTCTTTTACAAAACGGATACGTGATTGCCAATATAAAAGGAGATTACGAAACTAGAATGAATTATTATAAAACGCTTGAAACAGCACAAACTTCAAATAACAAAGAAGATTTTTTACTTTTCATAGCACAAGTAGAAAAAGAATGCTTAGAGCGCTATATAAACATAATTGAACAATAAACCTGCTGAATTCAGTGGGTTTTAGTTTTTAATAACTTTTTGAATTATTTCTTTATCATCAACGTAAATCTTAGCAATATATATTCCTTTAGATAGATTAGAAACATCAATTACATTTGAATTCCAATTAACCAAAAAAGATCTACCTTTCAAATCAAAGAATTCAATTTTTTCAATACCTGAAATGCCAATTCTTAAAAAATCATTTACTGGATTTGGATAAAGTAATTCTTTATTACTCACTATATCGGTTGTATTTAATAAACATGATATAGCTTGATTTCCGTTAACTTCACTAAAAACGCCATTATTTACTGTCCAATTTTTCCAATCACCACCTTGACCTATTCCTTCTACAAATAAATTATATAAATTAAAAATAGTAGAACCATTTGGTAAACCAGCAACTTTATAAGTAAAAATTGCACTACCATTAAAATTCCAACTTAAAGGAACATTAGCTTGCATTGTTTCTGGATTATTATTTGAAACGCAATAAGGAACTACAAAATAAGCAAACTCTTGATAATTTGGATAATCACCAAATACTTGAGTGTTTCCTTGATCATCAATACAAACTGCGGTATATTCATTGCAAGCAATACCATAATTATTATAGAATGAATTAGCGTTTAAACGCGCTAAAAAAGTAGTTAATCTACCTTTTCTGTCTGGATTATCAAAATGTGTGTCAGTAATTACATTGTTTAGTATAGGAATATTTATAAAGTCATTGGTTCCCAATGTAATATTAGAGTGATAGGGATTATTTAATGCTTGGGTTGATGTAACAGAACCATTTTGGGCAGAAAAATAATTTCTACCCAAAATAGCCATACCAGCACTTGTTCCACCAATTGGAGCATGCTTCACATTAATATGGTTGTTTAATAAATCTTCTAAAGCATTATCTTTAAAGAAGGAAACATAATTCCATTGATCGCCACCAGCAAACCAAATCATTTCGGCATTGGCCACTTTATTAAGTACATAAGGATTAATTGCTCCTGCAACTGAAGTTATTACTAATGTTTCTACAGAATTTACAGTCACACCTAATTGCGAATATAAATAATTATTATAACCATTACTTCCTGATGACCTTAAAACCACAACATCACCACCATTAGCTTTTTGTAACAACCAACGCATAGCATTATCATTTTCTGTCGCTCCTCCCATCAAACATACACCAAACTGAGTTGTAGTATTAATATTAGTAGGACTTCCAGTAAAATAGCTAGTATAACCTTGAGAAAAAGTTAAAAACGGAAAAAGTAATAATAATAATTTCATATTTTTTTATTTAAATCCAACTATCTGTTCTTCTGCGGCAATTACATCTTCAACATACTTTTTATACTCTAAATAATCTGTTGTAGAAATTTTATCCCAATTTAAAGTTACCGTTCTAACAACCTTTAATGTATTTGGTTTAAACAATTCAAAGGCTATTTGATATTTATGACCTTTAAAAGTGAACGTTTTTCCTTCTGGAACTTCAGTAAACTTTTTGTCTTGTGGAATATTTAAAATTACTTCGGAATTATATTCATTACTTGTTTCATAAGAAAAATAATCAATATCATATTTTCTACTTTCCAAAGATATAATATCTCTAGTGTAAACTTTATCTAAAAACGGAATATCAGTAATTTTAAGATTACCTACAGTTTGAATTCTTTCAGAGATTGTAAATTGTGTTTCAAACGTAATATCTTTATCGTAAGTTTCGTTTTTAATTACTTTAGAAGATTGCAATGAAACCACTTTTTTTAATTTAGAATTATAATCTTCTTCTATTCTTTTCTTACGAACATCTTCTGTAGTTGCATCAGAAAACATTTCATTGTAATAAGATTTATTGGCACCACTTATTGTAAATGTATTTGTAAAACTTTTTGATTTATCATCAATTGTCATGGCTGTTACAGCATTTGTGACATTTCTCAAAGCGTTATCGAATGGAATTGCAATAATTTTAGATTTCTCATTTTCAGCTTTATCAAATGATATCACAAGTGCATTGGCATTATACAAACTACTAGGTAATGCTTTAAATGGAAGGTATTTATCTGTTAGCTCTAAAAAATAATCTTTACCATCAATTGCAACTTTTACAATACAATGATTGAAATCATTTGATGGCAATAACATAGAAGTAAATCCATTATCATTTGTAGTTACCAATACCAAATTGGCTTTCATTCCAGCCAATTGAGATAAGGCTACAAATAACGTTGAAACATCTTTACAATCTCCAAGTTTAGTTGTAATAGTTTTTGATGGTTTTTGAGGAACATAACCACTTTGTCTAAAATCTAAAGAGCTGTATTTAATATTATTTCCAATATAAGAGTATATTTTTTTAGCTATTTCCTCTTGAGAAATTCCTGTTACACCATTTGGAAAAATTTCAGTAAAGGCCTTCTTTGTAATTTTATCTAATTTCAAATTTTTCTTAACCAAATCAGAATACCAATTTGAAATTTCTTTCCAAGACTTTATTGTACTAATTCTAATAGTATTTGTCAAGTCACTAAAATTTGGTGCATAAGATTCAGAAAGAGCCATTGCAGGAACATTAGTTCTTTTCCAAATCATATAAGTTTTATTATTCACTTTTTTTGTTGTAGACGGAACTGTTCCATTAATAAAATCTGAAATATAATCTGTTCCTGGAGGATAGATAAATCCGAAAACTGCTTCTACCGCAGGATAGTAACTATTAAAATAACATGACAAATCAAAATCTTTATAAAATCTTCCATAAGAATTCTCATATCTTTCATATTGAATATAAATTACATCACCTACTTTCAAATCGGTAAATACTAGAGTGCCATCACCTTCCTCTGCAGGAACTATAGAACCATCTTGCTTAACAATTTCAGATTTTAAAACAGTATTACTATAAGATTCTATGCTGTACTCTTTCAGTTCCTCAATTCCTTTTTCTGAAGTAATTTCATAAAGAAAAGTAACCTTAGATTTTCTTCCACCTTCTGGCAAAATATTTACAATGTATTCATCTAAAAGGGTTGTAACACCAAAATCTCCTTTCAAAGTTGAATTTCTTCTTTGTTTAATCACTTTATAGATATCTTTGGTCGCCACCTCTTCTATCTCATCTGGTGTTTTTGTAATATCATAAAGTTTCTTACGCAGTGAGCTATTACTTGAATTGTGAGATAATGATTGTCTAATAAATTTTTCAGCTTCTTTAACATTATTCATATTATTGTAAATAGTTCCTTTTTTCTCCATTAAAGAGAATGAATAAGGAAAATTAGCCAAGGCTTTGTCAACTTCAACCAATGCCTCACTATATCTGTTTTCATCGATTAAAAATTCTATATGATCTACTCTTAAATCATTTGAAAAGGGATATCTTATACTAACATCATGAATCATTTTTTCGACTTCATCTTTTCTATTAGCATCATCATAATATTCTCTTAATTGGTTTACAGCTATAAGATTTTCTTTAGAAGCAACTAAATCTTCAAGCATTTTAATGGTTTTAGATTTATCATTTTTTAATTTTTCATAAATACCTGCAAATGACGTTACATAAAACTCATTATTATCAGATTTGGCAAATAAATCTTCTAACTTTTGAATCATTAAATTGATATCTGATTTTCTAGAAGCTAATATAAAATCAAACAATGTTGTAACCATATCTGATTTTACAGTGTTTGTTTTATCACGATACTTTTCAAGTTCTACAATATTTGCCGAACGCATCCACTCTTGATCTTGAATTTTTTTGAGAATATTATAGTAATAAAACTCGTCATTAATCTCCATGTTCTTAGCAATCTCTTCTACTTTTTGAGTTTCCTTTTTATTTGAATAATTAGTCATTTGAAGTACTTGAATAAAGGAAGATTTTGGATATTCCTTTATTAATTCTTCTACAACATCATTAGCTAAATCATTTTTGCTATTGTTAGAATAAGCTTCAAATAATAAAATTTTGTATAAAACATTACCTGGGTTTTTAGCAATCAAATCCTTAAAATAATCTTCAAATGTTGGATTCAATTCAACCACATTCAATTGCTCTAAGGTAGATTTATTGTAAGCTTTAAACTTATTTGAAATAGTTAATTCTGAAATCTTATTGTTAGATTCATCTGTTATTGATACAAAGAAATTATCATTACCTGCATTAGTTGAGAATTTTACCAATAATCTATTAGTTCCTTTTAACAACTTGAATTTTAATCTAAAGGCATTCAAATCCGTATGCTCCGCCATATTATTAGCATAAATTTCAGCATCATTCACAAAGATCTTAATAGAGGAACTAGTACCAAAATTTAAATAAACTTCTTTATCAGAAGGTGAATCAATGAATACTTGAGAATACATAATTCCGTCTCCATATTCAGATTCATTACTATAAAAGTGATAGCCTTCCTCCTGCTTATCAACTGGGATATACCAACCAATTTTTCCGTTACTATTAGCATCAAACAACTTGTCATTGTTTGCATAAACTTCTGGTTCGTATTCTGTTTCTAATCCACTATCATTTAGATTTTCAAAAGCACCACAATATTGCCAATCTTCAATAGCGTTCAATTTTTTAATATTGTCACTAAATCCTTGTGGGTTTTTTCTTTTTCTATCGCAAACTGCCTTGAAATAAATAACTAAAGGATCTTTTCCAAAAACTTCTGAAGCAGCTAAAAGATCTATTTTCTTATAGGTATAATCATTGTAACCATTGGTATTTGGATTGTCCATCATGTAAGGTTTGTACCAAATTGGATACAGATAATTTTTCTCTTTACATGTTGTTAAAAATTGCTTTAAAATTTGATCATCAAATGCTAGTGTTCCCATTTCATATTGCAACATAGCGTCCAATATCAAATAATCTACATTAGTGTTCATTTTGGCTTTTAACTCTTTATCGAAAAGTTTTCTGGCATCTTCACGCTTGTTTGACAATAACAAATCCCATACTTTTTTTTCAGCTGTTTGTGCAAATGTTATATTTACAAACAGGATACAAATGGCAACAATTTTCTTCATTAAGTTGATTGGTTTAATTTTGGTACAATATAATAATTATCATGTAATAATGTAAATTAATTCTTATTTTCTAAAAGAGGCACAAATTTAAAATCACCAAATTCATGTTTTTCAAATTGGGTTTCGTTTTTACGAATCAACATTGTCATAATTTGTTCTCTATCTCCAACAGGAATAACTAACTTACCTCCTATTTTCAATTGCGCCATCAATGGTTTCGGAATGATTGGCGCGCCAGCAGTAACAATTATACTATCGAATGGTGCATGATTTGGTAAACCTTTATAACCATCACCAAATGATAAGTGTTTGGGACGAATCCCAAGTTTGGGTAATAACAATGATGTGGTTTTAAATAATTCATTTTGTCTTTCAACTGAATATACTTTTGCGCCTAAGAGACATAAAACTGCTGTTTGATAACCACTACCGGTTCCTATTTCAAGAATTTTATCATCTTTTTTAACGTCTAATAGTTGACTTTGAAAAGCTACAGTATAAGGTTGTGAAATAGTTTGTCCAGCACCTATTGGAAAAGCTTTGTCTTGGTAGGCAAAATCTTCAAAACTTGAATTCAAAAACAAGTGCCTTGGAATTTTTTTTATAGTTTCCAAAACGTTTTTATCGGTAATTCCTTTTTCTTCAAGCTGTTTAGCTAGTTGATTTCTAAGTCCTTGATGTTTATTTGTATCTTTCAATTTGGGCAAGTATTTATTTTGTAAAAATAGAAAACAAATTATCAATTATCAATTACGAATTATCAATTAATTACTATTTTTGATAAAATTTTATTTTATGCTTAAAGTTGGCGTTTTAGGTGCCGGTCACCTCGGAAAAATACACTTACGATTGTTAAATCAATCTGAAAAATATGAATTAGTTGGTTTTTATGATGAAAATGCTGAATATGCTGATAAAATAGCTGCTGAGTTTGGTTATAAACGTTTCGATACCATCGCCAAATTAATTCACGCTGTAGATGTCATAGATATTGTAACTCCTACTCTTTCTCATTACAAATGCGCTAAAGTTTCTATTAAAAGTGGTAAACATGTTTTTATAGAAAAACCAATTGCAACAACTGTTGTAGAAGCAGAAGAAATCATTGCTTTAGCCAAAGAATACAATATAAAAGGTCAAGTTGGACATGTGGAGAGATTCAATCCTGCGTTTATAGCTGTGAAAGATATGATTGAAAGCCCAATGTTTATTGAAACACATCGTTTAGCAGAATTCAATCCTCGTGGTACTGATGTTCCTGTTGTTTTAGATTTGATGATTCACGATATCGACGCTATTTTGAGTGTTGTAAAATCAAAAGTTAAAGCGGTTCACGCAAGTGGTGTTTCTGTTTTGAGTCAATCTCCAGATATTGCCAATGCTCGAATTGAGTTTGAAAATGGTTGCGTTGCCAACATAACTTCTAGTAGAATTTCGATGAAGAACATGCGTAAATCTCGTTTCTTTCAAAAAGACGCCTACATTTCTGTGGACTATTTAGATAAAATTTGTGAAGTTGTAAAAATGAAAGATGCACCAGAAGTTCCTGGTGATTTTGATATGATTTTACAAAATGCAGAAGGCGAAAAGAAACAAATTTATTTTGCCAATCCAGAAGTTTCTCCAAACAATGCCATTTTAGATGAATTAGAAACTTTTGCAGATGCCATTGAAAATAATACAACTCCAATAGTAACTTTAGAAGATGGAACCGAAGCTTTGAGAGTTGCCTATATGATTATTGATTCAATGGAAAGTAGATAAAATGACAAGAAAAGAATTCATAATAACTTCAATCTATAAAATTGGAAAAATAACTAAGATTATTTTATTCCTTTTAGTGATTAGTTATTTAATTTATTTTTTGAAAAATAGTCTATTTGACGAGAACAGTAATGAAAGACAAATTTCTGTATTGAGTCTTATTATCTTCGGAATGTTGACTTTAATATGGTTTATAAAATATTTTTTACTTACCATTTGGAATACTTTTCCTGAAAAATTTAAATCATTTATTAATGAATTATTTAAAATTTTAGAATACATCAGTATCCCTTTTTTACTTTACATATTCTATACAAATTGGGAAAAAAATAAATTTATTATTCTATTATTTGGGATATTTTTTCTGTTTTCTTATTCAAACAAATTTTTAAAACAAACTAAACAAACATAATGAAAACAATAGCTGTAATAGGCGCAGGAACTATGGGCAACGGAATTGCTCACACTTTTGCACAAAGCGGTTTTACCGTAAAATTAATCGATATTTCTGAAAAATCTTTAGAAAAAGGAATGGCAACCATAGCTTCCAATTTGGATAGAATGGTAGCAAAAGGAACGATTACTGAAGATGATAAACACAAAACTATCGGAAACATTATCACTTACACCGACATAAAAGATGGTGTTGTTGGAACTGATTTAGTAGTAGAAGCTGCAACAGAAAATGTAACTTTAAAGCTAAATATTTTCAAACAATTGAGTGAAGTTTGCGATCATAACGTGATTTTGGCAACAAATACTTCTTCTATTTCTATTACTCAAATAGCTGCGCAAGTAGTTCATCCAGAACGTGTAATCGGAATGCATTTTATGAATCCAGTGCCAATTATGAAATTGGTGGAAATCATTCGTGGTT
Source organism: Flavobacterium chungnamense (assembly GCF_039539165.1). Taxonomy (NCBI): domain Bacteria; kingdom Pseudomonadati; phylum Bacteroidota; class Flavobacteriia; order Flavobacteriales; family Flavobacteriaceae; genus Flavobacterium; species Flavobacterium chungnamense. The sequence continues at coordinate 88,299 of NZ_BAABCS010000003.1, forward strand.
ACAACACTTCTGATGATGTGACTAAAATCATTATGGATTTATCAGTAAAACTAGGAAAAACACCAACAGAAGTAAACGATTATCCAGGATTTGTGGCAAATAGAATCCTTATGCCTATGATTAACGAATCAATCGAAACTTTATATAACGGAGTTGCTGGCGTTGAAGAAATTGATACGGTAATGAAACTAGGAATGGCACACCCAATGGGACCATTACAATTAGCAGATTTTATTGGACTTGACGTTTGTTTGTCAATTCTAAACGTTATGTATGACGGTTTCAAAAATCCAAAATATGCTCCTTGTCCACTATTAGTGAATATGGTAATGGCTGGAAAACTTGGAGTAAAATCAGGTGAAGGTTTCTACGATTATTCTGAAAGTAAAAAAGCAGAAAAAGTTTCTAAACAATTTAGCAAATAAAGTCGTTAGTATTTAGTCCTTAGATTATAGCTATTAGCAACTAAGGACTAATTACTAAGTACTAAAAAACTATAAATGAGTAAAATAATCCCTTTCAAAGCCGTTCGTCCAACTCCAGATAAAGTCGCGTTGGTAACTTGTCGTAATTATGATGATTATTCGCCTGCTGAATTAGCTTCGTGGTTGGATTTCAATCCGTATTCGTTTTTACATGTTATAAATCCTGCCTATGTTCATTCACAAAAGATTACTTTGGACAAGCGTTTTAAAGGTGTTGCTCATAAATATCAAGATTTCAAAAACGATGGCATTTTTCTTGAAGATGAAAAACCAGCTTTCTTTTTATATGAAATACAAACTAAAATTCAATCTTTTACGGGAATTGTATGCGGAACTTCAATTGATGATTATAAAAATAATGTCATCAAAAAACACGAAGATACTTTGCAATATCGTGTAGAATTATTTAAAGATTATTTGCATCAAACAGGTTTCAATACAGAACCTGTTTTGATAACTTATCCAGATAAATCGGAAATCAACAATTGGATTTCAGAAAAGAAAGAAGAACAACCCATTTATCATTTTGCCACCACTAACAAAGAAAAACATACACTTTGGAAAGTTGATTCTGACTCAGAAATAGCTTGGTTAGAAAAACAATTTGAAAACATTCCAGAATTATATATTGCTGATGGTCACCACCGTTCGGCTTCTGCCGAATTATTATTTGATGAAGACAATCATTTAGGAAATCAGAATCTGAATTACTTTATGAGTTTTCTAATTGCGGAAAGTAATGTAAAGATTTATGAATTTAATCGAATTATTCGTGATTTGAATGGTCATTCTAAAGAAGATTTTTTAGAGAAATTAGCTGAATATTTTATCATAAAATCAAAAGAGCAAGAACTTTGGAAACCGCAAGACAAATTTGAATTTGGAATGTATTTGGATGGTGCTTTTTATGCTTTATTCTATAAACAAGAAAACAAAAATCCATCCATTTTAGAAAACCTTGATGCCCAAATCTTATACGATAAGGTATTGCAACCTATTTTAGGAATTGATGATTTAAGAAACGACGAAAGAATCGAATATATTCCCGGAAAGCAATCAATTTTAACCATAAAAGAATTGGTTGACGAAGGTGAATTTGAAGTAGGCTTTATGTTATTTCCAAGTGATATCTCAGAAATTAAAGCACTGGCAGACAACAATTTGATCATGCCTCCAAAAAGTACTTATATTGAACCAAAGTTTAGAAGTGGATTGATGGTTTATGAACTATAAGTACAAAGTACAATTATGAATTACGAAATATTTAAAAATAGTTATAACAAAATTTAAAAATGAGAAAAATATTTCTATTACTTTTAATTTCAACTTCTTCTTTTTCACAAAATAAATCACTTACTAATAAGCAGATTGATAGTATTTGTTTAAAATCAAAAAAAAACATTGAACAGAAATTTGAAATTGAAAGGAGTGTGAGTGTTAGTCGTAAAAAGACTTTAAAAATTAAAACTGATGCCTCATTAAAAATATATAAAAATTCATATTTAGATACAATAAAAGTTGATTCAATGGCAATAGTCGGTCCAGATTATCCTATTCCACAACCTGAAATAATTAAAGCCACTTATGAATATGAAACAATATATAACAAAAAAAGTCTTGAATATGTATTTGTAGAATTATATTATGAAAATAATAAAATCAAAAACATAAAAGTTTTAAACACATATTACAATGGTACTTATAGTATTTTTACAAACTTTTCAAGTTTAGAAAAAGATAATGATATCACATATTTCAGTTTCTGTGAAAGCTTTAATAATTGGATTTATGGTATATCTAAAAAAATAGACAATATTTTTTACGAAAGAAAATGGAAATAATAAAACAAAACCTCCTCAATATACAATCACAACTTCCTGAAAACGTTACATTAGTTGCCGTTTCTAAAACCAAACCTGTAGCTGATTTGATGGAAGCTTATAATGCAGGTCAACGTGTTTTTGGAGAAAATTATGTCCAAGAATTAGTTGAAAAACATGAAGCACTTCCTAAAGATATTCAATGGCATTTTATTGGTCATTTACAATCACGAAAAGTAAAACTTATTGCTCCATTTGTAAATTTGATTCACGGAGTTGATAGTTTGAAATTATTACACGAAATCAACAAAGAAGCTATAAAAAACAACCGTGTCATCGATTGTTTGCTTCAAATTTTTATTGCCGAAGAAGAAAGTAAATTTGGATTGGATGAAAAGGAATTAACAGAGATTCTATCTTCAGAAGAATTCAAAAAGTTGAAAAACATAAGAATTATTGGATTGATGGGAATGGCAACCTTCACAGAAAATCACAACCAAATAAAAAAAGAATTTCAAAATTTGAAAAACATATTTGACAATGCACGTGAACTGAAAACTACCAACTGCCAACTGAACACTATCTCAATGGGAATGTCTGGCGATTATCAATTAGCAATTGAGTGCGGAAGTACAATGGTTCGAATAGGAAGTAGTATCTTTGGAACAAGAAAATAGAAAAAAGAACAAAGAAAAAAGACTAATCACTTATTACTAATCACTTATTTGTACTGCATACTCGACATAGAAACCACTGGAGGTCAATTCAACGAAGAAGGAATTACCGAAATCGCCATCTACAAATATGATGGTCACGAAGTCGTGGATCAATTTATCAGTTTGGTCAATCCTGAAAAGGAAATTCAGCCGTTTGTCGTTAAGTTGACTGGAATTAATAATGCTATGTTGCGTTCGGCTCCAAAGTTTTATGAAGTTGCCAAAAGAATTATTGAAATCACACAAGATTGTATTGTTGTAGCGCATAATTCCTCATTTGATTATCGTATTTTAAGGACCGAATTTACTCGATTGGGTTACGATTTCATTCGTCCAACACTTTGTACAGTTGAATTATCTAAAAAACTTATTCCTGGAATGGAATCGTATAGTTTAGGAAAATTGGTTCGTGCTTTGGGAATTCCTGTAACCGATAGACATAGAGCTAGTGGTGATGCTTTAGCAACCGTGAAGTTATTCAAATTATTATTATCAAAAGATACTGAAAAAGAGATTTTGATAAGTTCTATAAAAGCAGAAATTAAAAGTGGCTTAACTCCAAAATTGCTTGATATTGTTGAAAGTTTACCCTACAAAACTGGTATTTATTATATTCATAACGAAAAAGGTGATTTAGTTTATATTGGCAAAAGCAAGAATATAAAAAAACGTGTCAATCAGCATTTTACAGGAAAAACCAATAAATGTAAAAAGATTCAATTAGAAGTTTTTGCAGTAACTTATGAAGAAACTGGAAGTGAATTGATTGCGCTTTTGAAAGAAAGTGAAGAAATCAAAATCAACAAACCAATTTACAATCGTGCGCAGCGCAAAAGTATTTTTCAATATGCTTTGTATGAAGTTTTAGACGACAATGGTTATTTGAATTTACGACTTCAAAAAGCAGATGGTAGAAAGAAAGAAATTACAGCATTTACAACACTTCAAGAAGGAAAAAATGCGTTGTTTAGAATCACCGAGAAATATAATTTATGTCAGAAATTGAACGGATTATATGAAACGCAAAATGGATGTTTTCAACACAAAATAAAAGAATGCAACGGTGCTTGTTTAGGAAAAGAATCACCTGACGAATATAACCAACGTGTTGAGGATTTTATCAATGAAATGACGTTTGAAAATAACAATATGATTATCATTGATAGAGGTAGAAAAGTTGATGAACGAAGTGCTGTTTTAATTGAAAACGGCATTTACAAAGGCTATTGTTTCTATGATTTGAATTATCAAATTACTAATGTTGAAGTCTTGAAAAACATCATTATTCCGATGCAAAATAATCGAGATACACGAACTATTATTCAGAGTTATTTGAGAAAGAATAAGGTGTTAAAGGTTGTGAAGTTTTGAAAAAGAAAAGAGAGAAAAGAAAATAGAAAATAGACCTTTTGAATTATTTAATTACCATCATGGGACCAACTGCTATAGGAAAAACTTCCTTGAGTATTGCTTTGGCTCAACATTTTGGTTGTGATATTATTTCGTGTGATAGTCGTCAGTTTTTTAAAGAAATGAGAATTGGTACTGCTGTTCCAAATGAGAAAGAATTAGCAAGTGCAACACATCATTTTATTCAAAATAAATCTATTTTTGAAAATTACACCGTTGGAGATTTCGAAAAGGAAGCTATTGCCAAATTAGACGAATTATTTCAGAAAAATAATATACAAATCATGGTTGGCGGTTCTGGTTTGTATGTTGATGCAATTTTGAAAGGATTTGATAGTTTTCCTGAAATCGATTCGCAAGTTCGTGAGGAGGTGAAATTGAATTATGAAGAAAAAGGAATCGATTATCTTCAAAATCAGTTGAAACATTTAGATAGTTACTATTTCAATTTTATAACAGAAACCAATCCACAAACACTGCAAAATCCGCAACGAATGATGCGCTTTGTTGAAGTCTGTCTTGGTACAAATAAACCCTATTCTTCGTTTTTAAATAAAGAGAAGAACAAAAGAAACTTCACTCCAATCATAATCGGATTGGAAGCCGAAAGAGCAATAATGTATGAAAGAATCAACCAAAGAGTTGATATTATGATAAATGAAGGATTACTTGCAGAAGCTGAAAAGTTGTTTCCAAATAAAAATTTGAATGCTTTACAAACGGTTGGCTACAGAGAATTATTCGATTATTTTGAAGAAAAAACAACATTAGAATTAGCCATCGAAGAAATCAAAAAAAACACAAGACGCTTTTCAAAACGTCAACTAACATGGTTTAAACGAACAGAAAATGCGGTTTGGTTTGATTATTTGACTGATAGAAAAGAAATAATTGAGCATATTAACCAACTCATAAAATCTTAATACTTCCATGCCTATTTCACCTAACTTCACCTCTATTCTAACCAAAGACTGGGAAATCAATTTTCTACAATGCTATCCAAATGGTTATTTGAAATATACTGAATTGTGTAATTTATTTCAGTTGACAGCAGCAACACATTCGGAAGTTGGTGGTATTAGTTTTAGCGATATGCAAGAATTTCATCAAGCTTGGGTTTTAAGTAAAATGCGAGTTGAGATTAAGCGTTTACCAAAATGGAAAGATAAAGTGACGGTAAAAACTTGGATAAAATCTTTAGAAAATTCCCGTTCTACACGTTGTTTGGAATTATATCTTGGCGATGACAAGATTGTGGGTTGCGAAACTTTTTGGGCAGTTTTTAATACCAAAACACGTCGTCCGGAAGCTTTAGCATTGCCTCACGAACATTTTGAAAAATATCCAAATGTCAGCGCAACTGAAAAAAGTTATGCAAAAATAGATCTTCAGCAGGAATTTGAAGAAGTTGCAGAACGAACTGTTTTACTATCTGATTTAGATATTGTAAATCATGCTAATAGTGTGAAATATTTAGAATGGTGTTTGGATTATGTGGATTCAAAAAAGCTTTTGAAACAAGAATTGACAGCTTTTGAAATGAATTACTTGAAAGAAGTTTCGTTGAACGAAGTCATTTCAATTGCAAAAAATAAGAACGTTTTTACAGTAAGTAAAGATGGAAAAGTGTGTTTTGGTTTGGAACTTGAATTGAAATAAAAAAGCCCCAATTTCTTGGAGCTTTCTATTTATTTTTTTACGACTAATCTAAATCCTTCACCGTGAATGTTTAAAATTTCTACATTTGGATCTTCTTTTAGATATTTTCTTAGTTTAGCAATGTAAACGTCCATACTTCTTGATGTGAAGTAGTTATCGTCTCTCCAAATTTTTGTTAATGCTAATTCTCTTGGCATTAAATCTTCAACATAAAGTGCTAACATTTTTAGCAATTCGTTTTCTTTTGGTGACAATTTTATTGGTTCATTACCTGGAAAATTCAAGAAACGTAGTTTAGAATTCAAGTGAAATTTACCAATTTGGAATTCAAACTGAACATTTTCAGCTTTGGTTTCAGATGATTTTCTTTGCATGATGGCTTTGATTTTCATCAACAACACTTCAGAATCGAATGGTTTGTTTAGGTAATCGTCTGCTCCTACTTTGTATCCTTTCAATACGTCTTCTTTCATGGTTTTAGCCGTTAAGAAAACGATAGGCACTTCTTTATTTTTCTCACGGATTTCTTTGGCTAAAGTATATCCGTCTTTGTAAGGCATCATTACGTCAAGAATGCACAAATCGTAAGTGTCTTTTTTAAACTTTTCAAAACCTTCCATCCCATTTTTTGCCAATACAACATCAAAATCATTTAACATTAAATAATCTTTCAGAATGGCTCCAAAGTTTTGATCGTCTTCAACTAATAATATTTTTTTATTTTCTTTTTCCATAATTTTTTAATTTATCAATGGGACTTTTATAATAAATGTACTTCCTTTTCCTTTTTCGCTTTCAACAAAAACTTGACCATTATGGTCTTCTACAATTCGTTTCACGTAAGCCAGACCCAATCCGTGTCCTTTTACGTTGTGAATATCGCCTGTATGTTCGCGATAAAATTTTTCAAAAATTCTTTTTTGAGCCACTTTGCTCATACCTGCGCCTTGATCTTTTACTTTAATTAGTATAAAATCTTTGATGTTCTCTGTATATATATCTATAACGGGCACATCTGGCGAATATTTTATAGCATTGTCTAAAATATTAACAATTACATTGGTAAAATGTACATCATTTAGTAATGCTGTGGTTCTATTTGCTTCAAAATGAGTTATAATAGCTCCTTGTCTATCTTCAATAATTAAATTCACATGATCTATTGCTTCTTCAATTATATCTTGAACGTTTAATGGTTCTTTGGTAATCTCTAATTCTTTTTTCTCAAGTTTTGATATTCTAAGAACATTTTCTACTTGAGCATGCATTCTTTTGTTTTCGTCTCTAATCATTTGAAGATATCGATATACTTTTTCTTTATCATCAATTACTTTAGGATTTTTAATAGCATCTAAAGCTAAATTGATAGTTGCAATTGGCGTTTTAAACTCATGCGTCATGTTATTAATAAAATCTGTTTTAATTTCAGATATTTGACGTTGTTTGATTAATTGGTGTAACGCATTGGCATAAGCTATAATTATTATTAAAGTAAAAACTACCGATAACAGCGTTATAGCAAGAATTTCTGAAAACAAGAACTTCTTTTTCTGTGGAAATGTAACTAACAACATGTACTTGTTATTTCCGTCATTGTCTATAAAAACAGGAATCGAATAAGTAGCATATTTATCAAAATTGAAATGTTCTGACTTTATTTTTGTTGCTAATCCATTACTGTAAATATTGAACTCATATGGAGTTTTGATTCCATATTCTTTAAGCTCTTTGTCTAATAATTCATTTAATTGCTCTTTAGAAACACGTTCGTTAATTGGATAATTAGCTACCACATCTTTGTAGGCAATTTCAAATTGAGCATCTTCAAGAATCTTTAAATCTCCTGCTTTTTCAATGGTTAAATCAGGAATAATTGTGTTTTGAATTCCTGAATTATCAAATGAATTATTATTAAATACTTTAGTATTTCTTTTGGCTGTGTAATTTTTTACTTTAAGACTATCAAGTCTTTTATCAAAGAACGTGGAAAACATATCATAATCCTCAGAAATAATGCTGTTGGAATAAATTATTGTTTTATTCGTTTTAGCATTTCTTTCGTAGTAACCGTATTCTAATAAATCTTCACTTTTGGGAGATTTTTTGGCATTGTCTTTAAATCTTCCGTTTTTTTTATAAAAAGCATAACGCTCTTTATTTTGAAGTTTGTTGCCAACGCTGCCTAAAACCTGTTTTACATGAAACTTAAATTGCTCTTCGTTGTTTTCTAATGAAGTATTAAACCAATAAACTTGGACTAAAATTATCCCTAGCAAGGATAAACTCATTAATAATACTAACAGCCGAAAAACAAACTTATTCATCACAACAAATTTAGCATTTTAACATTTATTCTGTTAATGTATTAACCAAACATTAACATAGAGGCAAATAATTATCTATTTTTCAATAAATTGACAATTTCATCGACTTGTTTTTTAGTATCCTCAAAATTTTCGTTTTTAATTACAAAATTACTTCTTGTAATTCTTTCTTCATCAGACAATTGATTGTTTATTCTTTGTAATACTTTCTCTCTAGTAGTCGAATCACGCTTCAAAACACGCGCTATTCTTAACTCTAATGGTGCTGATACTGTAATAATTTTATCACAATCTTTATAACTACCACTTTCAAACAATATAGCTGCTTCTTTTACTAAAATTGGATGATTTTGATTTGTTGCAATCCAATTATCAAAGTGTTTTTTTACAGCTGGATGAACAATAGTATTAAGTTGTTTCAACTTTTCTGGAGCATTAAAAACAATCGCTGCAAGTTTCTCTCTATCTAAAGTTTGACTATCTGTAATTAATTCATTTCCAAAAGTTTGCACAATTTGGGAAATAATCTCAGGAAACTCCATTACTTTTTTGGCTTCTAAGTCAGAAATATAAACTGGAATGCCTTTAGAGATAAGATATTTTGCAACTGTAGTTTTACCACTACCTATCCCTCCTGTTAGACCAATTATTTTTGATTTTGTTACAATTGGTTCAACAATTTTATTAATAGGAGTAACAATCTTATCAATAACTTTCTCTACCGATTTTTGAATTGGAGTTTCCATTTGCTTTTCAAAAATCAATTCTTTTTCAGCTTCAATTGGATTAGAATTTATTTTAAAAAACAATTCAGGAAAAGCATCTTGAGGCTTTTTTCTGAGAATATTAATTTTGAAAAAAGATTTTAAAAACCCAAAACCGTATCCCAAAAATTGCTTCCAAACAGCTACTATAGATAATAAACCTATTAATGGATTTCTGTTTTGAATACTAGATACAATAAAGATTATTATGAAATATAAAAAATATAGTTTTAATCCCCAATCAAATAGAATTACTAAAAGCCCAACTGAGATTATAAATCCAATAACAAATAAAGAAGGTAACCAATAAGTTAGTTTACTATATTCTGGATACCAATGATTTAAAATTGGTCTTGCTTTACCAAATTTTGATACTTGAATAGTAAACTTTTCCCAGTCTATTCTTCTTTTATGATAAACAAAAGCCAAAGAAAAAAGTTTTGTTTGATAACCTAATTTCCATAACCTAATGGATAAATCTGGATCTTCACCTGGATGAATGTTTCCGAATCCTTTAGATTCTTCAAATGCTTTTTTAGAAATTCCCATATTGAAACTTCTTGGTTGAAATTTGTCTATTTTCTCAGAACCACCTCTTATTCCACCTGTTGTAAGAAAAGAAGTCATTGAAAAATTAATAGCTTTTTGAATATTAGAAAAAGATTTTAGTGCTTTATCTGGACCCCCAAAACAATCTACATAGTTAGATTTTAGTTCTTTATCAACTTCAGAAAGATAGTTCTTTGGTATAATACAATCTGAATCAAAGATGATAAAGTAATCACCTTTGGCTTTTTTCATTCCAAAATTTCTAGAATCTCCTGGACCTGAATTTGCTTTATAATAATATGAAATAGATAATTTATCTGTGAATTTCTTTATTACCTCTTCACAGGATATTGAAGAACCGTCTTCTACAATTACAATTTCATAATTGCTTTTGTAAGTAGATAATAGTAAACTTTCTAGCAGTTCGTTTATTTCGTCAGGTCTATTATAGACTGGAATAATAATTGAAAAATACATTCGAAAAAATTTTAACAAAGATACTCTTTCTATAAAACAAAAGTCCCGCCGAAGCAGGACTTTTTATTTATTCAAGAATAAGTTATAATTATTCTTTTACAACTTTAATCGTTGTTACTTGATTTTCAGACGTTAATCTTACTAAATAAGTTCCAGATGGAAGATTCGACATATCAATTGCTGCTTGAGTAGCGTTGATTGATTTAGCAGAAACTTCTTGACCTAAAATATTCATAATTTGAACAGTATCAATATTTTTTGAATAAGATAAATTCAATACATCTTTAACCGGATTAGGATAGAATGTAAAGTTTGAGCTATCAAAACTATTCGTTCCTAATGAAGCATCATAGGCTGATACTTGAAAAGTTCCAAATTCAACATTATCATAATCAAAAACTCTTAAATAGATAGTTGAACCAGGTGTTAAAGCTGTTAAAGATAAAAGTGAGAAAAAATCTGTTCCATCATCATCATTACATCCAATTGATGTCAATAATCCGCAAGAACCTGAGAAAGCCTCAATACCAGTATCAGTTACATCACTAGTTCCATCACTATTTGTTTCAAAAGTGATGCTTCCAGAAGCTGGAACCACTACACTATACCAAACATCTCCGCCTTCATAACTTGAACAAGTTGGATCGGCAACACCAGCAGAAGCAGTTGCTCCTAAATTTGTGCCAACCAAAGGATTATCAGTAAATACTCCGCCAGGAGTTAGTGCTGTTGCACCATTACAATCATCATTGACTGGAGCTGGTGGTGGAGTTCCACATTGAACTGATCTTGTTCTAATAGATTGTTCTGCAGTACAATTTGTATCAACATGAGTGTAGAATCTAATTGGACCCGTTACAGTAGAAGTCCAAGTAACAGTACCTGTCCCAAAAGTATAAGCAATTGTACCTAATTCATTTCCAATTGTTATAACATCAGTAACTTCAGAACTAGAAAAGATGTAAGAAACACCAGAAGTTACATTTACTAAAGAATATTCACCTGCATAACAGAAATCATCAATAGAAAGAGGAATTCCAATACATGATGGCGTGTAAGTATCAAATGGATATTGACCATATGTATCTGTCAAACATCCAGCAAATGGACAATCTTCAGTTACATTTATAGCCAAACGTGTTAAACTTTCACAACTATTTTCTATTTGAGAAGCATAATAAGTTGTACCTGATACTAATGCAGTTGATGAAGGCAAAATAGTACCTAAAGTTGCAGCATTATACCAAACTAAACTAGTTCCAGTAATAACTACTGTTAAATCATCTAAAGTACTAGCCCCACAATATGTTTGAGCAGCATCTCCAGTTGGTGCTAAAGTTAATGTTATATTTAATGTTAATTCAGCAATACTATAACAACCATTTGCATTTTCAACTCTTACGAAAATAATTTGACCATTCGTACCTACAAATGATGTAGGATTTGCTATAGCATTAGAAGCGCTTTCAGCATCAAATAAGTCTACATAATTCGTATAAACCACTCCGGATTCTGAACTAATAGCTGTGTTAGCTGAAGTTAAATCAAAAACTGCTGTACTTGTCCCACTATCACAAACTGAAAGTGTTACTGGATTTACAACTGGAAAAGAAGATACAATAACGTTAACCGCTAATCTACTATAACTTTCACAGTTTATAGTTTGCGTAGCATAATACATTCCAGAAACTAAATTAGCTGTTACTACTAATGGAGTTCCGCCTGTTGCAGAAGAATACCATTGTATAGTTGTTCCGTCTGCATATAAATCACCTACAGTTCCTGCACTACAAAAGATTTGAGTTGCATCACCATTTGGAGCTGGAGTTGTAGAAGGACAATCGTAAGCAGAAACTAAAAATTGTCCAAAGTTATCATTTGAATAATCCCAAACATTTACATATAAAACTTCACCTGGAGTTCTTCCTGTTAATGCAATTAATGAGAAATTTCCATTAGTACTATCATCATCATCACACTCTACAAATGTAAGTGCACCACAAGTTCCTGAATAAACTGCCATACCTGTATCAGTAATAACACTAGCAGCAGCTGGATTAGTTTCAATAGTTACAGAACCAGAAGCTGGAACAGTCACAGAATACCAAACATCACCTCCTAAGAAATTTGCACAACCAGGTGCAGGAGGATTTGAATTAGTTGCAGCAACATTAGTTCCAGTAACATCGTTATCTGCAAAAACATTTCCTATTGTTAAGGCAACTGCCCCAGCACAATTATCGTTTACTGGAGAAGTAACAAAGTAAAATGGTCCAGTCCAAAGACTAACTCCATTAGTTGTACAATCTGCACTTACATAAAAATCGTAAGCTATTCCTGGTGTTAAACCATTTACAACAAACGGATTAACTACGCTTGAGTAAGTTGGAGTTGTTGGAGCTACTCCACCTGCAGTAGTTACATAAATATTCCATGCTGTTTCAACGCAACCAGCTGTCCATCCTAAAACTGCAGAAGTACCAGTTACATTAGTAACTAATAAATTTGATGGCTGAGGACAAGCAACAGCTGCTGAAACTGTTACATCATAATCTTCTGTTTCACCCCATCCATAATTAAGACAAGGATCAATATTGATACCTGAAGTATTCCAAACATCTCTTACTCTCATTCTGTGAGTTCCAAGTGGTGGATTACAAGCTAAACTGATTGAAAAAGTTGCAGATCCGTTACCATCAATTGAAGCTGTAGTATATCCAACTCTTTCAGATGTTGCAAATGTACCATCATCGTTATAATCAATCCAAACGGCTACATTTTGACCTCCAAAAGTTCCAACAGAAACATTTACTACATAAGTAGAACCTGCTTGTAATGTTCCTGTATAATTTGGTTGACCTGTAAAGTAAGTGTACGCAGGATTCGTTGGCGAAGTACCTGAATTATTTGCTAAAGTAGTTCCTGTAATTGATATATTTGAGATTAAATCTCCGGCTGTTTTACCTGTAGTATAGGTAGGAATACAATAACAATTTGTTGGTGTATTCAATCCAACCATAAAAGCGTTACTAGTAGTACTTATTCCTGATGCTGTACATGTTACTACACATTGATAATAAGTTGCTGAAGTTTGATTTGCAGTATATGTAGGATCTGTTGATGCTCCACTTGCATTTGTGTAAGCTATACCATCAGAAGATGTTTGCCATTGGTATGTTACTCCAGAACCTGAAGTGCTATTTTGTAATGAAAGATTAAAACTGACACCACTACAAGCTAAAGCTGTTGATGAAACTGTATTACCTGGCGCTGGAGTTCCAGAGCAAGATGGTGGTGGAGTATAAGCAAAAACTAAACCAGCAGGTGGAAAAATAACATTTGATAAAAACATAGTATCAGTTGCTGCAACGCTTGCAGTTGTTCCAAACCAATCTACGGCAGTAGTTCTTCCAACAAAATTTGTTGCTACATTATTTGGATTGGCTCTTAAGCCGATTTGTGCAATTGTAGTAGTTCCATTATCAGTCATTGTTCCGTAAACAATTTCAACTTTATTAGTTGTTTCGTACAATTTAATTTGAAAATTATAAGAATCTCCAACAGCTAAATATTTAGCATAATTTGTCCATTGAATAACTAAAACCTGATTAGGAGCTGTTCCTGTTAATTCAAATCTGATTTCACCTCCATTTTGAGACATTAAATCTCTTGTAAATGCCGAAATTCTTGCTACTAATGGGTTTGATACTGTGGTACTTGTTGAAGAAATAGGTTCGTAAGAAGATGTTGAATTCATATCAACTGACGGAGTTAATAATGATGAACCTAAAGAAATCCATCCGTTTGCATTTACACCAAAACGATTATAACTATAGCCATTAAATGTGAAATTGAAACCAATAGGTAAACCCACTCCTGTAAAATTTGCTGCTCCAAATGGAACTGCAGGATCTAAAAATCTTTGGTCGTCAGAAGTTGTTGACCCAAGTATTGTTCCTCCAGTTATTGCCGTGTATGTCGAGTTACTTTGTGAAAAAGTATACTGTGATAAACTCTGACTAAAACCTAGTTGGAACAAACAAAAAAATAATGCTACTAAAAAGTATTTTTTTTTCATGTTGTTTATAAGTTAAATTTAAAACTATAAAATTAAACAAAAAAAGCTCACAAATAATTGTGAGCCTTTAAATCTATGCAATTTTAACACATTCTATTTTATACTTGAAACATTAACCATTTCATTAGTATCTGCCAGATAATCAACACCATTAAAACCAAATCCAAATAAATTTAGAAAATCTTGTTTATATCCTGCTAAATCACCTATTTCTACTAGCGATTCCGTTGTTGCTTTATCCCATAAATTTGAAACTTGCTCTTGAACATCTTTTCTCATTTCCCAATCATCGATTCTTATTCTTCCGTTTTCATCAGTTGAAACTTCTTTACCAGTATATAATCTTTCGCTATATAGTCTTTGAATTTGCTCAATACATCCTTCATGAATTCCTTGAGCCTTCATAATTTTATACAATAATGAAATATAAAGTGGAATTACTGGAATTGCAGAACTAGCCTGAGTTACTAGTGCTTTATTCACAGAAACATAAGCCTTTCCTCCTAATTCTTTTAAATCATCAGTAATTGTAAAAGCTGTTGCTTCTAAGTGGTCTTTCGCTCTTCCGATGGTCCCTTTTCTATAAACTGCTTCAGTAACTGATGGTCCTATATAAGAATATGCTATGGTAGTTGCTCCTGGGGCCAATAAACTTGCATCTTTCAAGTCATTCATCCACATTGACCAATCTTCACCGCCCATAACAACAACCGTATTATCAATATCTTCTTGATTAGCTGGTTCAATGGATACCTGAGTTACATTACCTGTGTGAAAATCGACAGTTTTATTTGTAAAAGTTGTTCCTATTGGTTTTAATGTTGAACGATGTAAAACTCCTGTATCTGGATGCATTCTTACAGGTGAAGCTAAACTGTAAATGACTAAATCAACTTGACCTAAATCATTTTTAATCAAATCAATTGCTTGTTGTTTTACTTCCTTTGAAAAAGCATCACCATTAATACTCTTTGCATATAAACCTGCTTTGTTCGCTTCATTTTCAAAAGCAGCAGAATTATACCAACCTGGAGAAGCTGTTTTTCCTTCTGAAGCTGGTTTTTCAAAGAAAACTCCAATTGTTGCTGCATCACATCCGAAAGCACTAGAAATTCTAGAAGCTAATCCGAATCCAGTTGATGCTCCAATAACTAAAACGCGTTTAGCTCCATTAATCTTGCCTTTTGACTTAACGTAATCTATTTGATTTTTAACATTTTGCTCACAACCCTTTGGATGAGCTGTCAAACAAATAAATCCTCGCATTCTTGGTTCTATAATCATATCTTTAACTTTATTCGTTTATTTTAGTTTGTCTTTGAAAAAACAAATATAATTCTATATTTTTAGTTAAGCAATTCCTTTGCATGAATTAAGGCCGAATCTGAAATAACAGAACCCGACAACATTTGAGCAATTTCAATAATTCGCTCATCATCAGACAACAACTTCAATTCAGAATGTGTTTGGTTATCTTTAATCACTTTAAAAACTTTAAAATGATCTTTTCCTTTACTGGCTATTTGTGGTAAGTGAGTTATGGCAAAAACTTGCATATTACTACTCATATTTTTCATTATTTCTGCCATTTTATGAGCGATTTCTCCAGAAACTCCAGTGTCAATTTCATCAAATATTATAGTTGGAAGATTTGAAAATTGAGATAAAATTGCTTTAACCGCCAACATAATTCTAGACATTTCTCCACCTGAAGCAACTTTTTTTAACAAACCGAAATCGGATCCTTTATTGGCTGAAAATAAAAATATAATTTCGTCTTTTCCATTATTATAAAACTCCTCTTTTAAATCTAATTGTATATTAAATCTTGCACTAGGCATTCCTAAATTTGATAAAAATGAAGCTAATTTATCTGTTAATACTGGTATAGCTTTTTTACGATTATCATGAACTTGATTAGCCAAAATATTTAATTGATTTTCAAATTGAATAATTTGATTTTCAATTTCAACAATTTCAGATTCTAATGTTGTAACAGAAACCACTTTATTATCTAATTCATTTTGAATAATTAATAGCTCATCAACCGTATTTACTTGATGTTTTTTAAATAAAGTGTAAATCAACTGTAACTTCTGATTTGTTAAATCTAAAGCCTCAGGATCAGAAAAAATAGTTTCTGAAAGTTGATTTAGTTCTTTTTCGATATCATCAAATTCTATTAAAGTACTATTCAATCTTTCAAAAAGTAAATTATATTCAGTTGAAAGTCCTGCTATTTTTTGCAAAGTGGCTTTTACTTCCTTTAGATTTTGCAAAACACCAAATTGTTCATCATTAGCTAATGCTAAAGATTTTACTAAAGTTTCTTTGATAAATTCAACATTATTGAGCTTTTCAAAATTAGATTCAAGCTCTTCTAACTCACCAGATTTTAATTGAGCAGAAAGTAATTCTTCTAAAAGAAAAGTATTGTAATCTTGTTCTTTTAAAACAGATGTAAGCAACTCTTTTTTAGATTTTAAATCTGATTTCAGTCTTTTATATTCCTTAAGTTGGATTGAATATTGAGAAATAAAATCAAAATTAGATGCAACAGAATCGATTATTTGAAATTGAACTGCATCATCAGACAATTCCTGAGTTTGATGTTGCGAATGAATATCTATTAAATAATTACTTAACTCTTGTAATTCATTTAAATTTACAGGTGTATCATTAATAAAAGCTCTTGATTTTCCTGAAGGTAATATTTCTCTTCTAATGATTGTCTCGTCTTCATAGTCAAGGTCATTTGAAACAAAAAAAGATTTCAAATTGTAATTTTTAATTTGAAAATGTGCTTCAATAATACATTTCTCTTCTTTATTCTTGAGAGAAGTCAAATCAGCTCGTTTTCCTAATACTAAGCCTAACGCCCCTAGAAGAATTGATTTTCCGGCACCAGTTTCACCTGTAATAACAGAAAAACCATCCGTAAATTTAACAGATAGTTTTTCAATTAAAGCAAAATTTTCAATAGATAATGATGTAATCATTGGTAAAGATTTAACTCCTAATTAAAACTTTATTTTCAACCATTTAGAAGAATTCGTAGGTGAAATTTTAGATAATTTATCAACCAAACCATCAATAGTAACACTTGGACCCCCTGAAAAAATTGATACAATTTCATCTGACTTTGCGTCAAAAAATATTCTTGTTAAATAAGCATTAGGTCTGACACTATGAACCGTTGATAAAGTGTTTATTGCAACAACTATTTCTTCTTTAGAAGTTTTTAAATCTTTGTACATGTTGTCTAACCCATTAAAATGATATTGGAACAATGATTCTCTCAATGGCCTGAAAGTAGTTGACATAACATCATTTACTAGATAATATCGATTTTGTGTTTTCTCGGTTTGTGACCATCCTTTACCACCAGAAGGCGCAGCAATACTTACAATTTCTTGTGCAGATTGAAAATAAGGTGTTCCGCTATCTAAAGCAAAACTTTCTGCATCAAAGCCTAAAATCATATAGCTATAAAAAGCGATTACAGATACTAAGTTGGAATCATAACTATTAGGATTGTAAAACAAATTTTGAAATTCTACATATTGAAAACTAAAATCTTTGTCATTAATGTTTAACAAAGGACTAGAAAAACTAGAATTGTAAATTGGACGTGAAGATTGCACTTGAATGCTTGCTTCAAAATTATTGTTTTCAAAAGAATTAACAGTAATAAAATAGGTACAACTTACTTTTTCATTTTCTTTAAAAGCCTTTTCTGACCAAACTGTTTTATTCACAAAATCATTTAGAGATGTTTCTAGACTCTTGAAAATTTGAGTATTTACATTAGTAATTTTATCGTAATTTACAATTACTTTACAATTAAGTTCTTGAGATTGAACGTTTGCAAATAGAAAGAAAAAAACTAAAATTAAAATACTACGCATGATAATGATTTATTATTTTATTTATAATATCAACAGCCACATCCTCTTTAGATTTTAAATCCATTGGTTCAATGGCAAAATCTTTGTCAATGAAAGTAACTTTGTTAGTTGGTTTTCCAAAACCAGCTCCTTCATCTTGAAGTGAATTTAAAACAATCAAATCTAAGTTTTTTTTCTGAATTTTCAACTTAGCATTTTCAATTTCATTTTCAGTTTCTAAAGCGAAACCTATTAAAAATTGATTTTTCTTTATTTCTCCTAAAGAAGCTAAAATATCTTTAGTTTTTTCTAATTCGATTGTAAAACAAGTTTCACTCTTTTTAATCTTTTGCTTAGCAACATTCTTTGGTCTATAATCAGCAACCGCAGCTGCTGCAATAGCAACATCAACATCATTGTAAAACTCATGACAAGCTTCATACATTTGTTGAGCTGAAACTACTTTAACCAAATTGATATGGCTATTCTTCACTTTAAAATGTGTAGGCCCTGAAATCAAAACTACTTCTGCACCAAGATTTGCTGCTTCATTTGCAATATCAAAACCCATTTTTCCAGAAGAATGATTTCCTATAAAACGTACAGGATCTATTGCTTCGTATGTTGGACCAGCAGTAATTAATATTTTTTTTCCTTTTAAAGGTAATTTACTAGATAAATCGGCTTCTAAAAATGCAATTATATTTTCAGGTTCTGCCATTCTACCCTCACCTGAAAGTCCGCTTGCTAGTTCGCCTGATTCGGCTGGTATTATAGTATTTCCAAATTGTTGTAATGTTCTAAAAGAACTTATTGTTGAGGGATGCTTATACATATCCAAATCCATTGCTGGCGCAAAATAAACTGGACATTTTGCTGATAAATAGGTTGCAATTAATAAGTTATCACAATTTCCATTTACCATTTTGGATAGTGTATTGGCTGTTGCAGGTGCAATAACCATTAAATCTGCCCATAAACCTAATTCGACGTGATTGTTCCATTGAGCATTCTCATCTTCTTCATTGTAAAATGTAGAATGAACTGGGTTTTTAGACAACGTGGATAATGTTAATGGCGTTACAAAATCCTTAGAAGCAGGTGTCATTATCACTTGGACATGTGCACCTGCTTTTATAAATAGACGAACTAATGTTGCTGTTTTGTATGCGGCAATTCCACCAGAAACACCTAGTATTATTTTTTTACCGCTTAAAACTGACATTGTCTTATATTATTTGTTTGTATCTTTATGATATATCTTTCCATCCAACCATTCTTGTACAGCAAGAGCGTGTGGTTTTGGAAGTTTTTCATAAAATTTAGAAACTTCAATTTGTTCTTTGTTTTCAAAGACTTCTTCTAAGCTATCATTGTAAGTTGCAAACTCATCTAACTTTTCAATCAATTCTTTTTTGATTTCTGTGTTAATTTGGTTTGCTCTTTTAGCCATAATAGTTATTGCTTCATAAACATTCCCTGTAGGTTCTTCAATAACATTTTTGTTGTAAGTTATTGTGTTTACTGGTGCATTGGTCTTTTTTAAATCCATGACTTTTTTTATTTAGAAAATTGTTTTAAATCGTTATCAATCTTAGCCAACATTTCATCGGCTTGTGCTTTATATTTTGTGCTTGCGTTAAATTTAACCAAGCTATTATATGCAGATTTTGCTGCATTTAATCGTTCTTCCATTTTTTGTTGAACACTATTTATTGCCAACTTATAAGCAGAATCTAATTTATAAAATAAAGCATCTTCTTTAAACGGCGTTCCTGGGTAATCACTTATAAAATTATCTAAAGCAATTTGAGCTGCTTTAAAATCTGATATTGTGTTATATTGTTTAGCATTTTCAAATGCTTTTTTCTCAAGTTTATTTCTCAACTCAATAGCAACTTTATTAGCCTCAGGCAAGTAAGTTGAATTAGGATACTCGTCAATAAAACTTTGCAATTTATCTATCGCTTTATCAGTATCTAACTGATCTAAACTATAAACAGGAGATAATTTTGAATAACATAATGCTCCTAAATATTTAGCTTCTTCTTGTTTTTCACTTTTTGGATAACTTGAAGCAAAACTTTCAAATTGATATCCAGCTAAATAATATTGTTTAGTTTTATAATAAGATTGTGAAAACATATAAAACATTTTCTCTGCTTGTGGTTTCCCTTTATAAGCTGGAGCAATTTGTTCAAACAAACGTATTGCTTTGGAGTATTTTCCTTTTTCGTACATCTTTACACCAACATCATACTTAGCAGCAACATCTTCATTCTTCAATGCTTTTTGATATTCGCTACAAGACGAAAAAAGAACAACCAATGCGATAAGAGAAACTATTTTCTTCATTTTTATTTTTATGGATACAGCTTTTTAGAGGATTTTACTTCTCAAAAAACGAACTGCAAAATTAGTTAATAATTAGATACTATGAAAGATTTTTTTTAATTGTATTTTTTTATAAAAAAACTAAAGACTTTTTACAAATTTATTCAATCGATCTGCTAAATCTTGATTGACATTTACTAATGGTAAACGCACTGTGTTCTCTGACAAACCTAGTGTTTTAAAGACTTCTTTAATTCCAGCTGGATTTCCTTGTTCGAAAATCATATCTATTGCTTCTGCTAAAAGATAATGCAATTTATAGGCTTCATCAACTTTTCTTTCTAATCCTAAACTCACCATATCTGAAAATTGTCTTGGAAATCCTTCACCAATAACTGAAATAACTCCACTTCCACCTGCTAAAACCATTGGTAAAGTAACCATATCATCTCCAGAAATAACTAAAAATCCTTCAGGCTTTCCTTGAATTAATTTCATTGCTTGAACAATATCACCAGCCGCTTCTTTTATTGCAACAACATTTTTAAAATCATTAGCCAATCTTAAGACCGTTGAAGGCAACATATTACTTGCAGTTCTTCCTGGAACATTGTATAAAATGACAGGTATTGGAGAAGCTTCTGCAACAGCTTTAAAATGTTGATAAATACCTTCTTGAGTAGGTTTATTATAGTATGGAGATACAGAAAGAACAGCAACAAAATTTGAAAAATCTCTAGTTTTAAGCTCTTCAACCACTTTATAAGTATTGTTACCTCCTACTCCTAACACCAAGGGTAACCTACCTTTATTCGCATCAATCACAGTACTAATAACCAATTCCTTTTCTTCTTGACTTAACGTTGCATTTTCAGCAGTAGTTCCTAGTACAACAAGGTAATCAATTCCGTTATCAATTTGAAAATTTACTATTCTTGATAGTGCCTCAGTATCTACAGAAAAGTCTTTTTTGAATGGTGTTACAAGTGCAACTCCGGTACCAATAAGTGATTGCATATTATAGTTTGTTTAGTATTTTTAAATATTTAAATAATTCGTCTATGAAAACGGTATAATTCTCAGCATTTGTATCAATCATAAAATGATTTAATCTTTTATCAATTGAGGTAAATCCCACTTTAAAATTTGCTTTTGAAAGATTGGTTACCAATAATAATGGTGCTTTTTCTGTATCGTAATAGCTAATAAGTAAATCAAAATCATCGTTAATGAAATCATTTACCTCTTTACTATCAAATGTTGCATTCCAATTAATGTTTTTATAAGTAAAAACATTGTAGTCGAAAATCTCATTCTTTTTTACCTTGTTTTTAAACACTAAAAACTGAATGTTTTCATAATAAATTCCATTTTTCACAAGCTGTTCAATTAATTTTTCCTTTTCGTAAAAATAACTCTCATCGAAAATTATCCCAACCTTTTTGATAGAACTATCTGAATTTATATGCTTTACATTTGATAACCTTTTCTTAACTATTTTTTTTGTCCAAAAATCCTTTATTTTACTTAAAAACATAGTACTTTTACTTGGTTACAAATTTAATTAAATTTAGTCGTATTTGAGATGGTAAATCTAAAAAACTATAACGTTGTTTTGAAACATTTTGTTTTATTATTAACATTTATTTCCTTGATAGCTTGTTCGAGTCAAAAGTATCAGGTTACAAAAATTGATGGTAAAAAAATTGGTCTTACAGAAACACAAGAAAGCAAGGCTGAAATTGAGAACTATATTAAACCCTATAGAGAACATATTGATAAAGAATTAAGCGAAGTTTTAGCTTTTAATCCTGAAACATTAGATAAGTCAAAAGGGGAATGGCAAACTAATATTGGTTGTTTTTTGGCAGATATTACCATAGAGAAAAGCAATCCTATTTTTCAAAAACGTGAAAATAAAACAATAGATATTTGTTTGCTAAATCATGGAGGGATTAGAACTTTAATTCCAAAAGGAAATGTAACCGCAAGAAATGCATATGAAGTAATGCCATTCGAAAACAGCGCAATCATTGTTGCTCTTAAAGGAGAACAAATTATCGAATTGGCTAATCACATTATTGCAGAAAAAAAACCACATCCATTGTCTGGACTAAATTTTACAATTTCTAAAGATTTAAAAGCAACAAATTTATTAGTTCAAGGAAAACCATTAGAAAATGACAAAATATATTATGTAGTAACGTCTGATTATTTATCAAATGGTGGAGATAACATGACTTTCTTTAAAAAAGGAATTGAAAAATTTGATATTGATTACAAACTCAGAAACATCATGATTGATTATTTTAAAGATGTTGATACTTTAAGAATCAATAACGATGTTAGAATTATAAAAGAATAACACTGAACTAAATTCGGACTAAACAAATGAAAAGAAGAGATTTTATTCAAAAAACAGTAGCAAGTTCAGCTTTATTAAGTTTGACAGGACTTTCATTAAGCAGTTTTAAAAATAATGATTTAAAACATATTACAATTTTACACACAAATGATGTTCATAGTTATATAGATCCATTTCCTGCAGATCATCCTAGAAACCCAAATATGGGTGGCGTTGCAAGAAGAGCTTCTCTAATAGAATCCATTCGTAAGGAAAACCCAAATGTATTACTGCTTGATGCTGGAGATATTTTTCAAGGAACTCCTTACTTTAACTATTATGGTGGTGAATTAGAATTCAAATTAATGAGCATGATGGGTTATGATGTTGCAACATTAGGAAATCACGACTTTGATAATGGAATTGACGGATTTTATGCTCAATTGCATAATGCTAAATTTGATTTTGTTTCTGCTAATTATGATTTTAAAAACACTATCCTCGATGGTCATGTAAAACCTTATAAAATCAAAACTATTGATGGTATAAAAATTGGAATTTTCGGACTTGGTGTAGAACTTGAAGGATTGGTAGACAAGAAAAACTACAAAGAAACTGTTTATAATAATCCGATAGAAGTGGCTACAGATATGGCTAGAATTCTAAAACAAGAGGAAAAATGCGATTTAGTAATTTGCCTTTCACACATTGGATTTAAATATAAAGAAGATCCTAATAAAGTTTGTGATATTTTATTAGCTAAACAAACTAAAGATATTGACCTAATCATTGGTGGACACACTCACACTTTTTTAGATAAACCAATTATTGAAAAAAACAGCGAAGGAAAACAAGTATTGATTAATCAAGTTGGTTGTTATGGTTTGAATTTAGGTAGAATTGATTTTTATTTATCAAATGATAAGGAACTTCAATCTCAAGGTAAATCAATTGTAGTCTGATTTTTTTCAGAAACAACTACAAATTGATAAAACATATAAAAAGCAAGAATATTTAAGGACATTGCTAATGGTCGAAGTATATAGGAATGTGATTCAACTAAATAATATTTTTCAATATAAATTACTAATTGTAAACCTAAAAACAACAATACACTTATTAATAAATAAGAGTTTTGTTTGCTATCATTCATGACATAAGAAGAAATTGCAACACCACCTAAAACTGCTGCAATAAGATTGTGGAAAAAGATTAAATAATAAGAATTTTCAGGAACATCAGAGGCAGCAAAAAGATAGAAAAATATAAATCCTAGTGGTAAAGTAGCCAAGAAAAAAGGAATATAATCTTTAATTTTTACAATTTTAAAAATTAAAATTAGTAAAAAGATTCTATGAATTGTATAAGCTATAACTCCATAGAATAATGACTCGGCATTGTTTGGAACAAAGAAAATATTTGTCAACAAGGAGAAAGACATTATTACATAAAACAATTTACAATTACTCTTAGAAGAATAAAAATACAAAACCATTAATAGTATAGGTATTAATGGTTTTGTAATGAATATTATTGTTTCATGAGAAAATGTTTCTGCTACAACTTCAACAATAGCATTGAAGAAATAAAAGAATGAAATAATTTTAATTGTATTATTTTCAAAACTTAAACTCATTAAGTAAAATTAAGAAAATAATTAATAAAAAAATAAAAAAAAGTATGTTTATTTTTGATTAATTACAACAAGGCTTTCT
Source organism: Flavobacterium chungnamense (assembly GCF_039539165.1). NCBI lineage: Bacteria > Pseudomonadati > Bacteroidota > Flavobacteriia > Flavobacteriales > Flavobacteriaceae > Flavobacterium > Flavobacterium chungnamense. The sequence goes on from NZ_BAABCS010000003.1 coordinate 112,861, forward strand.
TTTTCTGATAATATCATAAAATTTAATAAAGAAAAATGCCCTAAAATAAAAAATACCATTGACATTGGTTTCAAAAATGGCAAATCTAAATAATAGAATTTAACTCCTAAAAGCAAAATATTAAAAGTATAAAAAATAGCACTCACCAAAAGTAGTTTGCTTGTCTTGTCATTTTTCATAATATAATTACCTAGTGCAATTCCTCCCATAAATGACATACCTATACTATGAAAAATTGTAATAATTAAAACTTGAAAAATTATTTCATCAAAAATTAAAAAAATCAAATAAATAAACATAAAAATAAAAGGAATTGTTCCAATGACAAACGGAAACAATGTGGGCAATTTTACTTCTTTATAAACTTTTAAAAGAATAAAAAACCTACTAATTATGAATAATAATGAAGCTGTAGTTACATAATTAATAGCTTCTGATAAGAATAACACGTTTGATATCCAATTTAAAAAAAGTGCAAAGATATATACATTGGATACTTTCCTAGATTTAATCAGATATAATCCTAAAATCAACGGCAATAAAATTGGCTTAGAAATAGCAATCCAGAATTTGTTTTGCAAAAATTCAGACACAATTTCAATTATTGCTAAAAGAAAAAATAACAATAATAAATTTTTATATATGTAAGACTTATTAAATCCGAGAGCTATCATTGATTGTTATAACTTAATTTTTCACGATTTATAATTGAATTAACAAAAAACAAATAAGAGAAAATTTGACATGAAAAATGAATAGAATCAAAAATTAACAACTTAGCCTGAAAATTGAAAAGAATATAAAAAACATCCGATATTAAAACACAAAAAACACACAAAAGTAAATACAAATTGGAAGTAGTTACTTTATTAATGATTTTATATGAAGCCAAAAATGAAATTAAAAATAACACAATTCCATAGATTGCTACTTTCACCTGTAAACCTTCAGTAAATTTAAAAATATCAACAATTACATACCATAAATATCCTAAAAAAAGACTAACAATTAACATTGATAATAAGTTGAAAATTGTTGCTCTAAATTTTTCAATCCTTTTCAACATTATAAAAATCAACAAAACATTACATATGAAAAAAGGTATAATTAAATATTGAATCTCATCTTTAAAATCAAAAATCCCTATTGAGTCTCCTACAAAGTTGAAAAACAAATAAATAATAGAAAGAAAATCTAGTTTTTCAACATTTCCAATATAGTAAAAAAACAAAACCGGAATTAGCATCGATTTTGAAAACAATTTCAAACCATAAAACTCAAAAAAGTTAGCAAAAATTGCAACAATGCATAAAACTAAGTATCCAATTAAAGCAATCTTATCAATCTTCATTTATGATTTGTATAAAATCGTCTTCCGATATAATGGAAATTCCTAGTTGATTTGCTTTTTCTAATTTGGCAGGTCCCATATTATCTCCTGCAATAACAAAATCAGTTTTTGCAGAAATAGAACTTCCAACTTTTCCTCCATTATCCTCAATGGCTTTCTTTAAGTCATCACGTGAAAATTTTTCAAAGACTCCTGAGACTACAAAGGTTTTTCCAAAAAGTTTTACAGTAGCATTAGGATTAAATTTTTCAATTATTTCAAATTGAACTCCAAAAGATTTAAGTCGTTCAATAATAGTTCTGTTTTCTTGATTTTCAAAAAACTCTATAACACTTTGAGCAATTCTTTCTCCTATTTCATCAACTAAAATTAAATCCATTAAAGAAGCTTGACTTAAAGAATCTATAGTTTTATAATGTTTTGCTAACTTCTTAGCAACAGTCTCTCCAACATATCTTATTCCTAGAGCAAATAAAACTCTTTCAAAAGGAATCTCTTTTGATTTTTCAATTCCATTCACAAGATTTTCAGCACTTTTTTGCGCCATTCTTTCTAATGGAATAACATCGTCAACTTTCAATTCATACAAATCGGAATAATCTTTTACCAATTTATTATTGAATAATAAAGCGACTGTTTCACCACCCAAACCTTCAATATCCATCGCTTTTCTAGAAATGTAGTGCTGAATTCTTCCGATAATTTGTGGCGGACAACCATAGAAATTCGGACAATAATGTTGTGCCTCACCTTCTTTTCTAATTAATTCTGTTTGACATTCTGGACAATGAGTAATGTATTTAGTCGGTTCAACCTCTGCTCCTCTTTTGGCAACTCCAATAATTTTCGGAATGATTTCTCCTCCTTTTTCAACAAAAACCTCATCGCCTACTCTAATGTCTAATTTTTCAATTTGATCAGCATTGTGCAAAGAAGCACGTTTTACAATAGTTCCTGCCAATTGCACAGCTTCTAAATTAGCAACTGGAGTGATGGCTCCTGTTCGACCAACTTGATATGAAATTGAATTTAAAGTTGTAGTAACTTGTTCTGATTTGAATTTGTAAGCAATTGCCCAACGAGGAGATTTTGCGGTATATCCTAATTCATTTTGAAGATTAAAATCGTTGACTTTAATTACAACTCCATCGGTTTCATAAGGTAAATCGTGACGATGAACATCCCAATAGTTTATAAATTCGAAAACTTCATCAAGATTATTAGCCAATTTTGATTGCGTTGGAACTTTGAAACCCCAATTTCTTGCAATTTCTAGTCCTTCAAATTGAGTAGTAAAAGGCAAATTATTTCCTGTTATAAAATACAATAAACAATCTAATGGACGTTTAGCAACTTCGCTACTATCTTGTAACTTTAGACTTCCTGAAGCTGTATTTCTTGGATTTGAATAAGGTGTTTCTCCTATTTCAATCAATTCCTGGTTCATTTTTTCAAAACCTTCAAACGGAAGAATAATTTCACCACGAATATCAAATTTAGGTGGAAAATTTCCTTTTAATTGTAATGGAATAGATTTTATAGTTTTGATATTATTAGTTACATTATCACCTTGAAAACCATCACCACGAGTAACTGCTTTAGATAGTTTTCCATTTTCATAAGTTATAGAAATCGAGGCACCATCATATTTTAACTCACAAGTATACTGCAAACTTACATTTCCTAAAACCTTTTGAATTTTGGTTTCCCAATCCTGTAAATCTTCTTTAGAATAAGAATTATCCAACGAATACATTCTATTTTCGTGAACAATTGTTTGAAAATTCTTAGTAATAGTTCCTCCAACTCTCTGTGAAGGTGAATTTTCATCAAAAAATTCAGGATGTTTAGCTTCTAAATCTTGTAACTCCTTTAATTTTTGATCAAATTCAAAATCAGAAATTGTTGCATTATCAAGTACATAGTAATTGTGATTGTGCAAGTTAAGTTCTTCGCGTAAGTCTTGAATTTTTTTAAGAATGTCCATAAAATCAAAAAATATATTTCTTCACTAAAGTAAGTAAATATTTCTAAATTCAGGAAATTAAGATTGAATTATAGTATTAATTTGAACATATAATTGACCGTCACTCAAAATTGCACCCTGAGTAATTAAGTCAAATATTGATTCTTTCCTTTCGGCATCATAATTCTTTTTTCCTACATGAATTTCTACAACATCGGTGAATAGATTTTCACTTAGCCATTGCAAACCATCTTTAGTAAGAAAGTCTACATTTGGTACTAATGATTTTATGACCATTGAGTCGATATAGTCTTCTTGACAATGAAAAAGGAAAATATGGTTTTTAGAAAAATGTTCCAAAAACTGAGAATTAGACAAAACACCTTCCCAAATTAAATCAGAGAAAACGTCTAATTCCTGTTCGGCAACTTCGGGTTTATTGGTTTTAATTTCGTCCCATTCATTTTTATCAATAGATTGAGAAGCAAGAAAATTTACAAATTCTTGATGCAAAGCTTCAAATTGTTCTTTGGTTAGTCTTTTGTATTTCATATGCTGTATTTTAAAATTGAACATTCCAAGTTGAATATTCAACATTTTAATTTAAAATTTTTGAACTTAGAATATTCAATTTGTAATGTTGAATATTGAAGTTTTTAAAACATAAAAAAATCCCGACTTACATCGGGATTTAGATTGTTTGTAGCTAATTATTATACTTCAGCTACAATTTCGTATGGTAATTCAACAACTACATCTCTGTGTAATCTTACAGAAGCAGTGTATTTTCCAGTTCTTTTTACAGTTCCACTAGTGATAAATTTTCTATCAACAGGTTGACCAGCAGATTCTAATGCAGCAGCGATATCAATATTGGTTACAGAACCAAATAATTTTTCACCACCTGCTTTTGAAGTAATTTTAATCTCTAAAGCTTTTAATGCATCTGCAATTTTAGTAGCATCTGCAACAACTTTAGCTTCTTTGTGAGCTTTTTGCTTTAAGTTTTCAGCTAAAACTTTCTTTGCAGAAGGTGTAGCTAATTGAGCAAATCCTTGTGGAATTAAGAAATTACGACCGTATCCAGCTTTTACTGTAACGATATCATCTTTAAATCCTACGTTTTGAACGTCTTGTTTTAATATAAGTTCCATGTTGTTGTCCTTATTATAGAAGTTAGTCTCGTAGAATGTAACGAGACAACAACTTTTTAATTAATTAATTATTTTAATAAATCTGCTACATATGGCATTAAAGCTAAGTGACGAGCTCTTTTTACAGCTACTGACACTTTTCTTTGATACTTCAATGAAGTTCCTGTTAAACGTCTTGGTAAAATTTTACCTTGCTCGTTAACGAATTTTAATAAGAAATCGGCATCTTTATAATCGATGTATTTGATTCCAGATTTTTTGAAACGACAATACTTTTTAGTTTTGTTTGTTTCTATGTTCAAAGGCGTTAAATATCTGATATCTCCGTCTTTTTTTCCTGAAGCTGATTGTTGTAATGTTGCCATGATTAAGCTTTTGCTACTTTAAGTTTTTCTCTTCTTCTTTCTGCCCATGAAATTGCATGTTTGTCTAAACTTACAGTTAAGAAACGCATAACACGTTCGTCACGTCTAAATTCAGTTTCAAAAGCAATTAATACTTCTGGAGCTACTTGGAATTCAAATAAATGGTAAAAACCACTTTTTTTGTTTTGGATTTCGTAAGCTAATTTTTTTAAGCCCCAATCCTCTTTAGATACCATCTTTGCTCCTCTACTTGTAAGAAAATCTTCAAATTTGCTTACTGTTTCCTTTATCTGAACATCAGATAAAACGGGATTTAAGATGAAAACAGTTTCGTAATGATTCATAATAAATATGTTTTAATTATATAAAATTGGGTGCAAAGGTAGAAATAAATATTAGTTACACAACTCAAAAACACAAAATATCGCCTAAATGCAAAAAAATACTGCTTAAAAGCAAAAAAAGTCGACAAACGTTATTTTTTTCAAAAAAAAGTAGTATGTTTGTAACCCCTAATCTTAACAAAGAAAAAATTATGAAACTAAATTGTGTGGTAGTTGATGATAGTTCTCTTCAAAGAATGGTCATTGCAAAGTTAGTCAATAATCATCCTAATCTACAACTAGTGGGTGATTTTTCTAATGCGATTGAAGCAAAAAATTGTATGACGGTGCATACGGTTGACCTAATCTTTTTAGATGTAGAGATGCCTGTAATTAGCGGTTTTGATTTTATTGATGGTTTAAAAGTTAAACCTCAAGTAATTTTCATTACTTCTAAAGCTGAGTATGCCTTGAAAGCATTTGATTATGATGCTACAGATTATTTGCAAAAACCAATTGTACTAGAGCGTTTTAATGCTTCTGTAAAAAGAGCATTAGACCATTATATGTTACGTCAAGACAATCATGACGATGAAGGAGAACATATCTTTATTAAGAGTAACCTTAAAAAATTAAAGGTTTTTACAAACAAAATCAAATGGATTGAAGCTTATGGTGATTATGTAAAAGTAGTTACTGAAGAAGATACTAATCTTGTTCTATCAACTATGAAATCTTTTGAAAAAGACTTATCTAAAGATAAATTTATTAGAGTTCACAAATCGTATATCATTAATATCGACAAAGTGGAACGTTTCAATAGTAAGTTTGCCGAAATTGGAGTTACTAAAATTCCATTAAGTCGTAATAAGAAAGAAGATTTAATTAGAGCTTTAGCAATTGCTTAATAAAAATCAACGTTTGCAGTAACTTTTATAGTTCTGTATTGCGGAATAACATCAAAACTATTCAGAATTTTCTGGATAGTTTTTTTTGTGTTTGGAATAGACACATTTTGTGGAATTTTAACCATTATGGTTCGAATATATTCATTACGAATACGATTAATTCCTGGTTCTTCTGGACCTAAAACTGGTAGTTGCAAATGTTGCTGCATCACTTGATACAACCACATCGAGCCTTCTTTTAATTTATCAAAATCTTTGTGCTTTAAAGTCAATTTAATCAAACGGAAATAGGGTGGATATTTATAAATCTGGCGTTCATACAATTGCTCATTATACATTCCAACATAATCATTGTGCGTTACTTGCTGAATAACATTATGATTTACATTATAGGTTTGAATAATTACTTTTCCGCGTTTGTCTGAACGTCCTGCACGACCAGAAACTTGTGTCATCATTTGAAAACTTCTTTCAAAAGCTCTAAAATCTGGATGATACAACATTGTGTCAGCATTCATAATTCCGACTAATGATACGTTGTCAAAATCTAATCCTTTTGCAAGCATTTGAGTTCCAACTAAAATATCAATTTCACGATTTTTAAAGCTATCAATTAATTTTTCAAAACTGTATTTTCCGCGAGTGGTGTCTTGATCCATTCGCTTGATGTTTTTTGTTGGAAACAATTCGGCTAATTCTAATTCAATTTGCTCAGTACCAAAACCTTTAGCAGAAATATCTACACTTGAACAAGCATGGCAATTAGTTGGTTTTGCAATAGAATACCCACAATAATGACAACGCAACTGATTTTTAAATTTATGATAAGTCAAACTAACATTGCAACTAGTACATTGCGGAATGTGACCACAAGTCATACATTCTAAAACTGGAGAAAAACCACGTCGATTTTGAAATAAAATGATTTGCTCTCCTAAACTTAATGCTTCAGTAATTGCCTCAATAAGCGTCAAACTGAAATGACCTTTCATTCGTTTTTTGAAGTAATTTTCTTTTAAATCAACCAATTCAACTTCGGGTAAAGGTGCTTTTCCGAAACGTTCTGAAATTGAAATCATCCCGAATTTTCCTGATTGAGCGTTAAAATAAGTTTCAATACTTGGTGTTGCCGATCCTAATAAAACTTTCGCTTTTTGTAAATTTGCTAAAACAATTGCTGCATCACGTGCATGATATCTTGGTGCAGGATCTTGTTGCTTAAAAGTTTGTTCGTGCTCTTCATCAATAATTATCAATCCTAAATTAGAAAAAGGTAAAAACAAAGAAGACCTTGCTCCTATCACTATTTTAGCTTTTTCTGAATTTTCTAGAACTTGATTCCAAACTTCAACACGTTCATTATTAGAATATTTCGAATGAAAAACAGCGACTTGATTTCCAAAATGCGCAGTTAAACGAGAAACCAATTGTGTAGTCAAAGCAATTTCGGGCAATAAATACAAGACTTGTTCGCCTTGGGCAATATATTCCTCTATTAATTTAGTGTAAATTTCTGTTTTTCCTGATGATGTAACACCATGAAGTAACGAAACATCTCTAGAAAGAAAACTCTCTTTAATTTCTACAAAAGTCTTTTGTTGAGCTTCACTTAAAACTAAATTATTATCGGTTTTATTTTTATCAAAATTTACTCTGTCTTCTTGAATGTAATACTCTTCAAAAATATTTTTATCAATCAACGCTTTAATTGTTACTGATGTTGACTGCGCAATTTCGGTTAATTGCTTAACTGATATTGGCTTTCTCTCTTGTGCATTCAATTGAAAATAATGCAATAAAAGTTCCTTTTGCTTTGCTCCATTTAAAGAATCTAATAACGAAATCAGACTTTCGTCGGAAGTATAATCTTCATGTAAACGAATGTATCTAATTAGCTTTGGCTTGTATTCATCTTGCATTTCTTCTTGAAGCGAAAGCACATTTTTATTAAGTAATTTCTGGACTATAGGAAAAATATTCTTCTTGTTCAAAATTGCACTGATATCCTGAACTTTTAATGAACTTTGATGTTGAAGTGCTTCAAAAATCAGAAATTCATCATCAGATAAATCGGATTCATTTACATTGAAATCTTTTTTTTGAGAAATTATAGTTTCACTTTCTAAAATAAAAGCGGATGGCATTGCGCCACGAAAAACGTCACCAAGATTACACATATAATACGATGCAATCCATTGCCAATGCTGTATTTGAAACTCATTTATAATTGGTTTTTCATCTAATATTTGATGAATTTCCTTGGCTTCGTATAATGTTGGTGGAATTTGATGCAAATCTAAAACCAATCCCGTATATATCTTACTTTTCCCAAATGGAACCGCAACACGCATTCCGATTTTGATGTAATTGTACTCGGCTTCCGAAACGCTGTAAGTGAACGTTTTGGGTAAAGAAAGCGGTAAAATTACTTCAATGAAATGCATTTTTTTATAATAAAGAGAATAGAAAATAGATGAAAGAGACTAAAACAAACTAATTTTTCACTCTTTTCCAATATTGGGTTCTCCCAAAAAGAGAAATTCCAATATAACCACGAACTTTTAATTTGTCATCGCCTTCCAATGTGATATAACATTTGTATAACTTACCATTTTTTGGATCTAAAATCTTGCCACCACTATATTCATCGACATCTTTAGTCAATCCTTTAATGAAAATCAAGCCCATAATTGGTTTGTCTTTATCTGTTCCTTGACATAATGTACATTTTTTGAATCGATGTTCAACTTCTAAAATTTCAACGATTCTTCCGTAAATTTTTCCATCTACTTCATAGATTTCTACAACTGCTTTTTCTTTTCCAGTTTCATCATCAATAGTTTTCCATTTTCCTAAAACAGATTGACTTTGCACTATTTGAAAAAACAAAACAAAAAGTAAAACTAAACTATTTTTAAGTTTGAACATTTTTAACATCTTCTTGACTGGATTTATTTCTTAATTTGTGAATATTTATTATTGATTTATGACTTAAAAATATTAATTTAAACTAATTTCTGTTTCTAATTCGAGTGCTTTTTCTCTTTTTAGTTTTTGAATTAGAGCATTCAATTCGAATCCTAATAAAAGAATCATACAATTAATCCAAATGTAAAACATTACAACTAGAAGTGTCCCAATGGAACCATAAAGTTCATTGTATTTAGAGAATTTTACTACCCAAATTCCGAAAAAATAGGAAGATAAAATAATTAAAATAGTAGTAAAAACTGAACCAATTGAAATAAATGCACGTTTGCCATTACGTTTAATTCCAAATTTAAAAAGTATAGAAGTTGCAATTAAAATCATTAAAATCAAGAATATATAACGGCTCATTTCTATTATTGGAATATTTTCTGATAGTACATCTTGAATTTTAGTTTTTTGAATTAAAACTTCAAAAATTACAATAGTTGCAACCGTAATTATCAATATCAATGAAAGCAAAATAGACATTCCAAGTGAAACAAGATATTGACGAACAAAAGCGCGTTTTATTGTTATGTGTTGCGAGTTTTCAAAACCTCCAAGAATTGCATTTACTCCATTAGTCATCAACAAAACCGCCATAATAACTCCAGTAGAAATCAATCCCGAATGACTGTTGTGAAGAATATCATTTATGATTTTGAAAATAGCATCATAAGTTGTAGGAGGAACGCCATCTTTAACAAATCCGAGGAAATCTTCTTGAAAACCTTCAATTGGAATATACGGAATCAAGTTAAGAATAAACAAAGCAAAAGGAAACAACGCCATAAAGAAACTAAAGGCAATTGCAGCTGCACGATAGGATAAAGCACCTTCTATAACTCCTGTAATGTATAACTCTAAAAGTTCGTATAATGACAAACCATGCAACCAAGGCAATTTGATTGAATTACCAAAAGCTATAAGTTGCTTAATTACTGGAAAACCTTTTATTTTTTCTTCTAATGTCATTTTTTTAGATTGCTTTCAAACTCAAATCCATGTTATAAACAGAATGCGTTAAAGCACCAGATGAAATATAATTCACTCCACACTCAGCATAATTACGAATGGTATTTTCATTAATGTTTCCTGATGATTCTGTCAAACATTTTGTTCCAATTAAGGCAACTGCTTTTTTAGTATCTTCAAAATTGAAATTATCGATTAAAATTCTGAAAACACCTTCACTTTCTAAAATTTCTTTTATTTCATCAAGATTTCTTGCTTCAACTATAATTTTTAAATCTTTATTGTTGGCTTTTAAATATTCTTTTGTTTTGTTAATTGCTTTTGTAATTCCTCCAGCAAAATCGTTGTGATTATCTTTCAACATTACCATATCGTACAATGCAAATCGGTGATTTTCACCACCACCAATTTTTACAGCCCATTTTTCGCAAGCTCTAAAACCAGGTGTTGTTTTTCTTGTATCAAGAACTTTTGTATTGGTTCCTGCCAACAAATCAACATATTTTTTAGTTTTGGTTGCAATTGCGCTCATTCGCTGCATGGAATTCAACACCAACCGTTCTGCTTTAAGAATCGATTGCGAACTTCCTGAAACATGAAAAACTACGTCGCCATATTGTACACTTAAACCATCATTGATGAATGTTTCTACTTTCAGATTAGCATCAACATAATTGAAAACCATTTTGGCAAACTCTACTCCGGCAATAATTCCATTGTCTTTTACTAATAGTTTAGCTTTTCCTTGTGCATCAGCCGGAATACATGCTAGTGAAGAATGATCACCATCACCAACATCTTCTCGAATGGCATTTTGTATAATTAATTGGAGTTCGTTTTGAAATTGTGTTTCTGAAATCATAATCTAAATTTGAATGGCTAAAATAATTAAAAATGTTGATTTGCGTTATGATATAAATCTGAAATTATAAATAGATTAACTAAAACTATTCAATTACATTTTTTTATACATTTGATAGCGTTTAATAACTTCAAAAACTCATGAAGAATAGTAATTATTTTATACTTTCTCTTTACATTCTTCTACTGATAAACGGCTGCAAATCTGTTGTCAACAAGCAAATTAAAAAAAACAGCATTGTCGAAGAAGTTGAAACAAAAACTCCACCATTTGAATATAGAAGATCTGAACCAGATTCTATTTTATTAAAACGCTTTTTAGGCCATTACAAAGATATTTATAATAAAGACTCAACACAGTTAAATTATTATAGTGCCGAAATATTCTACGAAAAAGATTCCATTTTTAAAGTTATAAATCTTTATGGAGAGTATGTTGGAGCAATCTATAATCCATTTGCTGAAAGTCATATAGCTTATAGAGATAACTTGTATAAGGAATATATTAGTGGCGAAACCTTTAGAATTGATAAAGTATCACCTTCTAAATACCTTTTATATACCGATGATTATAATAGATTATCAAGTAATTTTCATTTTTATAACGTAACATTTAACAACGATTCTATAGTAATTGAAGAAACTACAGAACACAAAAATTTCATTTATAACTTTATTGACAAGAAAAAAGAATCCATGGATAACTATCTTGAAGACATTAAAAATTCAAGAAAATTGGCCGGAAATGAACTTTATCAACTTGGAATAGATTCTACAAAAGTTGAAGTCAATGAAAAATATTATAGATCACCTGATGCCTTTTTATCTAGAGAAAACCCATATTATTATGGCTCGATTTATTATCGTCAAAAATATGGTGATGAAACTATGAAAGTGCTTCAGTTCAATCATAATGACACTATAAAAGAAATTACTTTAGGAATAGTTGGAGGTGATTCTGATAGTTATAAAATGACTTCAGAGTTTGTAAATGATTCTATTTTTATTCAATCACTTGTTAATCAAGAAACCATTGTGGATACGAATGATACAATGGGTTATGCTTTTGACTCTATTGTGACAAAATTCAAATACAATGAAAGATTTGAATTAGATACGATTAGCAAAGACACTTTTAAATATAAAAAATACCAATTCAAAAAATATGGCGTACCAGCTGAAAATCATATTTATTATAGTAAACCATTTAAAATCAATAATCTTGAATGTTATTGGAAAACCACTCTCGAAATTATTTTTGATGACAATAAAAAACCTTTAAAAGCAAGAGATATTATAAGGAAATTAGTAAATAGTAAGACTCGAAAAATTATTTTGATTTCAAAACCAGATATGATTATTGGTGATAAAAAAAGTTTATTCTATTCGTTATCTGATGATTTTAAAGATTTTAATTTTGATGGTTTTTTAGATTTTTCAATTTATAACTCTACAAGTTCTGGAGCTAGTCATGCGTTTTATGACAACTATATATTTAATCCCAAAACTAGAAAATTTGATTATAGTAAAAAACTATCTGGTTCAGAAATAACTGTCGATAACAAGTTAATAACCATAACTTTATACTACAATATGGGAAGGTCTTATCATTTAGAACATATCATCCGTTATGATTTAAAAGGCAAAATTCTATTTGAAGAAAAATTCGTTGAAGAATTGTTTAAAGAAAAAAATAGTGAGGAATATTACTATTTGAAAACGTATCAGAAAATAAAAAACAATAAAATTATTTTAAGAAAAACTGAAAAAGACAAAAATCTGAGCAGATAAAATTGAAATTATTACAAATATTTATTACATTTACCTATTAGCAATATTAAAAACCATAAATCATGGCAAAAAGTCAAGACGCAAAAAAAACCGTAAAAAAAGAACCTCTTAAAACCGCGAAAGAGAAAAAAGAGGAAAAAAGAAACAAAAAAAATACTCCTAAAAGAGATTAATTAATAAAAAAACAAAAGGCACAAAATTCAAAATTTGTGCCTTTTTTCGTTAATTAGCTTGAATTTATTGGCTCATTTTAATATTGTTGGTAAAAAATAAACCGAAAACTTTGAAAGAAAAAACGCTTAAAAAAATGACTAATTAATTTTCTAATAAGTCTTAAGCCAATCATTGATGCGAACTAATTTTAGTAATAGTGGTTTTTTTTTTAATTCAAACCATCAATTTTTATGAAATTGAAAAGTTGTGCAAAGCCTATTAATAAAAAAATTAAACCAACAATCGTAAATAATATTAAGGTGAAATAATTAAAATTCTTTTCACTTTTAATAATGAATTTTTCAGGATCGTTTGGAATATATATAATTGGTATTGACATATCAATATTATTTCGATATGTTTTGAACTTACTCAAATCAGTTGATGAGTAATAGTATGGTTTTTTTATTATTTTCTTTCCATTTATTTCAAATTCAACAAGAGGAGATTTATAACCATCATCTTCTATTTCGTATGATAAAATTTTGCCATTAATTTCTTTCCCATTTTTGTTTACATTATTTAGAAAAAGAGAATATTGAATTACATATAAAATAATCAATGTGCCTAATAGCAAGAAACAAAAAATAGGCTTATAAAACATGAAAAACACAAATGCTATAACAAATAACCATTCATATTTTCTATTTAAATTCATCTATTCGATTTTGTTTTAAAAACACTTCTAACAATTAATTATTTTCATCAGGAAATATCTTTCCTGGATTTAGAATATTATTTGGGTCAAAGACATATTTGATGCGTTCCATTAGTTCTAAATGAACTTTTGAAAAAGCAATATCCATAAAGTTTTTTTGCACAAAACCGATTCCGTGTTCGCCAGAAAGAGTTCCTTTTAGAGCAACTGTTAATTCAAAGATTTCACGAATTCCTTTAGGCACTTCTTTCTCCCAATTTTCATCATTCATTTCTCCTTTGATGATATTTACGTGAAGATTTCCATCTCCAGCATGACCATAACAAACCGATTTGAATCCATATTTATATCCGATTTTCTTAATTCCGTTTAATAATTCAGGTAACACATATCTTGGAACTACTGTATCTTCTTCTTTATAGATTGAATTGGATTTTACAGCTTCTCCAACAGAACGGCGCATTTTCCAAAGTGCATTTTTTTGGTCTTCACTATCAGCAAACAAAACCTCATCGATTTCAAATTGCTCCACTACATTCATAATCTTTTCAGCTTCAGAAAAAAGAATTTCAGGATAATTTCCATCAACTTCAATCAATAAATGTGCTTGAACATTGTCATTGACATTAATATTGATATTGTCATTGTATTTCAAGGTCCAATCAATAGCATCACGTTCCATAAACTCTAAAGCACTTGGAATAATTCCGGCTCTAAAAATAGCCGAAACGGCTTCACAAGCTTGACTTGCTTTGAAAAATGGAACTAACATCAATACATTATGCGTGTTCTGAGGAAGAAGTTTTAGAACAATTTTAGTTATGACACCCAAAGTTCCTTCACTACCAACCATCAATTGAGTAAGATTATATCCTGTAGAATTTTTTAGTGTATTAGCTCCTGTCCAAATGATTTCTCCATTAGGCAAAACCACTTCCATATTTAGCACATAATCTTTTGTAACACCATATTTCACGGCACGTGCACCACCAGAATTTTCGGCTACATTTCCACCAATCCAGCAACTTCCTTGACTACTTGGATCGACTGGATAAAACAAACCTTTTTCTGCAACTGCTTCACGTAAAACTTGAGTAATTACAGCAGGTTCGGTAGTAACTTGAAGATTTTGTTCATCAATTTCAATTATTTTATTCAATCGTTCCATAGACAATCCGATGCCTTGGTAAATTGATAAAGCACCACCACTCAAGCCTGTTCGCGCTCCGATTGGTGTTGTTGGAATTTTATATTCGTTGGCAACTTTTAAGATTTCTGAAATTTCCTTGTTATTTGCTGGTTTTAAAACAACATTTGGAGGAAAAACATAATCTTCGGTTTCATCATGACCGTAATGATTTCGAGTTTCAATATCGGTAAAAACATAAGACACTCCCACAATAGAAGTTAACTTATTTAGTATTTCGGTATTTAATTGCATTTTGTATAAATTGTGAAGTAAAAATAGAAAAAGAAAATAGAATAAAGAAAATAGAAAATAGATTTTTACAACTTAACTGCTTTTGGAATTTTTCATTTACAAAATACGACCTCAAACTAGCCCTAATCTACCTTTTTTTCAAATTTGGTAAAAAATAACAAATGATCCCTATTAATGGTAGGTAAGAACAAACGTGATAAACGTATTGTATGGAAGTTGCGTCGGCAAGTTTTCCAAGTAAAGCTGAGCCTAATGCTCCCATTCCGAAAGCAAAACCATAGAATAATCCTGAGACCATTCCGAGTTTTTTAGGAACTAACTCTTGTGCATAGACCAAAATTGCAGGAAAGGCAGAAGAGATTATGATTCCGATTACAACCATTAAAACATCAGTCCAAAATAAATTTACATAAGGTAATGCTAAAGCAAAAGGAAAAGCTCCAAAAACTGATAACCAAATAACATATTTTCTTCCAATTTTATCGCCTAAAGGTCCGCCAAGAATGGTTCCAACCGCATACGAAAACAAGTAAATAAACATGTGAAACTGTGCTTGTTTTATGGTTAATCCAAATTTATCGATGATATAAAACTGATAATAACTTGAAAGACTCGCTGAGTAGAAAAACTTAGAAAAAATTACTATTAATAAAATTGCGATAGAAATTTGAACTTTCCTTTTAGGCAAATTATGTAAATCAATAAATGGCTGGACTTTATTTTTTCTGAACACGAGATGTTCTTTGTACCAAAACGCAATTTTACTTAGGATAATCAAACCTAAAGCAGCAACAATAACGAACCAAAGGATGTATTTTTGAGAATTAGGAACTACAATTAAAGCAACTAAAAGTGGTCCGAGAGCAGTTCCGAAGTTACCTCCAACTTGAAAAATAGATTGTGCCAAACCACGTTTTCCGCCAGAAGCTAAGTTAGAAATTCGAGCAGATTCAGGATGAAAAATAGATGAACCAGTGCCAATTAAAACCACCGAAGCAATTATCCAATAAAAATTACTGGCAAAAGAAATTGAAATAATTCCAGCCATTGAAAAAAGCATTCCATAAATTTGAGAAAATGGTTTTGGATTTTTATCGGTGTAATAGCCAACTAAAGGTTGAAAAATTGAAGCAGAAAATTGAAAAGCGAAAGTGATTAATCCGATTTGAGAAAATGTTAGATGATAACTTTCCTTTATTATTGGATAAATTGAAGGAATAATAGCTTGTATTAAATCGTTAAGCAAATGAGCAAAACTGATAGAAAACAGAATGGAGTAAACTGTTTTATTAAGTAAATCCTCTTTATTTAATGCTGCAGATTGTGTTTGCAAAGTTGTAAGTTTTAATACTGCAAAAATACTTTTTTTAACGGCAAAGAAGCAAAATTTTATTGCAAAGTTCATAACGAAAATATTTTGCCTAAATTTGTAATAGAAATACCATTACTATTGGAACAATCATCAAAAAAATCGGCTTTATCGGAAAAAGATGGCGTTAATCAACCTCAAAGTTTGAGCAATTCTTCTGTAGAAGTAATTAAACAAATGCGAAGAAAACAACCTTCTGCGCAAGAGTTGATTGATGGTATTTTGGCAAAAGATAAAGTAGCTTTAAGTCGAGCCATTACGCTAGTAGAAAGTACCAATCCTGAACATTTAGAAAAAGCTAATACCATAATTCAAGCGTGTTTACCCCATGCAAATAAATCAATTCGTATTGGAATTACTGGTGTTCCTGGCGTTGGAAAAAGTACTTTTATTGAAGCTTTTGGAAAACATATCACTTCTTTAGAACGAAAAGTTGCCGTTTTGGCTGTCGATCCAAGTAGTACTATTTCGCACGGAAGTATTCTTGGTGACAAAACCCGAATGGAAGAATTAGTAAAAGATGAAAACGCTTTTATTCGTCCGAGTGCTTCCGGAGAAACTCTTGGCGGAGTTGCTAGAAAAACACGTGAAACCATAATTTTATGTGAAGCTTGCGGATTTGATACCATAATCATTGAAACTGTTGGCGTTGGTCAAAGCGAAACTGCTGTTCATAGCATGGTAGATTTCTTTTTATTATTAAAAATTTCTGGTGCAGGCGATGAATTGCAAGGCATAAAGCGTGGTATTATGGAAATGGCTGATGCCATTGTAATCAATAAAGCCGATGGTGATAACATTGCAAAAGCAAAATTAGCCAAAACAGAATTCAATAGAGCATTACATTTATTTCCTGCCAAGCAAAGTGGCTGGATTCCAACTGCTGCAACTTGTAGTTCTTATACCAAAGAAGGAATTGATGCTGTTTGGAAAACGATTTCAGACTATTTTGAACTGGTAAAATCCAATCATTATTTTGAAGAAAAACGTCAAAATCAGAATCAATTTTGGATGATGGAAACTATTAATGAGCAATTAAAGTCAAATTTCTACAATCATCCTGAGATTATCAAACAATTGGAAGAAAACAAAAAAGCAGTGCAAAATGATGAAATTTCACCCTTTGCAGCTGCTATGAATTTGTTGGAAAAGTATTTTAGATAATTACTCTTCGTAAGCTTCCATCTCTTTATCGTAGAATTCTCCAGCTAACGTAATTAAATGTTCCATTTCAGATTCTAATTCGGTTTCATCCTCTCCTTCTAAATCCTCTAAAAACTCCACTTCATCATCTTTTAAATTGATAATAAAACGTGGAAAATCTAAATGTATAACGAATATATCATCTGGAAAATCGGAGTTGTCGGCTAGTACAAACTTTGGTAATTGCATAGTATTTATTTTTAAACTTTAATGTGTCCCCAATTTTCGCCAGTTCTTATGCGATATAATTGTTGGGTTGAAATATTGAATTGTTTTGCAATCATGACCAAACGAGTTTTATTGTCTGGTCGTTGCAACATTTTTTTTATTCTTATTACTTGTGTAGAAGTTAACTTAGCACCATCAGCTTTTTTATTAAATTCAATAATTCGAGCTTTATTTGCTATTACGTTTGGGTTTTTCGATTGAAAATCAATTTGTTCTCTTCTAGTAGCCCATATCAAATTTTCAACTCTATCATTGTCTTTACTAAAGTCTAAATGAATAACCATTGTTCGTTCTGGATTATCATTTGGAATAAAATATTGAGCTACTAATTTATAAACTAGAAAACCTTTGTCTTTTCGTTTGCCATTTTCTCTAGTTTGATATCTAAAAACTCTAAAACCTTCGGCTTTTGCGCACTTTATCTCTCTTCCACTTAAAAAATCATTTGTATAACTAATAATTCTACCATAATTGGAAACAGCATAATTTTTTTGCAATGGATCTTCAATAATTATTTGCCTGAATTCTTCTCCTCTATTTAGTTGTATCATTTGGGGAAATTTTTAAACTATCTTTCAAAATTAATGATTTTGTTAGATAATGAAAACGAATGTACAAAAATAATGCTGCTGCTGTTAATCCTGCCAAAAGGCCTAACCAAACACCTACGGCTTTAAAATCAGTATATTCTCCTAAATAATAAGATATTGGAAAACCAATAATCCAATACGCTACAAAAGTAATATACATAGGAATTTTCACATCTTGCAAGCCACGTAAAGCTCCAAGAACAACAACTTGAATTCCATCTGAAATTTGAAAAATGGCAGCAACTAATAGTAATTTAGCGGCAATAGTTACAACTTCAGTATTATCAACAAGTTGAACTTGGTCTTTCATATCCATAAATAATGGTGGTAATATTTGATGAAAAACAACAAATAGAACAGCAAAAACAACTTCAATTATTATCGCTAATAAAAAAATAGAACGAGCCACCACAACTAAATTTTTATAATCTTGTAATCCTTTTTGATTACTAATTCTAATCATTGAAACTACGCTCAATCCCATAGCAAACATAAACGTCATTGAAGCCAAACTCAAAGCAATTTGATTGGCAGCTTGACTCGTTTTTCCGATGTTTCCGCAAAGCCAAATTGCTGCTGTAAATAGCACAACTTCAAACAACATTTGCATGGCTGAAGGCATTCCTAGATTTACAATTTTGACAATAGTTGCTTTTTTAATTTCATCAAAACTAAATCCTTTAAAATACTGCTTCAAACGTTCTTGTTTTGCCAAAATAAAGTGCATAAAAACTACCATTGCAATTCTGGAAATTACAGTTCCAAGAGCGGCGCCAATAATTCCCATTTTTGGGAAAATCCAAATTCCGTAGATTAATAAATAGTTTATGATAACGTGAATGATATTGGCTCCAACAATAGCATACATCGAATATTTTGTCATCGATAAACCATCGGCAAACTGCTTGTATCCTTGATAAATTATTAGTGGAACTAATGAAAAAGCAACCCAATCTAAGTAAGGTTTTGCCAACTCAATCACTTCTTTTGGTTGGTGTAGCATTTCCATAATTGGTTTCGCCAAAACAACCATTCCGAATAATGCGAAACCTAAAATCGTACACAAAAGCATTCCGTGGTGAAAAGCTGAACGGATTTTATTGTTATCTTTTTCTGCATCAGCTTCACCAATAATTGGTGTCAAAGCAGTAGAAAACCCAATTCCGATTGACATAGCAACAAAAATCAAACTATTACCTAGCGAAACAGCTGCCAATTCGGTTGAACCTAATTTTCCAACCATAATGTTATCTACAATTCCAATTAAAGTATGACCAAGCATACCCAAAATTACTGGATAAGCTAATTTTAGATTATAACGAAACTCTTTGGTATATTGGGATATATTCACAGTACAGTTTTTGAGTTGGCAAATATAAATAGAACTAATAGAATGCCTTTGATTTATTTAAAAAATCTGATTCATTTATTTAAAAAAATATATAAAAGAAAGGAAAAAATATATAACATCTGTTGTGAATGGCAGCTGTAAGTTTGCAAAAAATTAAAACACAAAAATTCATTATTATGTTATTTACAAAAAAAATTAAACTAAGTATTTCAATCGCAATTTTCTTAATGTTCTCAAGCTTAACTATTGCACAAGAAACTAAAGAAAAAAACTATGACAAAGGCTTCAAATTTGGATTTGGAATAAATGGCGGTTTACCAACAGACAATGCTTACAACTTTTCATTAGGTGCGGATGCTAGACTTCAATATGATTTATCACAAAGAACATCATTAACTTTAACTACTGGTTTCACTAATTTATTCATTGATGACAATGTTAAAGATTTAGGTTTTATTCCTGTAAAATTTGGTTTTAAAGCCTTTGTTTGGGAAAATAGATTTTATGTTTTGGGTGAAGTTGGTGCAGGATTTGCAGTAACAAATGGATAGGATGACACGACTTTTTTATGGGCGCCAGGAATTGGTTATGCAAATAAAAGTTTTGATGTTAGTTTGAGATATGAAGATTACAATGAATTTAAAACTAATCAAATTGCATTGCGTCTTGCCTACGGTTTCAAACTATAAAGGTCATATTGCATAGAAAAAAAGCACAATAAAAAATCTTATTGTGCTTTTTTTTATTTCAATTGTTGTCTGTAAACCTCAATATTTGCTGCAACTTTTGGATCTAATTCTGGTTCGGTAATATCGGTTAATTTTTCTATTTCTTCCCAAATGGTTTTGGCTACTATGTATCGAGCAACTCCTTTATCATCAGCAGGAACAACATACCAAGGCGCATTTTCAGTTGCTGTTTTATTTATTGCCTCTTCGTAATAATTCATGTAATCATCCCAACGTTCGCGTTCTTTTAAATCACCAGTCGAAAATTTCCAATTGTCTTCTGGAGTTTCTAATCGTTTTAACAATCTTAAACGTTGCTCTTCTTTACTCATATGAAAATAAAACTTCAAAATTTTAGTACCATTCTGCGAGATATGTTTTTCAAAATTATTGATTTGCTCAAAGCGATTTTCCCAAAATTGTGGCTTGATATCTTCTACTTTTTCAATTCCAGGAAGGTTTTCAAATAAAATATATTCTGGATGTACTCTTGTTACCAATACATTTTCATAATGTGTTCTGTTGAAAACAGCAAATTTTCCTTTCTCTGGTAAAGCCAAATAATGACGCCACAAATAATCGTGTTCCAACTCAGTAGAATTTGGGGTTTTAAAACTATGAACCACTACTCCACGCGGATTAAATTCTTTAAAAACCTCACGAATTAAGCTGTCTTTTCCGCTTGTGTCCATTCCTTGTAAGCAAATTAAAAACGCATGACGATTGTGTGCATACATAGCATCTTGCTTTTTACTCAGCTTCATTTGAACTTTATCCAAAGCTTCTTCCTCTTGCTCTTTATCTGTGCCAATATCTAATTTTGTTGGGATCTTCGACAAATTTATGTTTCTAACAACTTTAAAATCTTCTACGTTAATTGATTTCATTTTTAATTCATTTAATTATTGTAAAAATAGTATTTTTGACTTCTCATACACTAAACAAAATGGAAAAATTTCAGCTTACGTTACTATTTAAAATCATTGGTCTTGGCTCTGCTTCTGGTTTGATTTATCAAGATAATACTATTTTTGCAATTGGTGACAATAGCTCCTACTTATATGAATATCATATCGATAGCAATAAACTTGAACGTCATGCATTAGCTGAAAATTCAGAAGAAAATATTCCTAAAAGCATTAAACCCGATTTTGAAGCCATTACAAAATATCAAGATAGTTTATACCTTTTTGGATCAGGTTCAACAGTAAATCGTACCATTATGGTTCAGGTTGATGCAAAATCTAAAAATGTTATTAAATCGCAAGATTTATCCGATTTATATTTGGCTATGCAATCTTTTGGAAAAATAGCTGAAGAAGATTTTAATCTAGAAGGTGCTATTTTTAATGGTGAGACTTGGTTTTTATTCAACAGAGGTAATGGAAAAACCAATAAAAATATAGTCTTCTCTATCGATGGAAAAAACTTAGCAAACGAATTCCGAATTGTAGCAAATGAATACAAACTACCAAAAATAAAAGGCATTAGAACCAGTTTTACCGATGCCATTTTGGTTGACGACAAAATCTATTTTCTGGCAACTGCAGAGAATACTGACTCAACTTATAACGACGGTGAAGTGCTTGGCAGTATTGTTGGAAGAATTGATGTAAAGAAAATGAAAATTGATTTTACAAAGAAAATTACCGATACACAAAAATTTGAAGGAATAACGCTTTTCAAAAAATCGGAAAAAGAAATTGAATTTTTACTTTGTGAAGATAATGATACCGAAGTTTTAGAATCTAATATTTATAAGTTAGTGATTAGTAAATAGTGAAAAGTGAAAAGCAAATAGAATAAACTAAAAAAAAACTTTTTCATCTCTTCCCAACCTTTTTATAAAAAATGTCCTCTTTATAATAAATACCTTAATTGTGATAAACGAAACGATACTTATTAACTGCCGAAAAATGCAACGCGATGCACAGCGACAAGTTTACGAACTGATGTCACCTAAGCTGTATCGCACTTGCAAAAGGTATTTAAAAAAGGAAGAAGAAATTGAAGAAGTATTGGCCGATGCTTTCTACACTATTTTTACCAAAATGGATCAATTGAAAGAATTGGGCGCTTTTGAAGCTTGGGCAAGAAAAATAACAGTAAATCAATGCTTGCATCAATTGAAAAGAAATGTAAACTTTAATATTTACATTGAAGACGCAAGTATCCAACTGCAACCGGAAACGTTGCCAGAAACTCATTTGGAAGAAGAAGATTTGTTGAATTTACTCAATTTTATTCCAGAAGGATGCAAAACTATTTTTAACCTCTTTGTGATTGAAGGTTACGGTCATAAAGAAATAGCGAGCATGCTAAAAATATCGGAAGGAACATCAAAATCACAATTGAATGTGGCTAAAACCAAATTGAAAGAATTAGTCAACAATCATTATTATCAACAAGTAAAATAAGTCATGGACAATCAAGATAATTTATTCAACAAAATAAAATCGGCTGCTGAAAATGCTGAAACCAAAGATTTTCCCTCGATGGAAAAAGTTTGGTCGAGAATTGATGCAAAACTAGATACCAAAGTTGAAAAGAAACATAACAACAATTGGAAGAAACTTTTAGTTGCAGCCTCAATTGTATTAGTAGTTACCATTGGTTATCAGTTTTTAAAAACCGAAAAAGAAATTGTTTCACCCAACAATGAAATCGTAACAAAAGAAACTGAAAAACCAATAATTCAAGATTCATTAGAAAATCAAAATGCCATAGTTTCTACAGAAATTGAAAATCCGAATATTAAAGAAAATGCGGATGAAATTTTAAAAGAACAGATTTCAAAACCAAATACGGTTGTTATTAAAGATAAAATTGAAGAAAAAGATAATGCTAAAAGATTTAATGAAGATGCTTTGGTAGCCCCAACAATAGGAAGTTATAATCAAGCTCCAAAAAATTCTAGCACTACTTGGTATGGTAATAACAATTTTGAATCACGAGGTGTAACTTATGAAGAAGTTAAGATTGAAAAAAATGAGGATAATTTAAAAAAGAATAAGGATATTAAAAAACAAGAGCCAATTGTGGTAATAGATGGTGAAGTTTCGAGAGAAAAATTATCTAATATTAATGATGAAGATATTGAATATATTTTAGAATTACCGGATCCTCTCTATATCATCAATAAAATATATTACACCGAACAAGAATTATTTGGTCCGAATCCGACAAGTCCATATGCGCCTTTAAATAAACAAAAGATTGAAAGTATTTCTATTTTACCTCCAGAAAAAGCCGTTTCAATTTATGGAGAAAAAGGAAAAAAAGGCATCGTAATTGTCACAACAAAAGACGGAAAACCTTTGCCCAAAAAGGAATAAACCATTTTATATATTAAAAAAACTAAAACCATGAAAAGTCTTAAACTTATTTCATTAGCCATAACTATGCTTTGTTGTTTCCTTAGTTTTAGCCAAGAAAAAACAATTACAGGAACCGTTTCTGATAAAAACGAAGTGCTTCCATTTGTGGTTGTTCAAATAAAAGGAACTAAAACGGTTACTCATACCGATTTCGATGGAAAATTTTCTATCAAAGTAAAGGTTGGAGAAACATTACTATTTAGCTTTATTGGATATGACACTTTAAAAGTAAAAATAAAGAAACGAACTAATACATTAAATATAGTTTTAATAAGTAATACCATTTTATTGCAAGAAACTTATCCTGTTGAGAGTTCCATTAGAAAACAAAAAAATCAAACAGAAATAATCAAAATTTCAAAAGAAGCTATTGAAAAAATGTAGCTAGAATAACACTTCACACATAGTCTAACCTTAAAATTTAATATTATGAAAAGTTCAAAACTTATTTCATCGGTCCTTGCTATGCTTATATGTTTCCTAACATTTGGGCAAGAAAAAAACATCACTGGTACTGTAACCGACAAGAATGGTCCACTACCAGGAGCATCAATTATTATTAAAGGAACTACCAATGGTGTTGCTACAGATACTTATGGTAAGTATGCCATAAAAGCTAAAAGTGGTGACATTTTGGTCTTTAGTTATATTGGATATCAAACAAAAGGCGTTACAGTTGGTACTTCAAATACAATCAATGTTGTTTTAAATGAATTATCCAATCAATTACAGGACGTTGTCGTTGTAGGATCAGGAAGAAATGCAATTTATTCTGATGATAATAAAATAAAATCTGCACCTCAACAATCTGAAATTTCAGAGGTTATGTATGACAAAAGTGAAAAATCAACAGTATTAAATAATGTAGTTGTTGTTGGTGCATTAGGAATAAAAAGAACTAAAGATGCAACAGTTTCGTCTCAAAAAACGATTAGTGCCAGAGAAATAAATCAAGCCTCAAGTCCAAGTGTTTTACAATCATTGAATGGAAAAGTTTCCGGTTTACAAGTTAATGCTATTAGTAATGGTGTAAATGGCGATACAAGAGTAGTATTGAGAGGAAATCGCTCAATATCTGGAAATAATCAAGCTCTAATTGTGATTGATAATGTGATTTCATCAGCTGAAGTTTTAAATCAACTACCTCCAAGTTTAGTAGATAATGTAAATGTTATTAAAGGAGCACAAGGAGCTGCATTATATGGCGAACAAGGTGTAAATGGAGTAATAGTTGTTACTACAAAAAAAGGGTATAATAATAAAACTACCATTGAATATGATGAAACAGATGAGGAAGAAAAAACGCCTGTAAAACCAAAATCGACCAAAATTGAAGTTGATCAAGAGGAATATGAAAACTTCATAGAAAATCAATTTGAAAGTCCAAAAAGTGCACCTATTTCTACGTTTTCAATTGATGTTGATAATGCTTCTTATACTAATGTTAGACGATTCATAAATATTGGACAAACAGTTCCAAAAGATGCGGTAAGAGTTGAGGAAATGATTAATTTTTTCAAATACAACTATCCACAACCTCAAAATGAACATCCATTTTCAATAAATACCGATTATAATGATTGCCCTTGGAACAGCAACAATAAAATTGTTCGCATTGGCTTGCAAGGAAAAGATATTCAAACAAAAGATTTACCTAATTCAAATTTAGTTTTTCTTATTGATGTATCGGGTTCAATGAGTGATACTAACAAATTGCCACTACTAAAACAATCTTTAAAAATATTGGTGAATCAACTTCGCAAAGAAGATAGAATATCAATTGTAGTCTATGCTGGAGCAGCAGGTTTAGTTCTGCCTTCTATGTCTGGAAGTGAGAAAGAAACCATAATAAACTCTTTAGATAAACTAAATGCTGGTGGAAGCACTGCTGGTGGCGCCGGCATTGAATTGGCTTACAAAGTAGCGCAAGAAAACTTCATTAAAAATGGTAATAACAGAGTAATTCTGGCAACAGATGGCGATTTTAATGTTGGAGCTTCATCGAATACTGATATGCAAACTTTAATTGAAGAAAAAAGAAAATCAGGTGTTTTCTTAACATGTTTAGGATATGGAATGGGAAATTATAAAGACAGCAAAATGGAAGTTCTTGCCGACAAAGGAAACGGAAATTATGCCTATATCGATAACATTCAAGAAGCTAATCGTTTTCTTGGTAAAGAGTTTAAATGCTCCATGTTTGCTATTGCAAAAGATGTAAAAATTCAAATTGAATTCAATCCTAGTTTAGTACAAGCCTATCGATTAATTGGTTATGAAAATAGAAAATTGCGTCCTGAAGACTTTAAAAATGATGCCATCGATGCTGGTGAATTAGGAAGTGGTCATACCGTTACGGCTTTATATGAAATTATTCCAACTGGAGTGAAAAATGAATTGTATCAAGAGCCATCTGATTTAAAATATACTAAAACAGATGTATCCACCACCAATTTCAACAACGAATTAGCTACAATAAAATTCCGTTACAAAAAACCTGATGGTGATAAAAGTACAGAAATGACTGCACTTATTTCTAACAAGCATGATGCCTTTTACACTGCATCGCCAGATTTTAAATTTAGTGTAGCTGTAGCATGGTTTGGATTAAAACTAAGAGACTCAAAACTTGTTCTTAATAAATCATCAATAGACATTGCTGCTTTAGCTAAAGAAGGATTGGTAAATGATTCAGAAGGTTACAGAGCAGAATTTATTAGACTAGTTGAAGCAATAAAATAAATAGTTAGATTAAATTGGTTAATTAAAAAAACCCGATAAGTTCATAGAATTTATCGGGTTTGATTTTTATAAAAAAGTTTTACTTCTCAATTTCTTTCAAAGAATCCATTTTTTTATGAGCAAGGAAACCTTTTATGTCTTCAAAATGTTCTTTTACTCGTTTGTTTCCAAATTCAAATACTTTTGTAGCCAATCCGTCAAGGAAATCTCTATCGTGTGAAACTAGGATTAAAGTTCCATCAAAATCACGCAAAGCATCTTTGATAATGTCTTTGGTTTTCATATCTAAGTGATTTGATGGCTCATCCAAAATTAGAAGATTTACAGGTTCTAACAATAATTTAATCATTGCCAAACGGGTTTTTTCACCACCAGAAAGCACTTTTACTTTTTTGGTTGTATCATCGCCATGAAACATAAAAGCTCCAAGAATATTTTTAATTTGCGTACGAACATCGCCAACTGCAATATTGTCAATTGTTTCAAAAATAGTAGCGTTTTCGTCTAACAATGCAGCTTGATTTTGAGCAAAGTAACCAATTTGAGCATTATGTCCAACCTCAACCGAACCACTATTGATTTCGATTTCTTTCATGATGGCTTTAATCATTGTTGATTTTCCTTCACCATTTTTTCCAACAAATGCTACTTTATCTCCTCGTTCAATTACGATATTGGCATCTTTAAAAATCAATTTATCACCATACGATTTCTCTAAATCTTTGACAATTACTGGATATTGACCTGAACGAATTGATGGTGGAAATTTCAATTTTAAAGCCGAATTATCAATTTCATCAACCTCAATAGGAACAATTTTTTCTAACATTCTAACACGCGATTGAACAGCATCTGTTTTTGAAAAAGTACCACGAAATCTATCAATAAATGCTTGATTATCTGCGATGTATTTCTGTTGCTCGTCATATGCTTTTTGCTGATGAACACGTCTGTCTTTTCTTAATTCTAAATAATGAGAATACTTGGCTTTGTAGTCATAAATTCTTCCCATTGTAACTTCGATAGTTCGGTTTGTAATGTTATCTACAAAAGCTCTATCGTGCGAAATTACCATTACGGCTTTGGCTTGATTGATAAGAAAATCTTCCAACCATTCGATACTATCCATATCTAAGTGATTGGTTGGCTCATCTAGAAGAATCAAATCTGGTTTTGTCAATAAGATTTTTGCTAATTCAATTCGCATTCTCCAACCACCTGAAAATTCTTTTGTTGGACGATTGAAATCTTCTCTTTCAAATCCTAATCCTTTCAATATTTTTTCAACTTCGGCTTCATAATTTACTTCTTCAATTGAATAGTATTTTTCAGATAACTCCGAAACTCTTTCAATCAATTTCATGTAGTCATCACTTTCATAATCGGTACGAATGGTCAATTGTTCGTTGATTTCGTCGATCTCTTTTTTCATATTTAACACCGCAGCAAACGCTTTTGATGTTTCTTCCATTACCGTACAATTATCTTCTGTTAATAAATGCTGAGGCAAATAGGCAACAACCGCATCACTTGGAGCTGAAATATTTCCGCGTGTTGGTTTATTTGCACCGGCAACAATTTTTAACAAAGTAGATTTTCCTGCACCATTTTTACCCATTAAGGCAATTTTATCAGTTTCATTGATAGCAAATGTTACTTCGCTAAAAAGAGTTGTTCCACCAAATTCAACGGCAATATCGTTAACTGTAATCATTTTAGATTGTTAGATTTTTAGATAATTAGATTATCAGATTTTTTTTTGAAGGTGCAAAGATAGATTAATTAAGGAATTTATCAATTTCAATATCAGAAAAAAAAGGTTTGTTTTTCAATGATTTATTAATTGAAATGCTAATTTTTTAAAGTTTAAATAATTCGGAAGATTTAGTTACACAATTTGAAAGGCAAAAAATAAATTTAGAGTAATTTTGAAAATCTAATGAACCCTTATGCCATTAATTGACTATAGTTTTTTAAGCAAAATTTTACCTAAAGCCAAGATTAAAAAATCCTTCCAAAAAGCGAAAAAATCTTATCTTATACGAATAAGAATTGCTACTTCGTTATTTTTCTTCGGAATGGGTTTTTGCTTTGCAACTTGGGCAAGTAGAATTCCTGATTTGAAATTAAGCTTGAATTTAAGCGAATCCGATTTAGGTACCATTTTATTTGCTTTACCAGCAGGTCAATTGTTAGCAATGCCTTTATCTGGTTTAGTAGTTGCAAAGTATGGTAGTAGAAAAATAGCCGTTTTAGGGCTTTTTGTGTATGCTTTCTTTCTTACTTTATTGGGTTTGCCATCAGAAAGTTGGCAATTAGCTTTAGGTTTATTTCTCTTCGGATTTTTTGGTAATTTTTGCAATATTGCTGTCAACAGTCAAGGCGTTTTTACACAACAATTGTTTGACAAACCAATAACAGGATCATTTCATGGTTCATGGAGTTTAGCAGGATTTTCTGGCGCATTATTAGCATTGTTGATGTTGTTTTTAAAACTATCTCCTTTTCAACATTTTCTAATAGTTTTATTGATTATCACAATATTAATTGCAACTAATTATAATTATTTAGTAAAAGTCAAACCTCAAAAACCAGGAGAAAAAGAGAAAACCTCATTCTTCAAAATTCAAGATAAAACTTTGATTTGGTATGGTTTGATTTGTTTTTTATGCATGGCGAGTGAAGGAATAATGTTTGATTGGAGTGGTGTTTATTTTAAAGAAATTGTTAAAGCTCCAGGTGCATTAGCTATTTTAGGTTACACTTCCTTTATGATAACTATGGCAATTGGACGCTTTTTAAGTGATGTTTTAGTACGGAAATTTGGTTCAAAAAATGTGATTCTTACAAGTGGATTTGTGATATCAATCGGATTATATTGTGCAGTTTTATTTCCTTATTTGATTCCTTGCACAATTGCTTTTATGTTAGTTGGATTTGGAGTTTCTAATGTAATTCCGATTGTATTTAATGCAGCTGGAAACAGCAAAAAAGTTTCAACAAGTGTTGCGTTAACAATAGTCTCAAGCATCAGCTTTGTCGGATTTTTAATTGGACCACCAATAATAGGTTACATTGCCGAACTTACAAGCTTGAAATATTCGTTTGCCTTTATTGGAGTTTTTGGCGTTTTAATTTCAGCATTAACTTACAAATTGAATTTGTTTAAATAAAATTACTTAATATCTGAAGCTTCAATAATTTTAATTAATTCGTCTTGTTTAGTAGATAATTTTTTATAACCACAATAAACAGGCAATTTCTTGTAATGTATATTATAGTTTTCAAATTGATTTTTACAAAGTTCAGATTTTAAATAATAATATAACGTTTCATTATCAAGAACTTTAAGTTTTTCTACAATAAAACTATTCAATTTATATTCTGAATTAAGTTTGTTTATGTCTTTGATAAATTTTTCTTGAAATATTATTTTCTCTTGTTTGTCTTTTGTTTTTATATCATTTAAAAAAACATCAAGTCTTTTTGTGATGCTATTTAATGTATCAAATTTTGTTGATTTAACAGAATATTCTTCATATCTAATCTTTATTGAAGTTGAAATAACCTTTATTTCGTCTTCATAAAAATTTGAGCTTTCTTTTAAATTTTCAAGAAACAAACTTTCAGTAGTAAACTTTTCCTTTTTACAAGAAAAACATAGTAGAACCAAAAATAGAATTACAATTTTATTCATAATTAGTTTTTTAAAATTTCTTTTAACTTCTCTTGAAAATTTGAATTATCATTGATCCCTAAATGACCTTGATTTTCTAAAGTAAATAAACTATCAGTTGCTTTGATAATTTTCCTTAGTCTAAAGGAATTATCATAGGAAATAAGTTGGTCTTGATTACCATGAAAAAGATAAATCGGAGCTTTTACTTTTACAATATATTTATTGGTTTCAAATTGAAATTTCTTTAAAAAATTAGGAAAATATGGCACACTTCCACTCGAAAGTTCAAGAAAATTATAAAATGGAGCTTGAAGAATTAATTTATCTGGATTTTTTATTGAGGCTAAATAAGTTGCCAATCCTGTGCCGATTGAATATCCAATAATTATTTTTTGATTGTTTTTGTATTTGGAAGCAATTTTATCATAAACGACATTTAAATCTCGAAAAACTTGCTCTTGGTTTTCAATTTTACCCTCACTTTTGCCAAATCCACGATAATCCAAAAAGAAAATATCGTATCCTAAATCAGTAAATATTTTGGCATTATTTCCCCAAGAATCAAGCGAACCTGCATTTCCGTGAAGATAAAAAATTAATCCTTTTGGATTTGAAGTTTTGAATAATAATCCATTTTGTTTCTTTCCATCATAGGAAGGAATATTGAATTCTTCAAAGTTTTGATTAAATTCAAATTTGTAATTATTTGGAAGTTTATTAGCTATGAAAACCATTTCAGCTTGATTGAAATAAACGTAACCCACATAAAGCAAGTAAATCATTCCAAAGAAAAGAGTTAATCTTAAAATAATAAATCGAAATAATTTCATTGAATTATGATTTATTTGATAACTCAAAAAAAGTTGAATTAGTATTTATTACAAACTCAATCTAAACTCCTCAATTACAGGACTTGCCTTTCCGTAATCGATTTCTTGGATAAATAATTCTGCTGCTTTTGAAGTTTGAATACTTGGTAGAACATTCGCTTGATTGTTATGTCTTAAAACTGTATTTATCCCAACTGCTTCTATTTTTTCTTGCAATGAAATAGCTAGAACTTCTTCTCCTGAAAATATTTTGATTAAACCCATTTTTGTGTTGTAAATTGTATTGTTGTAAATTGTATATTTTATAATAGCGAAAGCACTTCGACAAGCTCAGTGTGACAAACTGAAAACTGAAAACTGCGACTGAAAACTAAAACTACTCCTCATCTTCCATTTCGAAGAAAAGCGGTTCAATCATGATTTTGTCAGCTAATACCTCAACCCTTTCTGTGATTTCTGAGCAAAAGAAAATGCGTTGTGTTTTTTCTACACTTGCTGAAAGACGCAAAATGATGGCATCCATTCGTTGCTTGAATAATAAATCAGCATCATCAACGATAAACATTTTTATAGTATTCATGTTAAATCCTGCTGACGAAAATAAGGCGTTGATTTTATTTGGTGTTCCAATAAGTATATCTAAACCCATAGAAATTACATTTTTGTCATAATCGGTATCGCCTTTATCATGAACTCCAAAAATACTTAAGTCAGTATAATTTCCGAATTTCAAGAAAAGTTCTTCCATTTCTAAAACTCGCTCTTTGTTTTCAACAATGATTAAAGCACGAGTACTTTCGTCGTGTGTTTTTTCTAATCGCTGAATGACGTTTAAAACAATAGTTGTAGTTTTTCCTGTTCCGCTTGGCGATTGAATTACAGCGTCTTTTCCACTTTTAATGGTTGAAAATGTTTCTTGTTGCATTTCATTGGCTTCGATTAACTCGTTTTCAATTAGTGCTTGTTGTAAGTTTGGGTTTATTTTTTTTAATTGCATTTTTTTTTGCTTTCAGCTTTTAGACATTAGCTTTTAGCAAAAGCATATTGCTAATGGCTAACTGCTAAATGCTAATTGCTATTATTTACTCGCGAATAACTTCACGTCTGTTTCAGAAATTTCGTTTCCACCTAAAATTATCAAGCGTTCTACTACGTTTCTTAATTCACGAATGTTTCCTGTCCAATCGTATTCTTGTAATAATTTGATAGCTTCAGTTGAGAATGTTTTCTGTGCATTTCCTTGTTCTTCGGCTATTTTTGAGGCAAAATGTTCGATTAGCAAAGGTATGTCATCTCGGCGGTCATTCAATGCCGGAACTTTAATTAAAATTACTGCCAATCTGTGGTATAAATCTTCACGGAAACGTCCTTCTTCGATTTCTTTTTTCAAATCTTTGTTTGTTGCAGCAACTACACGAACATTGACTTTTATATCTTTGTCAGCACCAACTCTTTGAATCAAACTTTCTTGTAAAGCTCTTAAAACTTTAGCTTGTGCTGCCAAACTCATATCTCCAATTTCATCAAGAAAAATAGTTCCACCATCGGCTGCTTCAAATTTTCCTGCTCTGTCTTTTACAGCTGATGTAAACGCACCTTTTACGTGACCAAACAATTCGCTTTCAATTAATTCTGATGGAATTGCAGCACAATTTACTTCGATTAATGGATAAGCAGCTCTTTCGCTTTTTTCATGTAATTGATGAGCTACTAACTCTTTTCCAGTTCCGTTTGGTCCAGTAATTAAAACTCTTGCGTCAGTTTGAGCTACTTTTTCAATCATTTGTTTGATGTGATTGATTGGTTCAGAATTTCCAATCATTTCGTAGTTTTTGCTGACTTTTTTCTTTAGAATTTTGTTTTCAACAACCAATTGTTTTTTGTCTAAAGCATTACGAACTGTATTCAAAAGACGATTTAAATCTGGTGGTTTTGAGATATAATCGAAAGCACCTAGACGCATAGTATTGATAGCGGTTTCCATATCGCCGTGACCAGAAATCATTACGATTGGAATTTCGGGTTTGATTTTTTTTACGGCTTCTAATAATTCTTCACCGTCCATTTTTGGCATTTTGATATCGCAAAGTACCAAATCGTAATCTGAATTTTTTATTTTTTCAAGCCCTTGAACGCCATCTTCGGCATCTTCTACTTGGTAAGTATCATTTTCTTCAGAAAGAATTTTGGTTAAAACTCTTCTGATGGATGCTTCGTCTTCTATGATTAATATTTTTGACATAGTTTTTTATTTAACCGCAAAGTTCGCAAAGTTTTTCGCAAAGTTCGCAAAAATTCAAAATTGTTATTCAATTAGCCCTGATTGCAGCAAATATCCTTTTTCTTTTTTCTTTAAAAAGGAAAAGATATTGCGGAAAGCAGGAACAAGGATTGCTGATAAAGCCCAGGCCATTCGATTAAAATAATTTTACTTTTTCTTTATAACAGCAATACCTGAAAAGGATACCGCTTGAAAATTTTGATTAGGTTCTGTTGTAAAAACCAATCCCATTTCTCTTGTTACATAACCTTTTTTAATTCCGATTACCGCATCACAACATTTTGATTTTGCCAAATTAGTTAATGTTTTTAGTTGGTCTTCTTCTTTTCCTGTGTATTCTGCTTGTACTTCTATTAGACCTATTCTTTCATATTCAAAATTAACTGGTTCGCCTTCAAAAAGCAATTGCACATTTTCTGGAGGGGTTGGACAATTATCTTTGAACTCAGTTTTTAAAGGTGTGAAAATTTCGTGAGGATTATATCCAACGCATGATTGAAGCAATATAGATACAATTGCTACAGAAAATAATCGAAAAAAGGTTTTCATATTAATTAATATTTAAGCCATTTATAAAGTTCTTTCCAAGACGGTTTTTTACCGTACATTAGAATTCCGACACGGTAAATTTTACTTGCGAACCAAACTACACCAAGAAATGTACCAAAAAGTAACGTCATAGAAATTGCAATTTGCCACCAAGGCACACCAAATGGAATTCGCATCATCATTACGATTGGTGATGTGAGTGGAATCATTGAAAATACGGTTGCAATAGTTCCGTGAGGATCATTTATTACTGTGAAAAAACCAATATAAACTCCAAGAATTAATGGCATTATTATAGGAAGTAAAAATTGTTGCGAATCGGTTTCGTTGTCAACAGCTGCACCAATGGATGCGTAAAATGAACTATAGAGAAAGTAGCCACCGATGAAATAAATAATGAAAGATATTAGAATTGTCGCTATTGGTAAATTCCATAACTCTTTAATATACATTTGAATATCGCTGCCCATTCCTTTTTGAGCCATTTGCATTGCTTCTTGAGTTTGTGCTGATGATGTTGCTCCCATTTGAACACCAAAAATAGACGACATGATGAACATCGCTGTCATACCAAGTAATGCCCAAATGATGAATTGCAAGATTCCTGCTAATGAGGTTCCAATAATTTTTCCCATCATTAATTGGAATGGTTTTACCGACGAAATTATGACTTCAATAATACGAGACGTTTTTTCTTCAATGACACTTCGCATGACCATGTTTCCGTAGATGACGATGAACATCATGATTAAATAACCAAAGGCACCTCCAATTCCAATTTTAATTTCGTTTAATCCTTTCAAGGCAGTTTCTCCAGAAGCCTTGTTTAATTTTATAGAAACATCTGCTTTTGATTGATTGATTTTTAATGTATCTAAACCTTGTTTTTGATAGTTTTCAGCCGTAATTCTTTTAGCAATCACGTCTTCGATATCTTCAACGAACATAACACCCGGACTATCATTAGAAACATATTGAATGTTCTTTTGAAGTGAAGAATTATCAGTAGATTTTGGAATGATTAGAAGACCTTCATAGCTTTCGCTGATGATGCTGTCTTTTAAAATTTTTAAATCTAAATTGGATAAATTAAGATATTTGTATTCGTCATCGCTTTTGAAATCGTTAACGAATCTTCCGGTTTCGTCGTGTATGGCAATGGTTTTTAAATCGGCTTTCATTTGGCTCAAATAACCAACAAAAACTCCAATTCCGACAAATAACAACGGACTCAAAAACGTCATTACAATGAAGGATTTATTGCGGACTTTGGCAATGAATTCTCTTTTTATGATTAGTAGTAGCTTACTCATTATTCAGTAACTGTTTTAATAAAAATATCGTTTACACTTGGAATTTTTTCCATAAAATGGGTTACTTGTCCGCGTTGAATTAAGGTATTTAATAATTCATTTGGAGTTGCAGTTCCAAGGTTGATTTCTAATTTTAATTCGTCGTTTAGTGATTTGAAATCGGTTTGTGAAAGTGTGAATTTTTGTGACAAATCATACATCAAACCTTCGATATTGTTGCTTAGAATTCCGACTTCGTAACTATTGGTTCTGAATTGTTTTTTGACATCAGTTAGTTTTCCTTCAATCAGTTTATTGGATTTGTGAATTAATGCAATGTAATCGCACATTTCTTCAACGCTCTCCATTCGGTGTGTTGAAAAAATTACAGAAGTTCCTTGCTTATTCAATTCGATAATTTCATCTTTAATCAAATTGGCATTTACTGGATCAAATCCTGAGAAAGGTTCGTCTAGAATTAATAATTTGGGTTTGTGTAAAACCGTTACTACAAATTGTACTTTTTGAGCCATTCCTTTAGAAAGTTCTTGCATTTTTTTGTTCCACCAACCTTGAATTTCCAGTCTATCAAACCAATAATCGAGTTGGGTTTTGGCTTCTTGCTTAGATAAACCTTTAAGTTGTGCTAAATACAAGCATTGTTCACCAACTTTCATTGTTTTGTACAATCCTCGTTCTTCTGGCATATAACCAATGAAAGCTACGTGTTCTGGTTTTAAAGGTTCACCATCTAGGATTACTTCTCCACTATCGGGCATTGTAATTTGGTTGATGATCCTAATTAAAGATGTTTTACCGGCACCATTTGGACCAAGAAGTCCGTAGATGCTGCCTTTTGGAACTGAAAGAGAAACTTCGTTTAGCGCTGTGTAATCACCATATTGCTTTACGACATTTTTTACTTCGAGTATATTGCTCATAAATTTTAATAAATTTAAACTTCAAAAATCAATTTCAATTTAAAAAATCAAGTTTAATTCAAAATAAATTAAAAAATTGATTTTTGAAGTTGACTTTTGAAATTTATTTTTGAATTGGTAAAAGTACTGAATTAGTAGCTATTTGAAAGTTTTTGTTACAAAAAAACCCACCCTTATTTTGACACAAGGATGGGAAAAATTGCTATGAAAAAGAAATTACCTGTTTCCAAGTAATTAGTCAAATGTAGAAATAATTTTATAATTATGAAAACATATCTTTAACTTTTTCAAAAAAAGATTTATCGCTCTTTTCTGGATGTGGAATAAAGTTATCATCCGTTAGCGATTTTTCAAAGAATTGTCTTTGTTCTTTATTTAATGTCCTTGGTGTCCAAACGTTTACGTGAACTAATAAATCACCACTTCCGTAGCTATTTAAACTCGGAATTCCCTTACCTTTTAGTCGTAAAATCTTACCCGATTGGATTCCTTCTTCTAGTTTGATACGAACTTTTCCGTTTACGGCTTCAATTTCTTTAGAAACTCCTAAAGCGGCTTCTGGGTAACTTATATATAAATCATAATGAAGATTTTCACCTTCACGCTTTAAAAATTCGTGTTCTAATTCTTCAATGGCAACAATTAAATCACCTGCAATTCCGTTTCCTGGTGCGTCGTTTCCTTTTCCTGTAACTTTAAGCTGCATACCATCAACAACTCCTGCTGGAATTTTGATTGAAACAGTTTCGTCTTCTAGAATCAAACCGTGTGCATCGGCATTGTTGGGTTTGCTTTCAATAGTTTGTCCTGCGCCACCACATGTTGGACAAGTAGTTGCCGTTTGCATTCTACCCAAAATAGTATTGGTTACTCTCAAAACCTGACCTTGTCCATTACATGCCGAACATGTTTTATAACGAACTCCTGGAGCTTGTATTTTTCTTTTAACTTTTACTTTTTTCTCAACACCATTGGCAACTTCTTCTAAAGTCAATTTAACTTTGATACGAAGATTGCTTCCTTTTACGCGACGTTGTCCGCCTGAGTTTCCACCGAAACCACCACTGAATCCGCCACCGCCAAAAGCGCTTCCAAAAATATCACCGAATTGGCTGAAAATATCATCCATATTCATGTGACCACCACCACCAAAACCACCAGCACCATCGAATGCTTGATGTCCGTATTGGTCGTATTTAGCTTTCTTGTTTGGATCACTTAATACTTCGTAGGCTTCTGCACAAGATTTGAAATTTTCTTCTGCTTCGGCATTTCCTGGATTTTTATCAGGATGAAATTCTATAGCTTTCTTTCGATAGGCTTTTTTAATTTCTTCTGGTGTGGCACTTTTTGTGATGCCTAATATTTCGTAAAAATCTTTTTTCATATTGTTGTATTAAGATTTAAGTATTAGGTATTAAGACCAAGTCAAAACCCAATACATAAAAATATATTATTGACCTAAAATAACCTTTGGGAAACGGATAATTTTGTCTCCTAATTTGTATCCTTTTTCTATTACATCGACAATTTTTCCTTTTAAATCGTCTGATGGTGCTGGAATTTGGGTAATAGCTTCTGCAAAATCGGCATCAAAGGCATCACCTGATTTTATTTCAACTTCTTCTAATCCTTTAGAAACTAAGATTGATTTTAATTTTTCGTGAATTAATTCAACTCCTTTTAACAATACCTCATCTTCTGACTTAGAAATTTGTGCCATTGCTCTGTCAAAATCGTCAAGAACTGGCAGTAAAGCTTGCAATACCTCTTGGTTGGCAGTTCTAAACAACTCGATACGTTCTTTGGAAGTACGTTTTTTATAATTTTCAAATTCAGCAAAAAGGCGTAAATGTTTGTCTTTTTCTTTTGCTAAATCTTCTTCTAGTTTTTGCTCAACGGTTAATTCTTCTGCGGCTTGAACTTCTGGAGTTGCTTCATCTGTAGGGTTTCCTTCAGATTGAGTTGCCATTTCATTTTCATTCTCAAGAATTTCTTTATCAGTATTTTCAGTACTCATTGTGCTTTTATTTTTAAATATATTTTTGATGTTCATTGTTGGTTTTTTGTTCCGAAGGGTTTGGTTGCAAAAGTACTGCCATTTCTTTAAAAATGTCAAATTGTCACAAATTTTTACCAAAAAGTCACAAAGAAATAGCGAAGAACACAAAGATTTTATTTAATATTTAAGAAAAATATCTTGTGAAAAACTGAATTTAGAAGCCTAAAGATTGAGTTTAGCCGTGATGGGAGAAGTTACCATGTAACTCGGACAGCGCGAAAATGGATTAAAAAATGCGTAAAGTGATGCTTCTAATAGAAAAACACAAAAAACTCTGAAATAAATTCAGATTAAACTTTAATAAAACTTTAAGAGTTTTGCTTTACTAAATCGTTACATTTGGATTTATAAAAGGTTTATGATTCGCTGAAAAGCAAAAGATATTATTAATTCAAGTTAAAAAAAGTTCTAGTAAAAACTAGAACTTTTTTTATTTTATGATGGTTTCAAGCGCTTCTTTGACGGTAGGAAATTGAAATTTGAATCCTAATTCTTGTGCTCTTTTTGGAAGAATATTCTTGTTGTTGAAAAGCAGAATATGCATTTCTCCAAGGATTAATTTCATTACGAACTGTGGAACATTTGGCAAAAACAAAGGTCTTTTTAGCTGTTTTGCAATGGCCTTAGTTAACTCTTGATTGCTAATTGGACTGGGTGAAACGGCATTGATAATACCATCTGTTTGATTTTGAATCACAAAATAATAAAGGTTGGCAACATCTGTTAAATGAATCCATGATTGTATTTGTTTTCCGGAACCAAAACTGGAACCAACATACATTTTGATTGGTTTTATCATTTCTAAAAGTGCGCCTCCTTTTTCGGAAAAAACGATTCCGGTGCGAAGTTTTGTAACTTTTAAATTTAGCAATTTAAATTGGTCAGCACTTTCCTCCCATTTTATAACCACATTTCCTAAAAAAGTAGTGTCGATTTCGGTGGATGTTTCATCGTAAATTTTAGTGTAACTATCTGGATAAATTGCTGTTCCAGATGCTGAGATGAAATGTTTTACTTGATTAGGAGCTTTTTTAATTAAATTGAAAAGTAAATTGGCAGACAAAACACGACTTTCTATCAACTCTTGTTTGTAAGCATTTGTCCAACGTTGCGAAATAGATGCACCTGCAAGATGAACAATAGTATCAACACCATCGAGGCAATTGTCATCGATTTTTCCTTCTTGTGGATTCCAATAAAAGCCGTAATAATTGGTTTTATTTTGGATTTTTTGTGGCGATGTTGTAAGATAGTGAACGGTATGATTGTTTTCTAGAAGCAACGCTACCAATTCTTTTCCTATCAAACCTGTTGCGCCTGTAATTAAAACTTTCATTTCTTTTTTTTTCAAAACTACGATTTATGATTCTAAAATGTACGTTAATTGTTATTGGTTTAACTTTTGTTGAATTATTGAAAATAAAAAATCCCAACTTTCGCTGGGATTTTCGTTACAACTAAAACTATAAATAAATTCTAAATACTTGAAGATACACTTCCTCCTGAATCTTCTTTTTTAATGATGGTTTTGGGTTTAGAATTGTATTCAATTGAACCTCCACTATCGGCATCAGCATTTAAACTAACAATTGGATGTACAATTATTGATGCAGCGCTATCTGCATGAGAAGTTACTTCGTTTGCTAATAAATTTGAAGCATCAATTTCAGCTCCACTATCCGCATGAGTGTTAAGTTTTAATGCTTTTCCTTCTGCTTTAATTTCTGCTCCGCTATCAGCATGAAGTTCGATAGCATCATATTCTAAAACAACATCAATATTTGAACCACTATCTGCTTCTAATTTGATGGTTGTATTTCCTAACAAAGTATTTTTGCTTGTTACTTCTGCTCCACTATCTGCAGAGATACCTTCTATTTTAGGCATACGAACTCTTACTGTTTCGGCACTTGTATTATTGATATTTCCTTCAAATTTAACAACTAACGTTCCGTTTTCAACTTTGGTAATCAATTGTTTTTGAAGATTTTGATCGGTTTCAACTTCCACCATTACTGACTCTCCTTGCTCTACAATAAGTTCAATTCCGTGACTGACTTCAACTTTGGTAAACTTATCGGATATGATTCTTTTTTCCTTGGTAACATTTCCGTTTCCTTCAATTCCCATTTGGTATTTGCACGATGAGAACAATAAAGCTACAACCGCTACTACCAATATTTTTGTACAAAAAACTATAAACTTTATCATGATTATTTGGTTTTAATGATTATTCCGTCTTTGTTGATTGTTAAGCTTCCTGGTTCATTTTTTCCTGTAGTGGTTTGAATTACCTCTTTACCATTGACTTTTACAGAAACTGTTTTAATGGAATCATTTTCTTCGATTACATTGATGTCTTCTGTTTCAACTTCATCATTTTGAGAGTCTTCGTTTGGACAATTTAAACAATCTAATTCGGTACCTTTTACTTTGTATTTATAACCTTCTGGTCCATAATAGTAATCGAAATCGGCGTTGTTTCCGCTTAAATATTGCTCTACATTTTCACTTGGATAATATACAATTCCTTCTGGTAAATAAAGATAAACCTCAACCATTTGACCTCTAAATTTATTTTTTGTTTCTGTAATAAAATAGTTGTCTAGAATTAATTCGTTACCAACTATTTTGTAGCTGTATTTAATTTTTTGAGCTCTTTGATTGGCTTCTGCAAATGATTTCCCTTGCGCTAATTTTTCAATTTGAACGTATGGAAAAGCTTTATCCGTTTTTTTCAAATGAATGGTAACATTTGTTGAATGAATTACTTCATTTCCAAGTGAATCTTGCACAATTCTGTAATCACTTCTATCGTCAATTCTTTTTGAATAAAAATCATTGTAAGCAAAGCTTACTTTAAGCGTATCTGTTGCAGCAACAGTAATATTTTGCTTTTCTAATGCTTTACCAGAATAAGCCAATTGATTAGCTTCACTAATTCCTAATGAAATTAAAATTCCGATGGCTATAATCCATACAGCTAATAAACTATATTTACCAATACTACCAATTGATTTTAAATTAGTTACCAATAATTTTAAACCTAATATGATAAGAAAAAATAATGGAATTCCTACTGCAAGAAAGAATAAAATTCCCTGTGCCCAAATTGGAGTTTCTAACCCAATTGGAGTTTTAATAAATTCAACTACTTTATTATCAGGCATTGATGATGAGAATAACATCACCACTGAAACAACAGCAACAACTAGAAAAATAATGGATGAAAAAACAACTATTAAAGCACCTAAAACTTTCGCAAAAGCACCAAAAACAGATGTAAAAGCATTACCTAATTTAGAACTAGCAGTTTCAGCGCCTGACTTAATTTGGTTACCCATTTTGTCGTAATCTGCATTTTTTATTTTT
The DNA here is from genome assembly GCF_039539165.1 of Flavobacterium chungnamense. NCBI lineage: Bacteria > Pseudomonadati > Bacteroidota > Flavobacteriia > Flavobacteriales > Flavobacteriaceae > Flavobacterium > Flavobacterium chungnamense. Next base: position 154,431 of record NZ_BAABCS010000003.1, read on the forward strand.
TCAGATACGTTTTCAAACTCTTCTCTAACTTTTTTCTCAATATTAGAAATGGTTACTGGTTCACCTGTCATTTCTAATTTTTCAGATGTAGTAATTGCTTTTGGAGTTGCAATCCAAAGGATTAAGTAAACAATTAAAAACCAACCAAAACTTACTAATGCAAAAATTAAGAAAATTATTTTTATCCAAACAGCATCAATTCCTGTGTAATGACCTAAACCTGAACAAACACCTGCTATTATGCCTCTATCTTTATCACGGTACAATTTTTTAGTTTTATTTGGAACATAAAATGGTTCGTTTTTAGGAGTTTCAGCATCATCGTCAATTCGATAATCTTCTGGTTGTCCCATTACGGCAACTACTTGATCAACATCAATATTATTAATTACATGCTTGTCGCTTTTTTGTCTTTCTGTAAAAAGTTCGGCAACACGCATTTCAATGTCTTTCATAATTTCATCTTTACCTGATGAATTTGAAAGTGAACGTTTTATAGCATCAAAATATCTTGATAACTTTTGGTATGCATCTTCATCTATGTGAAAAAATAAACCACCTATATTAATATTTACTGTTTTGTTCATGATTGTTATTTTTGATTGGTTATGATGTTTACGGCGTCAGAAAGCTCTGTCCAAGTTCCGTTTAATTCGTTTAAAAATGTTTTTCCTAATTCGGTCAACTCATAATATTTTCTTGGCGGACCTGATGTTGATTCTTCCCAACGATAGTTGAGTAAACCGTCATTTTTTAATCTTGTCAATAGCGGATAAACTGTTCCCTCTACTACAAGCAATTTTGCGTTTTTTAAAGTGTCTAGTATTTCAGATGTGTAGGCTTCTTTTTCTTTTAAAACAGATAAGATGCAGAACTCTAAAACACCTTTTCGCATTTGGGCTTTTGTGTTTTCAATGTTCATAATTCGATTTTGATTTTTTAATTAAACTGTTCATTTTTTTGATTGATTTTATTGATGATTGAAACTTATTATTTAAAGAATGGTATTGTTAAAGGATATTTATAATGTTCACCATTGGACGCTTTCACAGCAGCGTATATGATTAGTATGAATTCAAATACTTTTAGAAACATAAAAAGTACGAAAGCTACAATTGCTGTTCCTATTAAAGTTGTAATTTTCTGGTTATGAAAACCATTAAAATCAATTTCAAAATTACTAAAGGTGCAATTTGTCCCTATCAAATCTACAAATCCATAGATTAAAAGTGGTAAAGAAATTAAAACTAAAATTGCACTGTATGCAAAAATACTTAACTGAAAATTCAATATTTGTTTTCCGTTGTAGTCAACAAATTCAGAATCGTTTTTTTTAGCACTCCATATAATTATAGGAGCAATAAAATTTCCTAAAGGAAAAACATATTGAGTAAAGGAACTCAAATGTGTTACTGATGCAATGGTACGTTCGTTAGCTGGTGTCATTTTTTTTTGATTTTTTGATTGATGATTAAAACTAGATTTCAACAATACTATAGATAGCTTATTAATTTCTTATACAAAGATACAACCAAAAAAAGGTATTATGTATTACAAAGTACTTAAATTTAACATTTTATTAACATTAAGGTTTTAGTATGAGTGCATAGTATTTTTTGTATATTTACAACAAAATCAATACTTCATGGAATTTTCACCTTCAAAATTGAATACTTTTTTATTTTTCAAATTACCTTCTGCATTTTGGTGTGGAGTAAGAACAAAATACATTTCACCTGAAAAATGTGTTGCTACAGTAAAACACCGTTGGTTTAATCAGAATCCGTTTAATTCAATGTATTTTGCCGTTCAAGCTATGGCAGCTGAGCTCACTACTGGTGCTTTAGTTATGTATCAAATAAAGAAAAGCGGTAAAAATATTTCAATGTTAGTAGCCAATAACAAAGGTAACTTTACAAAAAAAGCTAAAGGAAGAATTACTTTTACTTGTAATGATGGCACTATAATTGAAGATGCTATCAAGAAAACCATAGCAACTGGAGGAGGACAAACACTTTGGCTAAAATCAATTGGTGTTGATGAAAAAGGTGACCAAGTTTCTGAAATGGATTTCGAATGGAGTGTTCGTGTGAAATAATTATCATTGATTTTATAATTCTATTAACATTGCTTTTTATAAATTTGACCAAAATTTAAACACACAATGAAAAAAACAATCTTCCTTACTTTATTACTAATAACAACACTTTCCTACTCTCAAAAGAAAGAAAAAGTAAAAGGTTCAAAAATTGTAACTACAGAAATTAAAAAAATAGAGCCTTTTGAAGCCATAGAAGTTTTAGACAATATAGAAGTTTTTATGATAAAAGGAACTGAATGCGGATTAGAAATTGAAGCCGATGACAATTTACATGATGCCATTGATATCGTTTTAAATGGTTCAACATTAAAATTATCTACTTTAAAAAATGCTTTTGGTTACAAAAAATTAAGCGTTAGAATTACATATACGGATACTTTTAAATCAATTATAACCAGAAACGAATCAAGTGTGACTGCTCTTGCAGACATAGAGCTAGAAAATATTACTCTTAAAAGTTATGATGAATCTAAGTTGTTTATCAATTCTAAAGCTAAGAATTTCACTTTAATTATGGATGATAAGTCTAAAATTGAATTGAATTCAAAAGCGGATAAATCTGCTGTAACATTAAGTAAAAATGCTAAGTTAAAGGCTTTAATTACTTCAAAAGATTTAAACTTTGACATGTATCAAAAAACGGATGCAGTTGTAGAAGGAGATGTTGACGATTTAAAACTTCGTTTAGACAATAATGCAACATTTGATGGAAAAAAATTAACTTCAAAAAATGTTTCCGTCATATCAGAATCATACACTAATATTAGTGTTTTATGTACTTCAAATATAATTATAGAAGCTTCAGGAAAATCGGAAATTGAATTGTATGGTGATCAAAAAGTGGAATTAAAACGATTTGTTGACAGTGCTATTTTGAAGAAAAAACCAACGAAATAAATTTTTATAAAAAATAGTTTTCAAAATCTTTGTAAACTTGAATATTGTTATATATTTGCACTCGGAATTTATAACAAATTTCGGGGTGTAGCGTAGCCCGGTTATCGCGCCTGCTTTGGGAGCAGGAGGCCGCAGGTTCGAATCCTGCCACCCCGACAAAAGCTGAACTTTTATTAGTTCGGCTTTTTTTATTTTCAATAATTTAAATTTATAATAAAATAGTTTTTTGTCAACTACTTTGCATTAAAATATTTTAAGAAAAACTTACCTTTGCATTTCATAAAAACAAACTAGTCATGTCTGAAACAATAGAAAAAGTAAAATGCCTTATAATAGGCTCTGGTCCTGCTGGTTATACAGCGGCAATTTATGCAGCTAGAGCTAATATGAATCCGGTTCTTTATCAAGGAACGCAACCTGGTGGTCAATTAACCACTACCAATGAAGTAGAAAACTGGCCTGGAAATCCTGAAGGAATTACCGGACCACAAATGATGGTTGGTATTGAAGAACAAGCCAAACGTTTTGGTACTGATGTGCGTGATGGTTGGGCAACAAAAGTTGATTTCTCTGGTGATATTCATAAAGTGTGGATTAATGACACTAAAGAAATTCACTGCGAAACCGTAATTATTTCAACTGGTGCAACGGCAAAATATTTAGGTCTTGCATCTGAACAACATTATTTAAATATGGGTGGAGGAGTTTCTGCTTGTGCGGTTTGCGACGGATTTTTCTACAGAAATCAAGAAGTTGTTATTGTTGGTGCAGGAGATTCTGCGTGTGAAGAAGCACATTATTTATCTAAACTGTGTAAAAAAGTTACAATGTTGGTAAGAAGTGAGAAATTTAGAGCTTCTAAAATCATGGAACAACGTGTTAGAAATACTGAAAATATCACAATTTTAATGAACCACGATACGGTTGAAGTCCTTGGTGATGGTCAAGTTGTTACTAGCGTAAAAGCTTTAAACAAAACTACCAATGAAGAAATTGAAATACCAGCAACTGGATTTTTTGTAGCTATTGGACACAAACCAAACACGGATATTTTCAAAGATTATTTAACACTTGACGAAACAGGTTATATTATTAATATTCCTGGAACTTCTAAAACGAATGTTGCTGGAGTTTTTGTTGGTGGTGATGCTGCTGACCATGTTTACAGACAAGCAATTACGGCTGCTGGAACTGGTTGTATGGCGGCTTTGGATGCTGAGAGGTATTTGGCTGCTAAGGAGTAATTTGCCACAAAGTCGCTAAGGCGCGAAGTTTTTTTTTAAAAAAATAAATTATAAAAGCTGTTCCTTTATTGGAATGGCTTTTTTTTAGAAAAATTTCTTTTGAAAACTGATTTAGAATTTAAAGATTACTGTTTAGCCCTGATAGAAATGAAAATCTCGTCTTTTGGGACGAGATTGTAATGGATAGCAGGAACACGGAAACCAAAAACTCCCAAGCCTTTCGCTCCTAAAAACAAAAAACCGAACATTGCTGCTCGGTTATTATATATTGAATAATTGAAATTAATCATTCATAGAAATCAAAAACTCTTCGTTATTTCTAGTCTTTTTGATTTTATCGTTTATGGTATCCATTGCTTCTACTGGGTTCATATCGGCTAGGAATTTACGTAGAATCCACATGCGTTTTAATGTGTTTTCGTCTAATAATAAATCGTCGCGACGTGTACTTGATGAAGTTAAATCGATGGCTGGGAAAATTCTACGATTAGCAATTTTTCTATCTAATTGTAGTTCCATGTTACCTGTTCCTTTGAATTCTTCGAAGATTACTTCGTCCATTTTTGAGCCAGTTTCTGTTAAAGCCGTTGCAATAATACTCAACGAACCACCATTTTCTACATTACGAGCTGCTCCGAAGAAACGTTTTGGTTTTTGCAATGCATTGGCATCAACTCCTCCAGAAAGTACTTTTCCTGATGCAGGTTGAACCGTATTGTAAGCTCTTGCCAAACGTGTAATCGAATCTAAAAGTATAACTACATCGTGACCACATTCAACCAAACGTTTTGATTTTTCAAGAACAATATTAGCGATTTTAACATGTTCCATTGGTTCACGGTCGAAAGTTGACGCAATAACTTCTCCACGAACGCTTCGTTGCATATCAGTTACCTCTTCTGGTCGTTCATCTATCAATAAAACAATTAAATATACCTCTGGATGATTGGCCGCAATGGCATTGGCAATGTCTTTTAACAACATTGTTTTACCTGTTTTTGGTTGAGCGACAATCATTCCACGTTGGCCTTTTCCTATTGGTGAAAATAAATCGATAATTCGTGTAGAAGTACTGGCTTGTCTATCGGCAATTCTAAATTTTTCTTGTGGAAATATTGGTGTTAAATGGTCAAACGAAACTCTATCGCGAACCACTTGCGGATCGTGACCATTAATTTTTAATACTCTTACTAATGGAAAAAATTTCTCACCTTCTTTTGGAGGACGCACTACTCCTTTTACAGTATCACCAGTTTTTAATCCGAACAAACGAATTTGTGATGTTGAAAGATAAATATCATCTGGCGAAGCCAAGTAATTATAATCTGATGAACGTAAAAATCCATATCCATCGGGCATCATTTCTAAAACACCTTCACTTTCAATGATTCCGTCAAATTCGTAATCAGCATCACGGAAGTTTGGTTTGTTTTTATTCTTGAAATTAGGGTTTTGATTTGGATTCTGATTTGGATTTCCGTTACCATTACCGTTTTGATTCGGATTTTGGTTTGGGTTTTGATTTGGATTCGGATTTTTATGCTTCTGATTCGGATTTTGATATTTTACAGGAGCATTTTCTGAAGCTTCTTGAGTCCCTTCGGTTGAAGTTTCTTCTTCTTTTGGAGTACTTTCTGCTATATTCTCTTCTGATGTAACCTTTGCAGGTTTAACAAACTTAGCTTTTTTTTGAAATTTTTCTGGTATAGAAGTAACTTCATTTACTGGAGCGACTTCTTCCTGAACTGAAGGTTCTACTTGTTCAATAGGGGTTTCAGAAAATAAGTCTTTCGATTTTTTTTCAATTTTTGGAGAAGCATCAGGAGCAATTCTAGCTCTTTTTACTTTCTCTTCTTTTGGCGCAGCACCTTTTTGCTGAGAATCATCAGATGAGGTCGCGGCTTGATGTTGTAAGATTTGCTCAATTAGCACTTCTTTTTTTACACCGTTAAATTTTATAGTTTTAGCCAATTTGGCAATTTCTTGAAGTTCAGATAACTTCATTCCTTTTAATGCAGAACTATCAAACATAAATGTTTATATATATATTTTAATGGATTGAATGACAATACAAAATGTGTAGTGATTTTTTTATTGGAACATCCGTGTTTTTGAAGTACTTACGGATTTGTTATGCAATAATACGAATAATTTTTTATCAAGCAATAGTTTTTTAAAAAAAGAAAATATATTTTTGCGTAATAAATAAGTAATAATGTTACAAAGAATTCAAACCGTTTATTTAGCTATTGTTTTCATTCTTGTAGGAGTGCTTCCATTTGTGTTTCCTCTTTGGAAACTTGAAGGTGGAAAAGAATTCTATTTTATGAGTAAAATGGTTTACCAAATATTGTTTGGATTGAGTACGGCTCTAACTGTTTTGAGTATTATATCGTTTAAGAAAAGACAACAACAATTTGTTTTTAACAGATTGAATATGATATTAAATTTAATTTTATTAGGATTATTTGTTTATCGTTCACTAAATTTATCTGGAGAAACTCCTGTAGTTTCTGAGAAAGGTATTGGGATGTTTCTACCTATCATTTCTATCGTAATGCTGGTTTTGGCCAACAAAGCCATCAAGAAGGATGAAGATCTCGTAAAATCTGTTGACCGATTGAGATAAACCTATAAACTTAGTTTATTAGTGCGAAGAAAATCCTGGATGAAAATCTGGGATTTTTTTTATTAATATTCGTAATTCATAATCTTAAATTCATAATTAAATCCTACTTCTTCCCTATTTCGACAATCTCCAAACTCTGAATTTTATCGCCATCGATTTCAAATCGCAACATTGTGCGCACTTGGTGAAATCCTGAAATGCCACACGCACCGGGATTCATGTGAAGTAAATTCAAACTTTTATCAAATTGTACCTTTAATATATGGGAATGTCCACAGATGAATAATTTTGGTGGATTTAACTTCAATTCCTCACGAACAGCTTGATTGTATTTTCCTGGATAACCACCAATATGCGTAATCCAAACATCAACACCTTCGCACAGGAAGCGATTATTTAAAGGAAATTCCATTCGTGCTTTGTCGTCGTCAATGTTTCCGTAAACCGCCCGAAGTGGTTTTAGTTTTTTAATTGTATCGGTTACAACTAAATTACCAATATCGCCTGCATGCCAAACTTCATCTGCTTGATTTACATATTTTAAAATAGTATCATCAATATGACTGTGCGTATCGGAAAGTAGAAGAATTTTTTTCATATTATTTGCCGCAAAGGCACTAAGTCGCAAAGTTAATTATTTAGGAAAACTTTAAACGTTCAATCTATCAAAATCTTTGTAAATTTGCAATCAATTAGATTTGATTCAGATTTTCATATCTAATATTTAAAATTACAATTTGAGATATTTTATAGAATTTGCTTACAAAGGAACTAACTATCACGGATGGCAATATCAGCCAAACGCAACTTCTGTTCAAGAAACTTTAACCAAAGCGCTTTCTACCATTTTGAAAACAGAAATCGAACTCGTTGGCGCTGGTCGAACGGATTCAGGTGTTCATGCCAAGCAAATGTTTGCCCATTTCGATTATGATTTAGAAATTGATGTTCCCTATTTAAGTCACAAACTCAATTCATTTTTACCAAAAGATATCGCTATTTTGAATATTCATAAAGTTCATGATGATGGTCATGCCCGATTTGACGCAACAAAACGAACTTACGAATACCATATCCATACCAAAAAAGATGCTTTTGAAAGTGACGATTCTTGGTATTATCAAAATGATTTGAACATTGACAAAATGAATGAAGCTTGCAAAATTTTATTCAATTACATTGATTTTGAATGTTTTTCAAAAGTACATACGGATGTAAACACTTTTAACTGTAAGATTTTTGAAGCTAATTGGACCAAGAATGACAATCGATTAGTATTTACAATTTCAGCTGATAGATTTTTACGAAATATGGTTCGAGCAATTGTTGGAACTATAGTAAATGTAGGGTTAGAAAAAGTATCTTTGCAAGACTTTATTCAAATAATCGAAAGCAAAGACCGAAATAAAGCAGGTTTTTCAGTACCTGCACACGGATTATATTTGACGAAAGTAGAATATCCTTATTTAGAGAATAGAAAATAGACATCAATTTTAAATTTAAAATCTGATAGCTAAAAATCTAATATTAAATTAATGAAAGCAAAAGCATTCGACATACGTTTATTTAAACGAATATTAAAATACACAAAACCCTATAAAACAGTTTTTTATGGTGTAATTTCTGCTGCAATTTTGTTAGCTGTTTTTGCTTCATTACGCCCATTTTTATTGAAACAAACTGTAGACCATTACATAAAACCTCAAGACCAAAATGGGTTGTTACTTTATGTTTCATTAATGGGAGTTGTCTTATTGTTAGAAGGAGTTTTTCAGTTTTTCTTTGTTTTTTGGGCTAATCTTTTAGGACAAAACATTATCAAAGACATTCGAACAAAACTTTTCAAACATATGTTGAGTTTTAGAATGAAATATTTTGACAATGCACCTGTTGGACAATTAGTTACGCGTTCTGTTTCGGATATTGAGCAAATTGCACGTATTTTCAGTCAAGGTTTGTTTATGATTATCAGTGATTTACTAAAAATGCTTGCTTGTTTAATTATTATGTTTTACATGAACTGGAAATTGACTTGGATTGTAATTGCAGCCATGCCTATTTTGGTTTACATCACAAGAATCTTCCAACGAAAAATGCAAGTGGCTTTTGAAGAAGTAAGAAACCAAGTTGCAAATTTGAATACTTTCGTACAAGAACGTGTTACAGGAATGAAAATCGTACAACTGTTTAATCGTGAAGATATTGAATATCAAAAGTTTAAAGATATCAATCAAAAACACAATGTTGCATGGATTAAAACGATTTTATACAACTCTATTTTCTTTCCAATCGCTGATATTATTTCCTCGTTAACATTAGGATTTGTAGTGCTTTATGGAGGTTTCCATATTTTAGATGGTGCCAAATTTACTACGTTTGGAGATTTATTCTCTTATACAATGTTCATCGGAATGTTGTTCAATCCGTTGCGTCAAATTGCTGATAAATTCAACGAGATGCAAATGGGAATGATTGCTGCCAACAGAGTTTTTGACATTTTGGACACTGAAGAAGATGTACAACAAACTGGAACTATTGAAGCCAAACATTTTGCTGGAAACATCAGTTTTGAAAACGTTCGATTCAGTTACATCAAAGATGAGGAAGTTTTAAAAGGCATTTCATTGGAAGTAAAATCAGGTGAAACTATAGCTATTGTTGGTTCAACTGGTGCTGGAAAATCTACAATTATTAATTTGTTAAATAGATTTTACGAAATCAACTCAGGAACAATTTCTATTGACAACCAAGATATTAACACTTTTACTTTAGAAAGTTTACGTGCTCAAATTGCAGTAGTTTTACAAGATGTATTCCTGTTTGCAGATACTATTTACAACAATATTACCTTAAACAATAACAATATTTCTCGTGAGGAAGTTATTACAGCTTCTATGAAAATTGGTGTTCACGAATTCATTATGAGTTTGCCTGATGGTTATGATTATAATGTAAAAGAGCGTGGCGTAATGTTATCGTCTGGGCAACGCCAATTGATTGCTTTTTTACGTGCTTATGTTAGCAATCCGAGTATTCTTATTTTGGATGAAGCCACGTCTTCTATCGACACATATTCGGAAGAATTGATTCAAAGAGCAACAGAAACTATTACTAAAGACAGAACTTCAATTGTAATAGCTCATCGATTAGCAACTATTGTAAATGCTGACAAAATTATCGTTATGGATAAAGGTCAAATAGTAGAATCGGGAACGCATCATGAATTGGTTACCAAAGAAAATGGTTATTACAAAAACTTGTATGATTCGCAATTTTCAGAAGCAATTTAAAAACCACTTCGTTTTTATTATATTTGGTGAAAATTAAATAAAAACTATGGCATTTACTATTGCAATTTCAGATGAAAGAACTCCTTTAAAAAATAATACTTGGTTAAAAATTTTCATCGGATTTTTTCTGATTAATTGGATTAATTCTTATGTAGGAAATACAGATACAGCCAATTGGATTTTAGAAAACACCTTAGTATTTCTATTTTTAGGTTTTATGATTTTTACCTATAAAAAATTCATTTTCAGTGATTTAAGCTATTTATTGGTTTGCATCTATTTATGTCTGCATGTTTATGGTTCCAAATACACTTATGCCGAAAACCCTTTTGGATATTGGCTGAAAGATGCTTTAGATTTATCTCGAAATCATTACGATAGAATTGTACATTTCAGTTTCGGATTTTTATTGGCTTACCCAATGCGAGAAATGTTTTTGAAATGGTTAAAATTTCCATCGTGGGTTGCTTGGACGTTACCAATTGAGATTACACTTTCTGTCAGCGGTTTCTACGAATTGATTGAATGGGCTGTTGCTGACGTTTTCTTCAAAGCACAAGGTGATGCTTATCTTGGAACACAAGGTGATATTTGGGATGCACAAAAAGATATTTTCTTAGCATTTTCAGGAGCCATTATTGCAACAACTATTGTTTCTATAATCAAAAGAATGATTTCAAAATAGTTTTATGAATTATAAAAAAGTAAAATCTAAAATTAAAGCCTATCATAATGATGGAAAAACAATTGAAGCAGCTGAATGGTTGCTAAAAATGTTTGATATTCAAGATCATAATTTAAAAGGATTTGCACTTAGAGAAAAAGCGGAACCAAATTATATTCTCTTAACGGCTGAAGGCGATTTTGGAGAACAACAAATCATCAGAATACCAGAAAATATTTTTCAATTTTCGTTGCCTTTAGTTCTTACACTCATAACGCACGAAATGGTACATGTACGTCAAAAATCAAGAAAACCTTATATTGAAGACCGATTAGAGCGTGAATGGCAAGCCTATTACGAAATGCTTTTTCATAAAATATTTCCTAATTATCTGGAAGTTTCTAATTTTCACAAACGTTTTTTTGCCAAGAAAGCATTTGACTACTATAGAAGAATGGGTGAAGGTTCCGAATTACAATTAAAATATGCAGATCAAAAAAAAGAAATGGAAGATTTAATTGCTTCTTTAGGCTAGAAGTTGAGACCATTTAAACACTTAAACTTTTAAACTATTAAACTCATAAACTTTTAAACTTTTTTACTAATTTTGCAATCTAAATTAATTAAGAAATCACACGTATAATGACACGAGCGCAAGCGACTGCATTTTGTACAAATAAAAAATAAACACGAACAAAATGAAATACGATATTATTGTTTTAGGAAGTGGTCCAGGCGGTTATGTTACGGCAATCCGTGCTTCACAATTGGGCTTTAAAGTAGCCGTTATTGAAAAAGAAAGTCTTGGTGGAATTTGCCTTAATTGGGGTTGTATTCCAACAAAAGCACTTTTAAAATCAGCTCAAGTATTTGATTACCTAAAACATGCTTCCGATTATGGATTAACCATTAAAGAATTTGATAAAGACTTTTCTGCTGTTGTAAAACGTTCACGTGATGTTGCTGATGGCATGAGTAAAGGAGTTCAATTCTTAATGAAGAAGAATAAAATCGACGTTATTGATGGATTTGGTAAAATAAAACCAGGTAAAAAAGTTGATGTAACTGCTGCAGATGGAAAAGTTACAGAATTTTCAGCTGACCATATTATTATTGCCACTGGAGCACGTTCAAGAGAATTACCAAATCTTCCTCAAGATGGTGTAAAAGTTATTGGATACAGACAAGCAATGACCTTACCTATGCAACCAAAGAAAATGATTGTTGTTGGTTCTGGTGCTATTGGTGTTGAATTTGCGCATTTTTATAATTCAATGGGAACAGAAGTTACTATTGTGGAGTTTATGCCAAATATTGTTCCGGTTGAAGACGAAGATATTTCGAAACAAATGGAACGTTCAATGAAAAAAGCTGGTGTGAATATCTTGACTAATTCTTCTGTAGAGCGTATTGACACATCAGGAAATGGTGTAAAAGCTTATGTAAAAACAGCTAAAGGTGAAGAAATTCTTGAAGCTGATATTTTGCTTTCTGCAGTTGGAATTAAAACAAATATCGAAAATATTGGTCTTGAAGAAGTTGGAATTGCAACAGATAGGGACAAAATTTTAGTAAACGCATACAACCAAACAAATGTACCAGGATATTACGCTATTGGTGATGTAACTCCAGGTCAGGCATTAGCTCATGTTGCTTCTGCTGAAGGAATTAATTGTGTTGAAAAAATAGCAGGTTTACACGTAGAACCAATCGATTATGGAAACGTTCCGGGATGTACTTATGCAACACCAGAAATTGCATCTGTTGGTTTAACAGAAAAACAAGCTAAAGAAAAAGGATACGAATTAAAAATTGGTAAATTCCCATTCTCAGCTTCTGGAAAAGCGACTGCTGCAGGAACAAAAGATGGTTTTGTAAAAGTAATTTTCGATGCAAAATATGGCGAATGGTTAGGTTGCCACATGATTGGTGCTGGTGTAACTGATATGATTGCAGAAGCAGTTGTAGCAAGAAAACTAGAAACTACAGGACACGAAATCTTAAAGTCAATTCATCCGCATCCAACTATGAGTGAAGCAGTTATGGAAGCTGTAGCTGATGCTTATGGTGAAGTAATACATTTGTAATTACGAAATACGAAGTTTAAATCAATCCGTTTAGTTTAATTGCTAAACGGATTTTTTATTTTAAGGAAATATATAAATTGACCCTAAAATTATGTAACAAAGTTAGTTTAGTTAAAGTTAGCTTTGCACCGCTAAAAAATCATATCTTTACAAGAATAGACATTATAAAAGTATATGATATAAATCAACTATTAGCTAATATGCTGCTATTAAAAAAATTATATTATGAAAATACATATAAAATATATGGTTTCACTTCGTTGCAAAATTGCAGTTAAAGAAGAATTAGACAAATTAAAGCTTAAACAAAGCTCTATAGAACTTGGTGAAGTAAATCTTAAAAAAGATATTTCTGGTGATGAAAGGGAACTCTTAAGAAAAGGACTTTTGAAAAAAGGACTTGAACTCATCGATGACAAAAAGTCATTGCTAATAGAGAAAACTAAAACTACTATTATTGAACTTATTCATTATTCAGAAAAATATCCCAAAGTAAACTATTCCGATTATATAAGTGAGAAATTAGACTATAATTATAATCATTTAGCATCCCTTTTTTCAGAAATTAATGGAACCACTATCGCTAATTACATAATCTTAAATAAAATAGAAAGAGTAAAGGAATTGCTCCTTTATGACGAATTAAGTCTAACCGAGATAAGTTTATTAATGGAATATAGTAGTGTAGCCCATTTGTCACATCAGTTTAAAAAAATTACAGGTTTAACTCCTACTTATTTCAAAAAAATAAAAAAACACAAAAAAAGAATCATGTTGGAGGAATTATAGAATTTCCTTATTACCTCAAAATAATTAAATCTGTTTGTTTACTCAAATAGATTTTTTTGTTCATTTTTTTTACAATATATTCAATAAAATGTTGTAACTTTATTATAATCGTTTCATAATGAAACTAATTCTTTAAAAATGGACATGATTTCGAAGTTTATAGAATCTTTAAAATCGTTCTTTATTGAAATCGGTGAACTCTCCTATTTCACTGGTAAATTTTTTGTTGAGGTTTTCAAACGTCCATTTGAATTCAAAGAATTTATTCGACAATGCTACTTCATGGGAAATCGTTCCTTATTACTAGTTGGAGTAACAGGTTTTATTATCGGATTAGTTTTTACCTTACAATCACGACCAACTTTAGAAGAATTTGGTGCTGCTTCCTGGATTCCATCGATGGTGAGTGTTTCATTAATTCGTGAAATAGGTCCAATTATAACGGCTTTGATTTGCGCAGGAAGAATTGGATCAGGAATTGGAGCCGAATTGGGTTCTATGCGAGTTACAGAACAGATTGACGCAATGGAAGTTTCTGGAACAAATCCTTATAAATATTTAGTAGTTACTCGAGTTTTAGCCACAACATTGATGCTACCTCTTTTAGTTTTTTTTGGTGATGTTATAGGAATATATGGTTCTTATTTAGTTGAGAATCTCAAAGCGGATGTCTCTTTAACGCTATATATTAATCAAGTAATAAATATTTTAGAATTTAGTGATGTAATTCCATCAACTATCAAAAGTTTTTTCTTTGGATTTGCCATCGGAATTGTAGGATGTTTCAAAGGATATAATTGTAAAAAAGGAACCGCAGGAGTTGGAAAAGCAGCTAATGAAGCCGTTGTTTTCATTTCTATGTTACTATTTATTATTGACTTTATAGCTGTTTTTGTAACTAATATATTTTATGATTTATGATGCAAAAAACGAACATAAAACCAATTATAGAAGTAAAAGATTTACACAAAAGTTATGGAACGAATCATGTTTTAGATGGATTTCATTTAGACTTATATGAAGGTGAAAATCTTGTAGTTATGGGTAAATCGGGTTCAGGTAAATCGGTGATGATTAAATGTTTAATCGGATTAGAACAATCTGATAGCGGTTCGATTATTATCATGGACAAAAACATGAACGATATTCATAGAGAAGATTTAGATGAAATCAGAACAGAAGTTGGATTTCTTTTTCAAGGAAGTGCTTTGTATGATTCCATGTCAGTCAGAGAAAATTTAGAATTTCCATTACGAAGACATACCAAAAAATTTGGAGTAATTGAAGATACAACTCCACTTGTTATAGAAGCTTTAGAAAATGTTGGTTTGGCAAATACAATCAATTTAATGCCAAACGAACTATCTGGCGGAATGAAACGTAGAATCGCTTTAGCAAGAACGCTAATTCTGAAACCCAAAATAATTTTATATGACGAACCCACAACTGGTTTAGATCCAATTACATCAAAAGAAATTATTATGTTAATGAAATCAATTCAAGAAAAATATAAAACTTCATCAATTATAATCACGCATGATATTGACTGCGCAAGAGTTATTGCAAATCGTATGATTTTATTAATCGATGGAATTAATTATGCCGAAGGAACTTTTGCAGAATTATCTGCCTCTAAAGATCCAAAAATTGAAGCTTTTTTTAAATAAAATAGAACATGGAAAAATCAACAAATCAAAAAATTAAACTTGGAATATTTGTCATAATTGGCTCATTATTTTTCATAATTGCTATCTATTTTATTGGTAATAAAAAAGATATGTTCAATGAAACTATTCAAATAAGTGCCGTTTTCAAAAATGTAAATGGTTTACAACATGGAAATAACGTTCGTTTTTCAGGAATAAACGTTGGAACTGTGAAAAAAATAATTATTGTAAATGATTCACTTATAAAAGTTGATATGCTAATCGAGGAAGATATTGCATCCCATATTAAAAAAGATGCGATGGCTTCAATAGGTTCAGATGGTTTGGTCGGAAACATGATTGTAAATATAATTCCAGGTAAAAAATCTAATGAAATGGTTAAAGATGGTGATGTCATTTTATCAGAAAACAAAGCATCAACCGATGAAATTCTAAAAACAATAAATTCTACAAGTGAAAATGCTAAGTTAATTACAGATAATTTAGTAAAAATCACCAATCAAATTAATAGTAAAAAAGGTACTATCGGAATGTTGATAAACGATACCGTGATGAGTGACGATTTGAAACAAACAATTTATAATTTAAAAGTAACAACCCAAAGTACTTCAAAATCAATGGCTAATTTGAATAAAATTATCAATGATTTAAACAATAAAGACAACGTTGTTGGAGCATTAAAAGATACAGTCACAGGAAGAAAAATAAAAATGATTATTGTGAATTTAGAAAAATCAAGTGAGCAAATCAATAAAACCATAACTAATTTAAAAGACGGAAAAGGAGCTTTAAATTACCTTTCAAATGATCCTAAATTGGTAAAACAAATTGATTCTACTATGATTAATTTAAACCAAGCAAGTAGTAAACTGAACGAAAACTTAGAAGCTTTGAAACACAATTTCTTTTTCAGAGGATATTTCAAAAAACAAGAAAAAGCTAAAGCTAAAGCCGCAAAAAAATAAAACACAACATCAACTTACAAAGATATAATCCTCAATTACAAAAGTAGTTGAGGATTATTTTATACTATTTAATAAAATAAATCGTTTTCAGAGGAAATCAAAACTATAACCAAATGAAAAACTTTTTCTTCTTAATTTGTTGCTTATTTAGCGGCATTGTATTCTCTCAAAACGCTATTAATGATGACAATACCATAAGTGTTGTTGGTGTTGGAACCAAATCTACTTTTCCAAATGCTGCACATATTACTATTGCCGTTAGATTTGTAAAACCAGCACTTCGTGACGCTATGAACGAAACACAAAAAACTTCAAAAGACGTACTTACAATAATCAAAAAATACGTTTCAGACACTACCGATATTAAGGTAAGTCTAATTTATACTGACAAAGAATTCAAATACGACAATGCTCAAAAGAAAGAAGTTTTTGTAGGTTTTGAATCCAATCAAAAAATTATTTTTACTCTAAAAGACATCAAAAGAATGCAAGATTTTACCGAAGAAATTTTAAAAACTAAGATCTATGAAATTGAAAAAGTGGCTTATTTTCATACAGAAGCTGCCACTTTTATGAAGCAAGCACAAGAACTTGCCGTAGCTGATGCCATTGAAACAACCGAAAGATTAGCTAGAGCCGCAAAACTAAAAGTTGGAAAAATTACTTATTTAAAATCTAGCAATAGTCCAGTGAATGCTATTAACATGTCGGTGAATTCTGGAAATCTCCAAACCTATAACAAAAGTATGGGAGGCGAAGGTGTTTCAGCAAGCGGTCAATTACTTAATTATACAGCAAATGTAAATATGAATACCAAGATTGATTAATCTTTTTAGATGCCAAATACGAATCCTCAATTGCAAAAGTAGTTGAGGATTTTTATATATTTGATAGATTAAAAGACAACAAATGGACAAACCAAAATCTACCGACGAGTACATTTCTAGCTTTCCAGCAGCAACACAAATTATCTTACAAGAAGTTAGAAAAACTATAAAAAGTGCAGCTCCAGAAGTCAATGAAAGCATCAGTTACGGAATGCCTGCTTATAAATTAAATGGAAAAGCTTTGGTCAATTTTGCTGGTTACAAAAACCATATTGGATTTTACGCAACACCAACTGGACATGCCGAATTTACAGAAGAATTAGCTAAATACAAACAAGGAAAAGGTTCGGTTCAATTTCCTATAAACGAACCAATGCCTTTAGATTTGATAACAAAAATTGTGAAATTTAGAGTTTCCGAAGTACTTAAAAAATAATTTAAATCCCTTTTAATCCATCAATCAGAGCATCAATATCTTCTTTGGTATTGTAATGACTGAAAGATATTCGAAGGCTTGGCTTTTTCAAATCTTCCTCTGCTAAGATTTCTGATAATACGTGTGATGGCTTTACACTTCCGCTTTGACAGGCGCTTCCGCGAGAAACAGCAATTCCTTTCATATCTAAATTAAATAAAATCATAGCCGTTTTTTCTTCTGAAAAAGGAAGTAAAACATTCAAAATATTATAAAAAGTATCGCTTCCGTTAACTTTAATCTCTTGAAAATTGAGTTTTAATTGCTCTTCACAATAGCTTTTCAAATCTGAAATAGTTTGTCGTTCTTCCACTAAATGTTCGTAAGATAGTTCTAATGCTTTAGCCATTCCAGCTACTTGATGCACTGCTTCAGTTCCGGCACGAAGTCCTTTTTCTTGCTCGCCACCATATAAAAAAGGCTGCAAAACGATGCCTTTCTTTACGTAAGCAAATCCTGCTCCTTTTGGTCCATGAAATTTATGCGCACTTGCTACTGCAAAATCAATAGGAAGTTCGTGTAAATTAAACTCCTTTTTTCCAACAGATTGCACCGTGTCACAATGAAATAAAGCATCATGCTGATGACAAATTCTACCTACTTTTTCAATGTCTAAAACAGCACCAATTTCATTATTAACATGCATTAACGTTACTAAAGTCTTTCCGCTTTTAGCCAATAACGTTACCAAATGAGTAATATCTATAGTTCCAGAAGGCAAAATATTTACGTAGTCAACTTCAATTCCGAATTGCTTTTGCAAATTTTTAACGGTGTACAAAGTAGCGTGATGTTCTACTTTACTTGTTATGATTCTTTCTACTTTCAAGTCATTTACAGCGCTTTTAAGAATCCAATTGGTAGCTTCGGTAGCATTAGCGGTAAAAATAATTTCTTGCGCATTACAACCCATAAGTTTGGCTACAGACTTTCTCGATGTTTCTAAAATCGTTTTTGCACTTCTACCAAAACTGTGTGTAGACGATGGATTTCCAAAATCATTTTGAAGTACACCAATCATTTCATTGATTACTTCTTGACGAACTTGAGTTGTTGCAGCGTTATCGAGGTATATTTTTTTCATGAATTCTATACTAATTTCAACATCTTTTTGTGTTGAATTTACATTTCTATTTGGATATTATAAATGCAAAAATACTGATTATTATTTTACATTTTGCTTAAAATAAACTTCAGTTGCACCCAATCCATATTTTTGATAATTGGCATCTTGAAACGAAATATTCTCATATCGTTTTAACATAAAATCCAATTCAGCTTTCAAAACTCCTTCACCAACACCATGTATAAAAACGATTTTCGGAATGCGATTTCTAATAGCAAATTCAATGTGTCTTTTTGCCGTTTCTGTTTGAATATTGAGGATGTCAAAATTGTTCATTCCACGAAAATTTTTAACTAATTTTTCGATGTGCAAATCAAATTCTGGGATGCCTTTTTCAATCTTATCCGACTTAAAAACTGGAACATTATTCTTTTTTTTAGGTGTTGAATCAATATTTTTTTTATGTAAAGTATCAGTTGTATTGATTGAACCTAAATAATTGGTATTGTTTTCTTTAATCAATTCGTTGACAAAATATGTCATCATAAATCCATCTGTTGTTTCGATGGTGATTTCATTATTTTCAACAGTAACAACAACACCATTTATTGCTTCATCCAAAACTGAAACCCTATCTCCTACTTCAAATATTTTAGCTGTCATTTTCATCATCTTTTGGTGGAACTTTTGCCGATAATTTCATCATGCCAAACATAAAAATTAGAACAGCAATTATCGTGATAAACAGGTTTGGCTTCTCACTATTTTGGTTCCAAAAAGCAACAAAAAAAGCAATCAGCAAAATGGGAATTAATAATTTTTTCATCATCATTATTTTAAAAAATCAAAAATAGAAAACTTAATATTAGAATGATGTATTTTAATTTTTTATTTGTAAAATTGTAATATATAAATCTGAACGATGGAAGAATATATGCTGCCTTGTTTTTTTAAATCCTACACCGGACTAGATTGTATTGGTTGCGGAATTCAACGCTCCATTAATTTTCTGTTTCATGGAGAGTTTATAAAAGCATTCGAAATTTTTCCAGCTATTTATACCACAATCTTTTTCTTTGTATTTATTGGATTGCATCTTTTTGACAAAAGAAGAGAATACCATAAAATGGTCATATTTTTAGCTATTGCAAATGCTAGTATTATGATTATTTCTTATGTTTACAAAATGAAATTTCTTTATTAAACTTTAAAACCAAAAACTATATAAAAATGGAAAATCGAAAATTACCCAACGCAACTGCTGTTTTAGTCTTAGGAATATTGTCAATTCTTTTATGTTGGTGCTATGGTATCATCGGATTGATTCTGAGTATCATAGGACTAGCTATTTCAAGAAAAGATTTCGCAATGTACAATGCTGCGCCTCAAGATTTTGACAATTATCAAAACTTGAACATCGGTAGAATTCTTTCAATAATTGGAATCGTTCTGAACATTCTTGTACTTGCTTATTTCATTTGGATTATTTCAATGATTGGAATGGATGCATTAAGTGATCCTGCAGTATTACAAGAAAGAATTAAAGAATTACAAGGAAACTAATTCACATAAAAAAACCGTCTCGTTATGCACAAGACGGTTTTTTTTTATTTATCTCAATTATTTACTTTTCAAACTGTTTTAAAGTTGTTACAATAATCGAAATACAATCTAACAATTGTTCTTCGTTCATT
The DNA here is from genome assembly GCF_039539165.1 of Flavobacterium chungnamense. Taxonomy (NCBI): domain Bacteria; kingdom Pseudomonadati; phylum Bacteroidota; class Flavobacteriia; order Flavobacteriales; family Flavobacteriaceae; genus Flavobacterium; species Flavobacterium chungnamense. Next base: position 174,826 of record NZ_BAABCS010000003.1, read on the forward strand.
ACTAATGGCGGAGCGAAACGAATAATATTTCCATGAGTTGGCTTAGCCAATAATCCGTTATCGCGCAATGCCATACAAATATTCCAAGCCGTATCACTTTCTTCCGTATCGTTGATTACAATTGCATTTAGCAAACCTTTTCCACGAACCAAAGTAGCAATATTCGATACTTTTACAAATTCACCGATTTTCTCTCTGAAAATTTTCCCTAAACGACGTGCATTTTGAGATAAGTTTTCATCATTAACAACTTCCAAAGCAGCAATGGCAACAGCACCTGCAACAGGATTTCCACCAAAAGTAGAACCGTGTTGACCTGGTTTTATAACATTCATAATGTGATCATTAGCCAAAACAGCCGAAACTGGATAAGCACCACCTGACAAAGCTTTACCAAGAATTAAAATATCTGGAGCTACATAAGTCGCTTGTTTTTCGCAAGCATTTTCACAAGTACAATTTCCGCAAACTGCCAATATCGAACCTGTTCTTGCAATTCCGGTTTGAACCTCATCAGCGATAAACAAAACGTTGTTAGCTGCACAAAGTGCTTTAGCTTTCGCCAAATAATCTTCTGCTGGTGTATAAACTCCTGCTTCACCTTGAATAGGTTCTACAAGGAAACCTGCGATATTTTTAGACGATTTAAGCGCATTTTCTAACGCTTCGATGTCATCGTAAGGAATTTTGATAAATCCTGCTGTATAAGGTCCGAAATTCTTTCTAGCGTTTTCATCATTTGAAAACGAAATGATAGTCGTAGTTCTTCCGTGGAAATTTCCGTCACAAACGATTATTTCTGCTTCGTTTTCATGAATTCCTTTTTTCTCATACGCCCATTTTCTACAAAGTTTCAAAGCTGTTTCTACTGCTTCAGCACCAGTATTCATTGGAAGCACTTTATCAAATCCAAAGTATTTTGTTACAAATTCTTCATAAACTCCCAACTTATCGTTGTAAAAAGCTCTTGAAGTTAAAGTTAAAGTCTGCGCTTGATTAACCATTGCTCCAACAATTTTTGGATGACAATGTCCTTGATTTACTGCTGAATAAGCCGAAAGAAAATCGTAATATTTTTTTCCTTCAACATCCCAAACATAAACACCTTCTCCTCTACTCAAAACTACTGGTAGTGGATGATAATTGTGAGCTCCGTATTTATCTTCTAATGCAATAGCATCGGCAGAACTCATTTTTTCTAAAACTGACATAATTTTTCTTTTTTTACCCAAACTCGTTATGGGCTATTCTAAAATATCAATTCCTTCTTGTGGAGAGAAATCATCCATAAACTTTAGCAAAAGTAGTAAAAAAGATTGTTAGATTATTAGATTGTTAGACTCTTAGATTCTTTTTACTATTTCTTTATCTTTTCCAAAATATCATTCATCATTTCGATTTGCACTTTTTGAATTTCTATTAATTCTTGTTGTTGGTGCATGATTAAATGATCTAATTTTTCGTCGAGCATTCTAATTTCGAGTTCTGACTTTAAATTAATCATGTAATCTTTTTTGGCTCTTTCGCGGTCTTTTTCTTCTTGACGGTTTTGGCTCATCATGATAACCGGAGCTTGAAGCGCCGCCAAACAAGACAAAATCAAATTCAGTAATATAAACGGATACGGATCAAATCCTTTGTTCATCAACAAGTATACATTTGACGCTATCCAAATCATGATAAAGATGAAAAACGAAATTATAAACGTCCAACTTCCTCCAAAATCGGCTACTTTATCAGCTACTACTTGACCGAAAGTTCTATTATCAACTTCATCTTCTACTTTAGATACAAAAGACTTATTACCTTTAATAGATTTGACTACTTTCTTTTGCAATTCATTTAATTCACCAACTTCTGTTTGCAAAAATTTAGAAATGTATTTTTCACGATACACATTCAGTTCGCTGTCGGCAATAAATTGATTTTCATCAAAAGTTGGATATTCTTCTTTAATCAAATTTAAAATTGGAACACGAATCGATTTGCCCGAAACTTTTTCCTTCTCAGGAAATTCGATTCCTGAAATGGCGCTTTTAAATATTGCTTTATCTTTCATAAGTAATTTATTGAATTTGCTTTTGCAAACGTGAAGTTGGTTATAATTTCTATACTAACTTTAAAATTCTTGCTAATTTACGATATTTTAAAAACAAAAAACCTCACTTCAATTAAGAAATGAGGTTTCTATAAACTATATAAATCGATTAAACTAAAGTAGCTGTTGAAGTGATTTCTGTATTTAATAACTTAGAAATTGGACAATTTTTCTCTGCTTTAGTAACTAATGCTTGAAAATCTTCATCAGAAATTTCAGGGATTTTTGCTTCTATTGTTAAATGTGAACTTACAATAGAACCAGTTACTAAATTGATGTCACATTTGGTTTGAATATTTTCTACTGTAAAGCCATCTTCTGTTAAAAAAGCAGATAATTGCATGGTAAAACAACCTGCATGAGCTGCAGCAACCAATTCCTCTGGATTAGTTCCAACACCATCTTCAAAACGTGAATGGAATGAATACTGTGTATTATTTAATGTTGTGCTTTGTGAAGTAAGCGAACCTTTTCCTTCTTTTACCGAACCTTGCCATTGGGCTGTTGCATTTCTTTTCATAACTTTCTTATTTTAAATTTGTCAAAATTAGAAAATGTTTGTTACAAGAATGTTACATAATTATTGTTATTTCTAATAAAAGAATAGCTTTTTCCTTCTAAAAGTTACATTTGTAGTTTCTTATAACTTTGTACTTCGTATTTCGTACTTCGTACTTTCTACTCAAACATTTCCAACAACTTTGTAACGGTATTCCAATTTCTAATGGTTGCTGTTACGTTTAGTTTTTTCTCGATGTGTTTTTGGTCCAGTCTGGTTTTTCCTGCGCCTATATCGTATTTTATGAAGATTCTGTTACCATCAATTACGGCTTCGTCGGGTTTGAATTGGCTGATTTTTAATTCGTTTATGGCAGAACTTGATAACTCTTTTGAAATAAAAGCCACGTACAACTTTTTAGTATCAACGTCTTTTTGTTTCAAAAAAGGATTGTTTTTAAAACACAACTCCAAATCATTTTTACCAATTACAATCACTGGAACTTCGTGACCAAAGGTTTTGAAGATTTCTTGTTTAATTTTGAAACCCACACCAAAACCGCTTTCTTCCACAGTTTCTACAAAAACATTCCCACTTTGGATATACGTAACCACATTAGTAAACCCAGTGGCTTCCAACGTAGTTTTGAGCGCTTCCATTTTTATCATGTTGTGTCCTGAGACGTTGATGCCGCGTAGTAATGCTAGGTGTTTCATAAAATTAAATATTCTGCTAAATTATATTTTTTTCTTAAAGATTCTTATAAAACAAACCAATACATTATTTTTGCCTCATGGGAAAAAAGAAGACAGACAGAATTATATTTGAAAACGTTACCGTGCTTGATGCTGGTGCCAAAGGTGTTTCGGTAGCCAAAGCTCCTGAAGGACAAGTAATATTTATACCAAACGTTGTGCCTGGCGATGTGGTGGATGTGCAAACATTCAAGAAACGTAAATCGTATTTTGAAGGAAAAGCGATAAAATTTCACTCTTTTTCAGAAAATCGTATCGAACCAGTTTGCGAGCATTTTGGTGCTTGTGGCGGTTGTAAATGGCAAAACATGAAGTATGAACAACAATTGTTTTACAAAAATAACGAAGTCTTCAATAACCTAAAACGCATTGGTAAAATCGATTTACCTGACTTTGAACCGATTTTAGGTTCAGAAAAACAGTTGTTCTACAGAAACAAAATGGAATTCGGATTTTCGGATACGCGTTGGTTGACCGAAAGTCAGATTCAATCGAGTGAGGAAAATTTGAGCAAGAAAAATGCTTTAGGATTTCACGTTCCGAAAATGTGGGACAAGATTTTAGACATTGACAAATGTTGGTTGCAAGAAGATCCATCAAACGATATTAGAAATTCGATAAAAGAATTTGCCGATAAAAACGGAATGACGTTCTTCAATGCAAGAAATCACGAAGGTTTGTTGCGAACTTTAATGATTAGAACCGCTTCGACTGGCGAGATTATGGTTTTGATTCAATTTTTTGAAGATGACAAAGCCAATCGTGAGTTGATGATGGATTTTATTCATGAAAAATTCCCACAAATTACTTCGTTGCAATATGTAATCAATAGCAAAGCTAACGACACACTTTACGACCAAGACATCAAACTATATAAAGGAAGAGATTACATTTTGGAAGAAATGGAAGGTTTGAAATTTAGCATCAACGCTAAATCGTTTTACCAAACCAATTCCGACCAAGCGTATGAATTATACAAAATTACAAGAGAATTTGCTGGTTTAACTGGCAACGAAGTCGTTTATGATTTATATACAGGAACTGGAACTATTGCACAATTTGTTTCTAAAAAAGCAAAAAAAGTAATTGGTGTAGAAGCCGTTCCGGAAGCGATTGCTGATGCTAAAGAAAATGCAAAACGCAATGAAATTACCAATTGTGAGTTTTATGTTGGAGATATGAAAAATGTTTTCAACGACGATTTTATTGCGAAACATGGAAAACCAGATGTAATAATAACCGATCCACCAAGAGACGGAATGCATAAAGATGTTGTGGAAATGTTATTGAAAACTGGTGCTCCGAAAATTGTTTACGTAAGTTGTAATTCTGCAACTCAAGCAAGAGATTTGGCTTTAATGGACGAAATGTATAAAGTTACTCGTGTGCGACCTGTAGATATGTTTCCTCAAACGCATCATGTGGAAAATGTTGTACTTTTGGAGTTGAGATAGTATTAAGATTTGAGTATTAAGTACAAAGACCTATGAAAAAGATATTTTTGTTATTGTTTGTGTTTTCGCTTTTAGGATGCGAGAAGGATGATATTTGCGATGAAAATACATCTACTACTCCTAGATTAGTAATTGAATTTTATGATTTTAATGCTTCAACTGAAACTTTGAAAAGTGTAACTAATTTGGGAGTTATTGCACCAAGTTTTACAGAAGGAATTGGTTTTACTGGAGTTAATAAGATTCAAGTTCCATTAAAAACTACAGAAGATACTACTACATTGCGTTTCATTCAGAACGGAAGTGATTCTGATGCAACTAATGATAACGAAGATATTTTACAGTTTAATTACTCAAGAAATGAAGTTTATATTTCACGCGCTTGTGGTTTTAAAACTTTATTTACTTTAAATCCTACAAGTCCAATAGTTCCAACAGAACCATTTAGTAGCGCTAGCTCTTGGATAAAAAATATAGTAATTATAAAAGCTAACCTTGAAAACGAAAATGAAGTACACGTTAAAATATTCTTTTAGTCTACTATTACTAGTAGTTTCGTTTTTGGGAAATGCTCAAGAAGTGAAAGTCAAAGACAGTATCAAACCAAAAACAGATCATTATGGTTTGAGAGTTGGTGTTGATTTGTTCAAATTAACGCGTTCGTTTTATGAAAAAGACTATCGTGGAATTGAATTAGTTGGTGATTTCAAATTAACCAGAAAGCACTACATAGCTGCAGAAATTGGAACAGAAAATAAAACTGTAGATGACGACCGATTGAACTTTACTACCAAAGGAACTTACTTGAAAGCAGGTTTTGATTTTAATGGATATGAAAATTGGTTGGGCATGAATAACATGCTATACGTTGGTATGCGCTACGGATTTAGTTCGTTTAGCCAAACTTTGAATTCTTACACTATTTATAATCCGAATCCTTATTTTGGACAAGCTCCAGAAATACCATCAGGTCAAAAATACAGTGGATTAACAGCGCAATGGATTGAAGTTGTAGCTGGTGCAAAAGCAGAAATGTTTAAAAATTTCTATGTTGGAATGAGTTTGCGATTAAACTATTTAGTTTCCAATAAAAAACCAGATGGATTTGATAATCTTTACATTCCAGGTTTCAACAGAACCTATGACGGAAAATTTGGCGTAGGAATAAACTACACCATTTCCTATTTTGTTCCTATTTTTAAATCTGAGGTTAAACCTAAAGAAGAGAAAAAGAAATAATTAATTTATCTCCTTCACTCCTTTTACAAAAATAACTTTCATAAACAATTTTTCACCGTCTTTAGTTTTAACGGCTTGAAATTTTGGCGCAAAAATCGTTGCTATAACAAAAGCTACTACCAATATCCAAATTCCTTTCAAATCTGTAAACGCTGAAACAGCAACCTGTAACGGCAAAAAGAAAGCCGCAAAACTTAACATGTTGTAAATAAATGATTTTGTTGATTTACTCATTTTTTCTGTTGTGAAATTATATATTGTACTTTTATAAAACTGCTATTCGCCTTCTGTAACCTGAAACTTTGTTCGTTTACTTCCTTCGTACATTTCATATTTTACCAATCGCGCTTCTAAACTTCCGTTAAAGAGTTTGATTTTTCTAGAAGGTTTTAGTCCAACATGTTTCAATGCTTCTAAGTTTGCCGTAATAAACCAAGCATGCGTTCCTGGGTAATTTTGTTTCATGGTATCGCCCATTTCCCTGTAAAAACGTTCTAAATCAATATCCAAACGTTCGCCATAAGGTGGATTGAAAACCATTTGCAACGGACCAGAAGTTTCTTTATTAGTATCAAAGAAATTTTGTTGTTCTACTTTAATGTAATCATCAAGGTTGGCATTTTTTATATTATCAATAGCTTTATTGACAGCACTTGGCGCTTTATCGTATCCTTTTATAGTGTAATGAAATTCACGAGTGCGTTTCATTAATGCATCAATAATTTGATCAAATAAATCATTGTCCCAATCATTCCATTTTTCGAAAGCAAATTCTTTTCTGTTGATATTGGCTGGAATATTACAAGCAATCATTCCAGCTTCAATAAGAATTGTTCCCGAACCACACATTGGGTCTAGAAAATCAGTTTTTCCTTCCCAACCTGCTAGCAATAACATTCCTGCTGCAAGAACTTCATTTATTGGAGCAATATTCGTTGCTGTTCTATAACCTCTTTGATGCAAAGAATTTCCTGAAGTGTCCAAAGCTACCGAAACTTGGTCTTTATCAATGTGGATATTGATTCTTAAATCGGGATACTCTTTATCAATACTTGGTCGAACACCAGTTTTCTCACGAAATTGATCTACAATAGCATCTTTAGCTTTTTGCGATACAAATTGTGAATGTTTAAAAAAATCAGAGTGAATGGTTGTGTCTATTACAAAAGTTTGATTGGCATTTAAATACTTACTCCAATCAATTCCTTGTATTCCTTTGTAAAGTAACGCATCGGTTTTTGCTCTGAAGTAATAAATTGGCTTTAAGATTTTTAAAGCAGTTCGCAAAGACAAATTGGCTTTATACATAAAACCTTTATCACCTTTAAAACTTACCATTCTTGTACCTATTTCAACATCTTGAGCACCTAAAACGCGTAATTCTTGAGCTAATATTTCTTCAAAACCAAAGAAGGTTTTGGCAATCATTTTAAAATTTTCCATTTTCAATATCAAAATTCAATTGCAACTTAAATCCCGAATTGTCGGGACAATTGCAATTTCAATAATTAACTAAATTCCAAACTTGGAATAACTTCTGCAAAAATACACTAAATTTGCACGCTAGGAATTCATTTGAAAAGATAAATGTCAGAAAATACAAATTTGAAAACCAATAACTGGTTCGCCTCTTGGTTTGATACACCTTATTACCACATTCTTTATAAAGATAGAAATTACCGTGAAGCACAGATTTTCATGGACAATTTGACGCATTATTTAAACTTACCTGAAAAGGCAAAAGTATTAGACTTAGCTTGCGGAAAAGGACGTCATTCTATTTACTTGAATCAATTAGGATTTGATGTAATTGGCGCCGATTTATCTGAAAACAGTATCGCTGAAGCTACTAAAAATGCGAATGCAACTTTACATTTTGAAGTGCATGACATGCGAGAAAAATTTGAAGATAAATTTGATGCTATATTTAATCTTTTTACAAGTTTTGGTTATTTTGAAAATGATAATGATGATTTAAAAACATTAGTTGCAATAAAAGAAAGTCTGACCGATTACGGATTTGCTGTAATTGATTTCATGAATGTGCATCAAGTTATTCCGAATTTAGTTCCTGATGAAGTCAAAACTGTTGATGGAATTGATTTTCATATTAAAAGATATGTTGCCGATAATCATATCATCAAAGAAATTGATTTTGAAGACAACAATGAAAAATATCATTTTACAGAAAAAGTAAAAGCATTGACGTTAGAGGATTTTCAAAACATGATGAACGATGCTGGAATTTATTTATTGGACACTTTTGGTGACTACAAGTTGAAGAAATTCCATAAAAATACTAGCGAACGATTAATTATGATATTTAAATAATGAATTACTTATTACCACTATTATCGGTTTTAATTGGTTTTTTTTTAGCGATAGCATTAAAACCTAGAGCCAAAAAAAATTTAAAATTACTATTAGCTTTTAGTGGTTCTTTTTTGCTTTCCTTAACAGTAATACATTTACTACCAGAAGTATACGAATCCCATAATCACAATGTTGGAATTTTTATTATGATAGGAATTTTGTTCCAAATTATATTAGAATTTTTTTCCAAAGGAGCAGAACACGGACACGTCCATGGACATGATAAAATGGCTCAAATGCCATGGCTATTATTTATTAGTTTATGTATTCATGCGCTTTTAGAAGGTTTTCCTGTTGGTCATCATCACGAATTGGCGCTGGGAATTGCCATTCATCACCTTCCAATTGCCATCATTTTAACCACTTTTTTCTTGAATGCTGAGTTAAATAAAACTGCTTTGTTCCTTTTTATGTTAACCTTTGCCATAATGACACCGCTTGGAACTTTTATTTCAGATATTTTTCCAGCTTTAAATCAATACTATAATGAGATTACGGCAATAGTAATTGGAATTTTATTCCATATCTCTTCAACAATTATTTTTGAAAGTAGCGAAGGACATAAATTCAATATTGCAAAAATCTCTATGATTATTTTAGGAGTTGTATTGGCATATTTTATGTAATTCCGAAGTTTTATTTTATATTTGAAGAACAAAAAATAAATAAAATTATTATGGGATTATTTTCTGCCCTTTTAGGTAATGCAGGTACTGTAAATCAAGAGACTTTGAAAAATGATTACGGAAAACTTTTAATTGAAGGTGAAGTAATTGAATTGGGATTTAAACTAATAAGAGATACTTTTATTTTCACCAATAAGCGCTTGATTTTAATTGAAAAACAAGGAATTACAGGAAGTAAAATCGAATACAAATCAATCATTTATAAAAGTATTTCTAGATTTAGTATAGAAACAGCAGGTACTTTTGACCTTGAGGCCGAACTTAAAATTTGGGTTTCTAGTGAAGTTAATCCGAGCATAATAAAGCAGTTTAACAAATCTGTAAATGTTTATGATGTTCAAAGTGTTTTAGCACATCACGTTTTAAAATAATATCATGAACTTCACTAAAACCACTGAGCAATCTTCCAAATACGAGCATTTAGAAAAAATGTCTGTTTCTGAATTGTTGACAAACATCAATAATGAGGATAAAACCGTTCCATTGGCTGTTGAAAAAGCTTTGCCTAAAATTGAGTCGTTAGTTTCAAAAGTGGTTGAAAAAATGAAACTTGGTGGACGACTTTTTTATATTGGTGCAGGAACTTCTGGAAGATTAGGAATTGTTGATGCTTCAGAATGTCCTCCTACATTCGGAGTTCCATTTGATTTAGTAAACGGAATTATTGCAGGTGGAGATAAAGCCATTAGAAAAGCTGTTGAAAATGCAGAAGATAATACAACTCAAGCTTGGATTGACTTGCAAGACCAAAGCATTTCGGAAAACGATTTTGTAATAGGAATTGCTGCGTCAGGAACAACTCCTTATGTAATTGAAGGTTTGAAAAAATGCAATGAAAATAATATAATCACAGGTTGTGTCACTTGCAATGAAGGAAGTCCGTTGGCTCTAACAGCAAATTTCCCAATAGTTGTTGTCGTTGGACCTGAATTTGTAACTGGAAGTTCGAGAATGAAAGCAGGAACAGCTCAGAAATTAGTATTAAACATGATTTCAACTGCAAGCATGATTCAACTTGGAAAAGTGAAAGGCAACAAAATGGTAGATATGCAATTGAGTAATGATAAATTGGTGGATAGAGGCGTAAAAATGATTATGAGCGAAATTCCAGTTGATTATGAAAAAGCTAGTCAATTATTAAAGGAATTTGGAAGCGTTAGAAAAGCCGTTGAAGAATTTAAACAATAATATGAAAGAATCCCTAAAAGTAGTTTTACTTTTATCTATATTTTTTGTACTTTTCTTTTTAGTAAGAAAATCTACAAACAATACTATTATTGAAGAGCAAACTAAAGTTGATTTAAAAGATTATCCACAAACATTAGATAGTATAAAATCTATTAAAAAAGAACTTAAAGATAAAAGCATTAATAAAATTGGAGAAAAATTCACTTCACTTTTGACCGATAAAATTTTTCCTTATTGGTATGGAACTGATTGGGATTTTAATGGAACAACACAAAAACCAAACGAAGGAAAAATTGCTTGTGGCTATTTTGTGACAACCACATTAAGGGACATTGGATTAGATATTAACAGAGTTAAACTTGCTCAATGTGCCTCTGAACAAATGATAAAAAAATTAGTAAGTGAAGATAATATTTATCGATTTTCAAACAAATCAATTGAAGAATTTGAAACCAATTTAAAACAGAAAGGCAATGGGATTTATGTCGTTGGCTTAGATAATCATACTGGTTTTGTTCTATTTTCTGACGAAGGAAGTTTTTTTATTCATTCAAGTGGTATATCACCTTATAAAGTTGTAAAAGAAAAACTTACGGAATCGATTTTAATTGTAAAATCAAAATATCGAATTGTAGGCAAATTATCTTCTGATAAAGAGTTACTTTTGAATTGGATTAAAAAATAAACTAAAAAATTACTTATATGAAAAAAATACTTTTAACATTCGCATTATTACTTTCAGTACTTTCTTTTTCTCAAGAAATCAATCTTGAAAGAGGTAAATATTATGTAAACGGAAGTCAGATTTCTACAAGAGAAACAAAACAACTATTAGCTTCTAATGCTGAAGCTTTGAGTAAATTCAAATCTGGACTTGGTAAAGAATCTGCTGGTGGTTTCCTTATTGGATTTGGTGGTGCTTTGGTCATAACTGATTTGGTAGTAGGTTTGGTTTCAGATGTAAAATATCCAACAGCGGCAACCTATATTGGAGCTGGAGCCTTAATTATTGCAATTCCTGTTTTATCAGGAAAGAATAAAAAAATTAAAGAAGGAATTGATTTGTATAATATCGGTTTGAAAAATCTCGGAGAAACTAATTCAAATTTTGAAGTGAACTTAATAGGAAATCAAAGAGGCTACGGCATCCAAATTCGTTTTTAATATGGCAACCAATAAAGAACTTTTAGCAAAAGGCGTTAAATATTTATTTGGTGCTTTGCCATTGATGTTTGTTGGACCTATAATTTTAAATAGTAGTTTCAAGAATAAAGATAATCCCTATTACTATTTAGTGTTATCAATTGGAATAGTAGTATGTTTATCAGCTATGTTTTTGGCTTTCAAAGGAATAAAAACAATGACAGACGCATTATTCAATGATAAACAATAGCTATTTAGAAAGCATCAAAAAACAATTTCTCTATTACAAAACATTGGGAGAAAAAGCTATGGATCAATTAGAACCAGAGCAATTATTTGTTTCTGTAAATGAAGATACCAATCCTATTGCTACTATTGTAAAACACATTTCTGGGAATATGCTTTCTAGATGGACCGATTTTCTATCTACAGATGGAGAAAAAGAATGGCGCAATCGCGATAGTGAATTTGAACCAAGTATAAAAACAAAAGAAGAATTATTGGATGTTTGGAACAAAGGCTGGAATTGCTTTTTCAAAGCGATAAATGAATTAAAACCTGAGGAACTTAACACAATAATATACATTAGAAACGAAGGACATACTGTTATCGAAGCTATCAATCGCCAATTAGCACATTATCCTTACCATATTGGACAGATTGTTTTTTATGCCAAAATGCTTAAAGAAACCGAATGGAATTCACTTTCGATTCCTAAGAACAAATCCAATTTTTATAATGATAATAAATTTGCCAAAGAGAAAAGCATCAAGAATTTTACTGATGATGAACTAAATAAGTTAAAATAATAATGAAAAAAATAATAATATTCCTTCTAACGTTAGTCTTATTTGCTTGTCAAAACAAATTGGAATGCAATCCGAAAGAATTTAAAACTGGTAAATTTGAGTTCGTTCAAGAAGTTAATGGCAAAAAAGAAATTACAACATTTGAACGAACAGATAAATTACAAATTGAAACCTATAACGGTAGAACTGATACAGCTTCAGTTCGCTGGGTAAATGACTACGAATTTATTCTTCAAAAATTACATCCTAGAAATATGGCTGAAAAAAAAGCAATTTCCATGCGCTTCATTTCTACAAAAGGAAAAACCTATACCTTTGAATATTCTTTTGTTGGAGAATCAAAAAAACAAATGGGAACTGTAACAAAAATCAATTAATTCCGTAAAACCACTTTAACAATAACTTTTTTTTAAACTAACCAATGGAAGTATTATTTACCACAGATGCACTAATTGCACTTTTGACATTAACTTTTTTAGAAATCATTCTTGGTATCGATAACATTGTTTTCTTATCCATCGTATCGGGAAAACTTCGTGAAGAAGACCAACCAAAAGCTAGAAGAATTGGATTATTGTTAGCTATGGTTTTTCGTATCATCTTACTTTTCGGAATCACTTGGGTTATGGGATTAAAAAAATCTTTTTATGATTTCGATTTCGGATTTTTCTCTGGTGGAATTTCAGGACAAAGTTTAATCATTTTTGGTGGAGGATTGTTTTTGTTATACAAATCGGTATCTGAAATTCATCACAAATTAGAAGGTGAAGAAGAATCAAGCAACGGAAAAGCAAGCAATAGTTTATCCGCAGCTATTTTACAAATCGCTTTATTAAATATCGTTTTCTCTTTTGATAGTATCTTAACAGCTATTGGTTTAGTAAGTTCTGCCGAACCACCAAAAGGTTTTGGACCTGCTGGAGCAATAGAAATTATGATTCTTGCTATTATAATTTCGATTGTAGTAATGCTTGCTTTTGCAGGACCAGTTTCTAAATTCGTAAACGAACATCCAACGATACAAATTCTTGGACTTTCTTTCTTAATCCTAATTGGAGTAATGCTTCTTGCAGAAGGTTCGCACTTGGCACACTTTAGATTTGGTAATGATGTAGAAGTTCATAGTATACCAAAAGGATACTTATATTTTGCCATTTTCTTCTCTTTATTTGTAGAATTCTTAAACTTAAAAATGAAGAAAAGTAGCAGAAAACCTGTTGTTTTACATAACAGTAAAATAATTGATAAAAAATTAGAAGATAGCGATATTACTAATTAATCGTATATCTTTAAAAGCAAAAATGGTGATTGAGGCTCTCGAAATCACCATTTTTTTTTATGCTTTAAAAATAAAAATACTAAGACAATCCTGATATTTTTCCGTTGTTGTCAATATCAATTCGTTCAGCATTTGGAATTGAAGGCAAACCTGGCATTCGCATCACATCTCCAAGTAACGGAACAATAAATCCAGCTCCACTGGCAATTTCGAACTCACGAACCGTAATAATAAAATTAGTCGGACGGCCAATTAACTTTTCATTATCAGAAAAACTTGCAGGAGTTTTTGCCATACAAATTGAAAAATCATTAAAACCTAAATCGTTAATCATCTTCAATTGCGATTTCGACTTTGGTGAAAACTCAACCGAATTGGCTCCGTAAATTCCTTTCGCAACCGTATTTATCTTATGTTCAATCGAATCTTCTTTTTGATACAAAGGTTTATAATTTGCTTCACCTTTATTGATTTCTTCAATCACTTTTTCAGCTAATTTAGCCGAACCTTTTCCACCATCAACAAAAGCTGTGCTTACAATTGCAGTAACACCTTTTGCTAAACATAATGATTTCAATTTATCATATTCTGCTTGAGTATCATCAGGAAAAGCATTTATTGAAACCACCGGATTTATTCCAAATTTCTGAATGTTTTCAATGTGTTTTTCTAAGTTGCAAAATCCTTTTTCAATCGCAGCTACATTTTCAGTTTTAAAATCTTCTGAACTCAATCCAGCATGATGTTTAATTGCTCGAATCGTTGCAACTAAAACCACTGCATCTGGTTTCAATCCACTTTGTCCACATTTTATATGAAAGAATTTTTCAGCTCCTAAATCGGCACCAAATCCTGCTTCAGTAACCACATAATCTCCAAGAGAAAGTCCCATTTTAGTAGCAATTACTGTATTCGTTCCTTGTGCAATACTTGCAAATGGTCCGCCATGAAGAATCACTGGATTTTCTTCTAAGGTTTGCACTAAATTGGGTTTCAAAGCATCTTTTAGCAAAACGGCCATAGCCCCTACTACTTTCAAATCTCTTGCAAAAATTGCTTTTCCATCAAGAGTTTTTCCAACAAAAATATTTCCTAAACGGAATTTTAAATCCTCTAAATCTTTCGATAAACACAAAATCGCCATCACTTCAGAAGCTGGAGTAATATTGAAACCATCTTCGCGCATCGTTCCATTTGATTTAGCTCCAACCCCAATAATTATTTGGCGTAGTGAACGATCATTCATATCCATCACACGTTTCCAAGCAATAGATTTTGGATCTAAATTCAAAGAAAACTTCGGATTTTGAAGATTGTTATCAATCACTGCCGAAAGCAAATTATTAGCTTTTTCAATAGCCGAAAAATCGCCAGTAAAATGCAAATTAATATCTTCCATTGGAACAACTTGAGCATAACCGCCACCTGCAGCGCCACCTTTCAAACCAAAAACTGGTCCGAGTGAAGGCTCACGTAAAACACCAATAGCTTTTCTTCCAATATAATTCAAACCATCTGTTAGTCCAATAGACATTGTGGTTTTACCTTCACCATATTTAGTCGGTGACATTGCGGACACCAAAATCAGTTTTCCTTTTGGATTTTCAGATTGCAATTCTAAAGGCAATTTGGCTTTGTACTTTCCGTAGTATTCTAAATCATCTTCTTGAATATTAATTTTTTCGGCTATTTTTCGAATGTGTTGTAAGGTTGCATTTTGAGCAATCTCAATATCGGATGGAAATGTTGACATTATTATTTTAGTATAATTTGAAGTAAAATTAATTGAGTCGTTTTGAATTAAAAATGATATAAATCAAATAAAAAGAGATAAGTTATAAACTATTATACTTTTTTGATAATATAAAATCAATCTCATTAGGCATCTTAAAATTGGCTTTTGAGACATAAATACTTGTTCCTGATTCTAATTTAAGAATTATTCCTTTACTAGTTTCTTGAATATTGTTTAATCCATTCCATTTTATTTGGCCATTTGAAAATGGTCCAGAATGAATTAAGTAATCGTCATAAAATTCAATTTTAATATTTTCTCCTTGAATTTTACTTTTTAAACGAGAATTAATCCATTTCTTTTTTTCATTGTAAAACTTTATAAGTTCATAAAATCCAAGTAAGATGAATATAAATGGTAAAAATTTTAGTTTTTTATTATTAATGATAAAATAAATTACAATTCCAAAAACCACCAACAATAACGCGAAAATAGGTTCCCATTTTTTTAATTTATAAGATGATATCATTTCATCATAAGCTTCTTCGTAATATTCTTTGCTTGCCTTGAAATCAATTTTAAAATTCATCTATCATCCTTATTAATATTTAAAGAAATTACTCCAAACTCAACGTAATTTGTCCATCATCATCTAATTCTGTTTGAATATCCTCAGAAACATTGTCTTCACCTGAAACTTCCATTTCTTCAGCAATTGGTTCTTCTGGCTCTTCGTATGGCAACGATTCAAGTAAATTTACTTGTTTCAGTTTATCAGCCGTCAATTGGTTACCCAATGCTTTTATCCCTTTTACCGCAATAAATTGTTCTAAATCTATCGTTTGATTTTCTTTTTGAACGCCTTTTACTTTTGTGAAAATAATTTCGGCAACTGGTCGCCAATCGGTAGAAACAATTTCTAATTGCGACTTTTCGTGTTCCGTAATGAAAATCTCTTCTTTGTTTTCGTTTTCAACCAAGAATCGTTTTACAAAATAGCGTTCTTTTTCACCATCATAATAAATAGTAGAAATTGGTTTTTTAGGATGCCATTTTTCAAGAACAATCATGTCTTCGTCAAAATGCGTCGTCAACTCTGGAATAATAGTTTTTAATTTTCCACTTTGATTAATAATCAACAAACGGTCGTTTGGTCTAAATTCGCCAAGCAACTCGCCTCTTCCATCAACATTCAATCTTTGAACTGTATCATCAAACCAAACTTTTCTCGGACGCAAAGTTGAAATTCCTTTCTCCTTCAATTCGATTTTCTTGATTGGATATTTAGTAACTGTATTTCCACGAGAAGCACGACCTTTTATAGCAATATCGGTAAAATCGACATCCCATTTTAATTTTTTTACACTTCCAACTTGGCGTAATAATATCGTTACAACTTCTGCTTCACCATTAGGATTTGCAGAAAAATACAATACTTGCGAACCTGGTTTTTCCTGTGTTAAATCATAAAATTTATCACGAGTCACACCTGAAACATTGAAACGTTTAATAAATGTAGAACCATTTTTACCATCACGGTAAATCATATTATAAATAGTTCGCTTATCATTTTTATCAAATACATCAATGTGAATAATATCTTTTCCAACGAATTTCTTGTCATCCACTTTAGCAATCATCATTTTCCCATCGCGCAAGAAAACGATAACATCATCAATATCAGAACAGTCAGCAACGTATTCGTCTTTTTTCAATCCAGTTCCAAAGAAACCTTCTTCTTTGTTTACGTATAATTTTGTATTTCTTAAAACTACTTTTGTAGCTTCAATATTTTCAAAACTTCTTAATTCCGTTTGACGCTCGCGACCTTTTCCGTATTTCTCTTTTAATTTGGCAAAATAATCTATGGCAAAATCAATTAGATTATCTAAATGATGTTGCACTTCTTTCATTTCGTCTTCCAATTTGGCAATAAAATCATCCGCTTTATCCGAGTCGAAACGCGTAATTCGAATCATCGGAATTTGGGTTAATTTCTGCAAATCTTCGTCTTCAATTTCACGTACAAATGATTTTTTGAATGGTTCAAATCGTTTGTACATATATTCGTAAAGCGATTCTCTATCAGAATACAATTTGAAATCGATGTACATTTCTTCACGAATGAAAATCTTTTCTAAAGTCGAAAAATGCCATTTGTTTTTAAGTTCTTCTAATTGAATTTCGAGTTCTTTCTTCAATAAATCAACTGTTCTTTCCGTCGAAATTTTCAACATATCAGAAACTCCGATGAACAATGGTTTGTTATCTTCAATTACACAACCCAAAGGAGCAACAGAGGTTTCACAAGCCGTGAAAGCATATAAAGCATCTATCGTTTTATCTGGAGAAACTCCTGGAAATAAATGAATTAGAATCTCAACTTCGGCAGCAGTATTGTCTTCAATTTTCTTGATTTTGATTTTACCTTTTTCATTGGCTTTCAAAATACTATCAATCAAAGTCGATGTATTGGTAGAAAACGGAATTTGAGTAATCACCAAAGTCTGTTTGTCCAATTGCGAGATTTTGGCACGAACCCGAACACGTCCGCCACGCAAACCATCGTTATAATTGGAAACATCGGCAATTCCAGCCGTTTGAAAATCTGGGTATAATGTGAAAGGTTTTCCTTTTAAAATTTTAATCGAAGCATCAATCAATTCGTTGAAATTGTGAGGTAGCACTTTAGTTGAAAGTCCAACCGCAATTCCTTCAGCGCCTTGAGCTAAAAGCAATGGGAATTTTACTGGAAGATTATTTGGCTCAGCACGACGACCATCATAAGAAACACCCCAATCGGTAATTTTTGGCGAATACAAAACTTCTAAAGCAAATTTTGACAAACGTGCTTCAATATACCTTGAAGCCGCAGCGCTATCTCCGGTTAGAATATTTCCCCAGTTTCCTTGACAATCAATCAGCAATTCTTTCTGACCAATTTGCACCATAGCATCACCAATACTCGCATCACCGTGAGGATGATACTGCATTGTGTGTCCAACTACATTGGCCACTTTATTATAACGACCATCATCCAACTCTTTTAGTGAATGCATAATACGACGTTGCACTGGTTTAAAACCATCTTCAATCGCAGGTACGGCACGCTCAAGAATTACATAGGAAGCGTAATCCAAAAACCAATCTTTGTACATTCCTGTAACTTTGGTGATGGTATCTTCTGGATTCTCGTCGTTTTCGTAAAAGTGATTTCCGCCTGTAGAAACTATGTCTTCAAAGCCTTCGTCTAAACTTTCGTCGTTGGTTGATTCGTCTAACTCGTCGTTAGTTTCTTCGTTAATGTTATCTTCTTCTTCGTCTTTCATTTATACTGAATATTTCAATACTCTTTTTTTTATTTTTCCACCAATTCCTTATCCAATTCCACTTTCAAGTTATTGATAATGAACGTTTGTCTATCAGGTGTATTTTTACCCATATAAAATTCTAACAACGTCTCTATTGATGTGGCTTTATCTAGCATTACTGGATCTAATCGAATGCTTTCTCCAATGAAATGTTTAAACTCATCAGGTGAAATTTCTCCTAATCCTTTGAATCGGGTTATTTCTGGTTTTGGTTTTAATTTCTCTATGGCGTCGCGACGTTCTTCGTCTGAATAGCAATAGATGGTTTCTTTTTTATTTCGAACACGGAATAATGGTGTTTGCAAAATATACAAATGACCTTCTTTAATCATTTCTGGAAAAAATTGAAGGAAAAACGTGATCAATAACAAACGAATGTGCATTCCATCGACATCGGCATCGGTTGCGATTACGATGTTGTTGTAACGCAAATCTTCGATGCTTTCTTCAATATCTAAAGCTGCTTGAAGCAAATTGAACTCTTCGTTTTCGTACACAATTTTCTTCGACATTCCATAAGAATTCAAAGGCTTACCACGCAAACTAAAAACTGCTTGTGTATTCACATCACGACTTTTGGTAATCGAACCCGAAGCCGAATCACCTTCGGTAATAAAAAGCGTACTCTCTAAACTTCGTGGATTTTTAGCATCGGTTAAATGCACACGACAATCGCGCAATTTCTTATTATGTAAACTTGCTTTTTTAGCTCTGTCTTTAGCTAATTTTCTAATTCCTGAAAGTTCTTTACGTTCGCGTTCGGCTTGCAAAATCTTACGCAAAAGTGAATCGGCAACTTCCGGATTTTTATGTAAAAAATTATCTAATTTGGTTGTAATAAAATCATGAATGAATGTTCGAACCGTCGGACCATTTGGACCTACATCGTTAGAACCCAATTTGGTTTTGGTTTGCGATTCGAAAACTGGCTCTTCCACTTTTATGGAAACCGCAGAAACGATTGATTTACGAATATCTGAAGCTTCAAAACCTTTGTTGTAATATTCACGGATAGTCTTTACAATAGCTTCTCGAAATGCGTTTAAGTGCGTTCCACCTTGTGTAGTATTTTGTCCGTTTACAAACGAATGATATTCTTCCGAATATTGTGATTTACTGTGTGTCAGCGCAATTTCAATATCATCACCTTCTAAGTGAATGATTGGATATTGCATATCGTCTTCAGCAATTGTTTCTTCTAATAAATCTTTTAAACCGAATTCTGAAAGGTATTTTTCACCATTGTAATATATTGTTAATCCGCGGTTTAGATAACAATAATTTTTGAGCATTTTGATAATATACTCGTTTCGGTATTTATAATTTTTGAAAATAACTTCGTCAGCAATGAAAGCAACTTTTGTTCCTTTTCGCTTAGTTGATTCAACAATTTCTTCTTCTAAAGTTAAATTTCCTTCTGAGAATTCGGCGGCTTTTTGTTGGTTATCACGAACCGATTCTACACGGAAATAATTGGACAAAGCATTTACCGCTTTGGTACCAACTCCATTTAAACCAACGGATTTTTTAAACGCTTTAGAATCGTATTTTCCACCTGTATTCATTTTGGAAACTACGTCAACGACTTTACCTAATGGAATTCCACGACCATAATCGCGAACGGTTACCAATTTATCTTTGATGGTTACTTCGATAACTTTTCCTGCACCCATAACGAATTCGTCGATGCAGTTGTCGATTACTTCTTTTAGTAAAATATAAATTCCGTCATCTGGAGAAGAACCGTCACCGAGTTTCCCGATGTACATTCCGGGACGCATTCGGATGTGTTCTTTCCAATCGAGTGAGCGTATATTGTCTTCGTTATATTGTGTTTCTTGAGCCATTTTAAAATGTATCGATTTTGTGCTAATATAGTGTATTTCGAGTCATTTTTGAAATGATATTTGTCAAAGTTATTAAGAATGTTTTTGACAATTTTTTTAAGAAAATAGAAAAAAGAGAATAGAAAAAAGAGGATAGATTTTGGAGATTTTTTTTACATTTGGGAAATTATGTGTGTGAGTTGCGGATAATTAAAAGTTAACTACCATTTTCGCTTACGAAACTGCTACAAACAAAATTTATATGAATTCTGAAAAAATTACATTAAAACCGAGAAATGCAATATTAGCATTTTTTTTAGCATTTCTTTTTCCAGGTTTTGGACAGGTTTATAATGGACAAATCAAAAAAGGTTTAATATTTCTTTTGATTACATTCACTATTCCTTTCATTTTAGGTTTTACAAGAATTGGCTTGTTTTTTCTTGGTTTTCTTTTTGTCATTATTATTGATTTTTCTTTTAGAATATTCGTAATATTTGACGCAGTAAAAAATGCAAAAAAACTAAAAAGCTATGAACTTAAATCATATAATAATTGGTATTATTATTTAATAATCATTATTGGAATAATTACAATAACTTGGTTTTATGATTATAATTTAGCAGTTGGAGTTAAAAGTTACAAAATACCAACAACATCAAACGAACCAACTCTAAATGTTGGAGATAAAGTTGTCGGAGATTTAAGAGCATTTAACAACATTAAACCAAATTATGGTGACATTGTAGTATTTCAAAAAAAAGACAGTCTAAATCCTTGGGTTTATAGAATTGTTGCTTTACCAAATGACAAACTAGAAATTAAAAACAACTTTCTAATAATTAATGGAAAAAAGTGTAAAATATCATTTATTAAAGAGACAAAAAGTGATGAGTTTAACGTAAATGAATATGAAGAAGAACTCCCAAATGGTCATAAACATAAAATATATACTTTTAAAAAACCATTTGAAGACAATAAAAATGCTGTAAACGAAATAATTATCCCTGCTAATTGTTATTATTTAATTGGTGATAACCGAGATAATGCAATGGATTCGAGATATATTGGTGTAATAAAAAGAGAAGAAATTATTGCAAAAGTTACGTTTGGATATTGGGGAAAAACAAATGACAGAATAAACATTAATTTTAGAGATAAATAAAAAAAACTTATGAAGGTTTCAATAAATGGCTAAAGGTTCCACAAAAAAACCGCAAAATCTATTTTTGCGGCTAGTCTATTTTCCATTTCCCTCCTGTCCCAAAGTTTCGGGAATCGAAGGACTTTTCTCTATTTTCTGAAAACTATACGTTAAATCTAAAATGCATCACATCCCCATCTTTAACGATATATTCTTTTCCTTCCACTCTAAGTTTTCCTGCTTCTTTACATTTAGCTTCTGAACCTAAAGAAGAATAATCTTCGAATGCAATAACCTCAGCACGGATGAATCCTTTTTCAAAATCGGTGTGGATTACTCCAGCTGCTTTTGGTGCTGTATCGCCAACGTTAATTGTCCAAGCGCGAACTTCTTTAACTCCTGCTGTGAAATACGTTTGTTGTTTTAATAATTTGTAAGCTGCACGAATTAAAACTGCCGAACCTGGTTCTGTCAATCCCATATCTTCTAAGAAAACTTGACGTTCTTCGTAGCTTTCTAATTCAGTAATATCTGCTTCTGCTCCTACTGAAAGTATGATAACTTCTGCATCTTCGTCTTTTACTAATTCACGAACTTGGTCAACATACTTGTTTCCGTTTACGGCTGAATTTTCGTCAACATTACAAACATAAAGTACTGGTTTATTTGTGATTAATTGAAAATCTTCTAATAATTCAATTTCGTCTTGATTTTGTGGCTCAACAGTTCTTGCAGATTTTGCTTGCAACAAGGTTTCACGAATTCTATCTAAAAGAGCTTTTTCTGTTTGCGCTTCTTTATTTCCTGTTTTTGCAGCACGATTTACTTTTTCTAAACGTTTTTCAACTGTTTCTAAGTCTTTCAATTGCAATTCAATATCAATAGTTTCTTTATCACGAATTGGATTTACATTTCCGTCAACATGAACGATATTATCGTTATCAAAACAACGCAAAACGTGAATAATAGCGTTACATTCTCTAATGTTTGCAAGGAATTGATTTCCTAAACCTTCACCTTTACTTGCTCCTTTTACTAATCCTGCAATATCAACGATATCAACAGTTGCCATTTGTACGCGTTCTGGTTTTACCAATTCTTCCAAACGATTGATTCTTGGATCTGGAACGTTTACCACCCCAATATTAGGTTCGATAGTACAAAACGGAAAGTTGGCACTTTGCGCTTTAGCATTTGATAAACAATTAAATAAAGTTGATTTTCCTACGTTTGGTAATCCTACAATTCCTGCTTTCATTAGTACGTTTTATTTTTAAAAGTGTGCAAATATAATCTTATTAATTGAAAGAATAAAAGATTTAAACATGCTTACTATTAGTTTATTTATAATTAAAATGTGGTAAATATATAAAAGTATCCAATTTTTATGTAACTGCTTCTAGATTAGCTGAATTAATTTTGTATAACATTAATTATTAAAATTTTACATTATGAAAACTATATTTATTGGACTACTATCATTGTCTACTACTGCAACTTTTCAGGCTCAAAACAAAAATATAAAAGACGAAACAAAAACAACTACAACCACTATTACTGATTCTAAAGGTGAGAAAACTTATATAAAGAAAGAAAATACGCTAGAAGTTCAAGAAATTGAATTGAAAGAGGAAAAACCAAATACATTGAATATTGAAACCAAAGATTCTCCAGTTGTAGTTACAACTACTACAAAAATCACTAATCCTGATGGAAGTACTCGTACAGTTGATGTAGATCGTTCATCTTACTATATGTATGACAACAAAAAATACAATGTTAAACTTGATGCTAATGGTTATAGAATAATAGGTGATGATACTAAAAAAAGTGCTTTATTAAGAAAAACATCTACTAATAGTTTTATTTATTATAATGGTAAAGAAACCTCTATTGGTTATTTTGACACTGATGGAAATTTAGTTTTAGAAACCTATAATTCAAAAACAGATTCAGTTTCATATCAAACTTATGTTATTGTTAAACAGTAGAAAAATGAGCGAGTCAAAAGTATTTTAAAATACTTTTGATTCACTATTTAATCATCAATACTCAAAATTATCTTTTCCTCTTCTTCTGTAGCAACCATTCCAGAGATTTCCCAATAATTACTTAGGATTGTATTTTTCTTATTGAATAAGGTTTTATCTTTAAATACCTCACTTTCCTTGAAGCTATAATTTTGATTACTGAAATTAGTAGTTATAAAGTAATTCCTAACTTCTATATCTGTCGTTTTATTCTTAAAAATCTTTTCATATCCGATTTCCTCTTTTGAACCAATTAAATAATAATTATTGGAGTCAAATCGATACATAGTTTTAAAGAAAGATTTATAAATATGCTTACCATTTTTTCCTGTTTTATCTTTTGCTTTTGCAAATGAAGTTGGAGAAATCTCGGAACTAACTTCAATAATTATCTTTCTCTTTCTATCATAAGTTATAGTGTAGTCGTCTAACATGGCTGAACTAATATCTGCTGGTATAGCAGTCATAACATAGTAATCTTCATTGACAGGATGTGCTTTTACTAAAAAATCGTATTCTTTCTTAGCTTTAGGTTCCAATAGCGGATTCAAATATTTGAAGTTGTAATAGTTTTGCATAATATTATTCAAATTGTATCCTACAAGTTCATCCATTATATAATCTTCAACCAATCCGAAAGACCTATTTTGCTCTACCAAAATTGTTGTACTAAAATCATTTGGCTTTCCTGAAAGTTGAAAATTCATGAGTCCATCATTGTAATTTGAATAAACTCCGTTACGTTTAAAAAACTCTCTAGAATATACTTTCAATCGTGCAGGAACCGTAAGTTTTTTGGAAGAATTTTCTATTAAAGAAGCGAGTATTTTTTGTGGATGTTGCTTTGTTAAAATTATTTCATCTAATTTATTAAAACTACTTTTAAGAAAGATTACTGTTTCTTTTTCTTTTAATATTGTAGACCTAATTGTTTGAGAAACATAGGAAGTATGCGTTATTTGTATATTGGAAATTCCTTTTAGGAGAAAACTGACTTTTCCTTCAGCATTACTTAAATTAAGTTGCTTTGTTTTTAAGACTAAAACAGTAGCATCTTCAATAGCTAAATTAGTATCTGCATCTTTAAGAATTATAGATTTTTCTACCTCTTGTGAATAAAGATGACTTGAAAAAAATAAAAAAACAAATGCAATAAAATACTTCATACATGAATTAGTTTATTAACAAATATATAAATTCTTTTAAAACATTGATAAATAATAGATTAAATATGTTTTCAAAAATAATAACCTTTTAAAATAAAAACAAAAAAACCACCAACTATATCAACAATTGGTGGTTTACTTTGTATTTCATAAAAAAATAAGTTACTCGTTATGTAAAAACGATTGTCTGTTTAAAAGTGTCTCTTCACTTTCAACATGATTGTCGTCAGGAATACAACAATCTACAGGACAAACTGCTGCACACTGAGGTTCTTCATGAAAACCTTTACATTCAGTACATTTTCCAGGCACAATGTAGTAAACATCATCAGATACTGGTGTTTGAGCAGCATCAGCATCTACTTCCGTTCCGTCTGGAAGAATCACTTTTCCTCGTAACTTTGTTCCGTCTTTGTATCTCCAATCATCTGCACCTTCATAGATTGCAGTATTTGGACATTCTGGCTCACATGCACCACAATTGATACATTCGTCTGTTATTATGATTGCCATCTTTAATTTTAGATATTAAATTTTAGATATTAAATTTAAGATATTAGATTTAAAAAATCCTTAATCCTAAATGATTTGTTTAATTTTGTGCAAAATTACAATCAAAACCATTCATAAACAAGTTACAAATGTTACAAAAAGAAAAAATTAACGCTTTTGTAGAATTAGGAAAGTTTTTAAGCCAATTTTCGTTGGATAATAACACCAAAAATGAAGCTGTCCTAAATAATGATTTGTTTTATAATGATTTTATAAGTTTGATTGAATTATCACAATCCCATAATGGTTGGTTTACACCTGAACAAGTTTATTTTGCTATAAATTCTTGGGCAGAAGCTTTGACAGAAGAAAATTTAGACAAATGGTTATCTAGCTATGATTTTTCAAATGTGCAACCAAAAACAGTTGGACTAATCCTTGCCGGAAACATTCCATTAGTTGGTTTTCATGATTTTTTATCGGTCGTAGTTTCTGGTCATAAAGTTTTGGTAAAGACATCTTCCAACGATCAAAAATTATTACCATTTCTTTCCAATTATCTAATTTCAGTTAATTCTGAATTAGAAAATTACATCAAATTTACAGAAGGAAAATTAGAAAATTTTGATGCTGTAATTGCCACTGGAAGTAATAATACAGCAAGATATTTCGAATTTTACTTCAAAGACAAGCCAAGTATTATTCGTAAAAATAGAAATTCAGTTGCCATTTTAACTGGAAATGAGTCGCATGAGGATTTAGTGAATTTAGGTGAAGATATTTTTAGATATTTTGGGTTAGGTTGTCGCAATGTTTCAAAACTTTTTGTTCCAAAAGACTACAATTTTGAAAATTTCTTTAAAGCCATTTACGAATATAAGGATGTGATTTTTTACGAAAAATATTCTAATAATTACGATTATAACAAAGCCGTTTTCTTGATGAGTAATTTCAAATTGTTGGATAATGAATTTCTAACAATCAAAGAAGATACGAGTTATTCGTCACCTATTTCATCTGTTTTTTATGAATATTATGACGATTTGAATGATATAAAATCACGTTTAGAAAACGATGCCGACCAAATTCAATGCATTGTTTCAAAAGATGCAATAGAAAATTCAATACTATTTGGACAAACCCAAAAACCAAATCTTTGGGATTATGCTGATAACGTTGACACTTTAGCATTTCTAAAGGAAATTTGATTGCGTTTTTCTCAAAAATTGTTATAAACTATAACGATTTCGTTAATAACAAGGGCTGATTATTGTCAAATTCTAACCGCTTTTTTGTAGGCTATTTACGAAATTTGCGCCTTAAAATTTGCATTAACTTAACAATGAAAAAACACAACTACAGCGCCGGACCATGTATTCTTCCTCAAGAAGTATTTGAAAAATCAGCACAAGCCATTTTAAATTTTAACAATTCTGATTTATCTATTTTAGAAATTTCGCACAGAAGTAAAGATTTTGTTGCCGTAATGGACGAAGCAAGAGCTTTAGTTTTAGAACTTTTAGGATTGGAAGGTAAAGGATATCAAGCATTATTTTTAGCTGGTGGAGCTAGTTTAGAATTCTTGATGGTTCCATATAACTTAATGAAAACGGATGGAAAAGCTGCCTATTTAGACACTGGAACTTGGGCAAGTAATGCTATTAAAGAAGCAAAACATTTTGGTGAAACAATAATTGTAGGTTCATCTAAAGAGCAAAATTACAATCACATTCCAAAAGGATTTGCAATTCCTGAGGATGCTTCTTATTTTCATTGTACAAGCAACAATACCATTTTTGGGACGCAAATGAAATCGTTTCCAACAACAAATGTTCCTGTAGTTTGTGATATGAGTTCTGATATTTTTTCTAGAACATTAGATTTTTCAAAATTTGATTTGATTTATGCAGGAGCTCAAAAAAATATGGGACCTGCTGGAGCAACATTAGTAGTTGTAAAAGAAGAAATTTTAGGTAAATCTGGAAGATATATACCAAGTATGTTAGATTATGAAAAGCATATTAAAGCAGAAAGTATGTACAATACGCCACCTGTTTTTCCTATTTATGCATCACTTTTAACTTTACAATGGTTGAAAAATCTTGGAGGAATTGCTGCAATTGAAAAAATCAATGAAGCTAAAGCCAATTTATTATACGCTGAAATCGATAGAAATCCATTATTTAAAGGAACTGCAGCCGTTGAAGATAGAAGTATCATGAACGCAACGTTTTTATTAAATGATGAAATCCACGCTCCTATTTTCGATAAAATGTGGAAAGAAGCAGGAATTTCTGGATTGTCCGGACATCGCTCTGTTGGAGGTTATCGTGCTTCAATGTACAATGCTTTACCATTAGAAAGTGTTCAATTATTGGTTGATGTGATGAAAGAGCTTGAAGCTAAAATTTAAAAAAACAAAACATAAATTATAAAAATGAGTTTTAAATTTTAAACTCATAAACCCTTAAAATCATAAACTCAAATTATGAAAGTATTAGCTAACGACGGAATTTCAAAAAGCGGTATCAAAGCTTTAGAAAAAGGTGGATTTGAAGTAATTACTACCAAAGTAGCTCAAGAACAAGTTGCCAATTTCATCAATTCGAATAATGTTGATGTAATTTTAGTTAGAAGTGCAACCAAAGTTCGTAAAGATATTATAGATGACTGTCCAAATCTGAAAATCATTGGTCGCGGTGGCGTTGGGATGGATAATATTGACGTTGAATATGCGCGTTCCAAAGGAATTCATATAATCAACACACCAGCATCTTCATCAGAAAGTGTTGCGGAATTAGTTTTTGCGCACTTATTTACTGGAGTTCGTTTCTTACATGATTCTAATAGAAATATGCCTCTTGAAGGTGATACTAATTTTGAAGGTTTGAAAAGAGCATATGCAAATGGTATCGAACTTCGTGGCAAAACATTAGGAATAATTGGTTTTGGAAGAATTGGTCAAGCGGTTGCTAAAATGGCACTTGGACTTGGAATGAAAGTAATTGCCGCGGATAAATTTTTAAATAATGCCGAAATCAGAGTTGATTTTTACACAGGACAATTTATCAATGTAGATATCGTTACAGAACCATTGGAAGATTTATTCAAACATTCGGATTTTATTACACTTCACGTTCCTGCACAAGAAGGTTATGTAATTGATGCCGATGAAATTGCACAAATGAAAAACAATGTAGGAATAGTAAATTGTGCTCGTGGTGGCGTAATAAACGAAGTTGCTTTAATTGAAGCTTTAGATAATGATAAAATTCTATTTGCAGGTTTAGATGTTTTTGAAAACGAACCAACTCCAGAAATCCAAATTTTGATGCATCCTAGAATTTCGTTAACACCACATATTGGTGCTGCAACTCTTGAAGCGCAAGATAGAATTGGAACCGAACTAGCAGAACAAATCATTGGTTTAGTAAAGAAGTAATCAACTTTAAAAAAATATAATCCAAATCTGAAGTAAAATTTAGATTTGGATTTTTTTGTAGAATAAATTTGACTTTTAAAAATTTGCTTTTAAACTTTTATACCTTTGTTAAAACTAAAAACAAAAAACTATGTTTGAACAACTTACAGAATTAGTAAAGCAATATGGTGGTGATGCAGTAGTCAACAATCCTGCAGTGCCAAATGAACAAAATGAAGCCGTAATGGAAGAAGCTGGAGGTTCAATCCTTTCAGGTTTAAAAGATATGGTTGCTAGTGGAAATATTAGTGATTTAGCAGGATTACTTTCAGGTAAAACTCCAATTGACATGAATAATCCGGTAGTTCAAGAATTAACTGGAAAAGTGACTGGAAATCTTGGTGAAAAATTTGGATTATCATCAGAAGCTTCTGGTAGTGTTGCTGGTGGATTAATTCCTCAAATATTAGGTGGATTAATTAATAAAGCTCAAGATCCAAATCAACCGGGATTTAATATCTCAGATTTAATTAGCTCCATTTCAGGCGGAAATGGTGGTGGATTGATGGATGCTGTTTCTAAATATGGTGGCCAATTTGGTTTAGACCAAGATGGTGACGGACAAGTTGGAATGAGCGAGGCAATTTCTGCAGTTACTAAAAAATCTGGTGGACTTGGAGGTTTACTAGGAAAACTTTTTGGAGGAAAATAAATAAAAAATTAAAAATTAATATTTACCATCACTTTTAGTGATGGTTTTTTTATTTAAAACCAACTGATAATCTGCGAATTATACAATATTTGAGTTTCTTTATATAACATTTTAAGCTTTGTATTCTTGTAGCTTTGTTTAGATATCAATTGATAGAATGTCATTAATAATCTAAAGCTAAACAATGAAAACACCAAAAAGATTATCCATATGGATGGATCATTCCGTAGCACATTTAATGGAAATTTCAAATCAACCATTTGAAATTAAAACTATAGATTCCAATTTTACTAATGAAGTTAAACTTGAGAGCATTAAACATGGCGAAAATTCTATGCACAATAAAGAACAACAACTCATGCTAACCTTTTATAAAAAATTGGTCAAAATCATTAAAAATTATGACGAAATATTATTATTTGGTCCAACAAATGCAAAAAACGAATTGCATAATCTCATCGAAAAAGACCATCAAATTGCATCTACTACCAAAATAAAAATTAAAGAAACCGATAAGATGACTCAAAAGGAACAAGAAGCTTTTATAAAAAATCATTTTGAAAATTTGAACGCTAATTATAATGTATTATTTGATAAATAAAAAATTATGGAAAATTCAAAGGATAAAAAACAGGATTCTGGTCCAAATGAAGCTAAAGAGCAATTGAATAGTTTTCCTGATTATCCTCAATATCCTGAAAAAGAGGATATTTATAATAAATTTGATAAAGAATCCGATATTGATCCTGAAGATATTACTTTAAATAAATCGGTTATAGAAATTGACAACACTAATGAATTCAACTCGAAAGATTTTGATGAAGATCAAACTGGCGAAGATTTAGATATTCCAGGTTCTGAACTCGATGATCATTTAGAGAATATAGGAAGCGAAGACGAAGAAAACAACTATTACAGCATTGGTGGTGACAATCATAACGATTTAGAAGAAAATAAAGAAGAGTAATTATGAAAAAATATGGCTTAATTTTAAAAATCATAAAAATAAAATAAGCATATCAATGTTATTTTGTCAAGAGAAGAATATTTCACCAAATAAAATGATGTTTGGTACTAACAAATTACATTTATATTTAATTTCTATAAAAAAAGTATTTCAATTATTGAGGTACTTTTTTTGTTAAAAAATTATAAATCAAATCACAATAGACTGATTTTTAGTAACTTTATAAAAAAATAATCTAGTGAAAAATCTAATTTACGTTTTTGTAATACTTCTTTTTATAATTGGATGCTCTTCATCAAACAAATCTATTTCAAAAACTAATGAGAATTATACAAAAGCATCAGACACTATTAGAATTGCAAATGACTCCTTAGAATATGAAGTAATAATCATTGATGGTGGATTTACTTCTTGGCTCAATAGTATGGCTAAACCACGCGGATTTTACACAGAAAATTATCTGGAATCTAGAAATAAGGTTTATGTTTCTGAATGGAATCGAAGAGTACTTTTACCTCAGCATTACAATCCAAATTTGTATGAAATGCAAATCAACTATGATTATACTACCAAATATGGTTATGAAGTAAACTACTTGATTTATAATTATTTCATTTATTTTCAATTAACCTACAAACAACAACTCTCCGGATTTGTACCACGTCCATAAATTGAGTAAATTTGCACTTTATTTCAAAAAATGGGAAGCTTTAAAGAACGTTGGAACATAACATCAGATTGGCAAGTAGTTGTTATACTTGTTGTATTTGCAGTTACAGGCTCAACATCAGCACTTATTGCAAAACCCATTTTAGCACTTTTCGGAATTACAAAAGAAGGTGTTTCCTTGTGGCTTTATTATCCTTTATACATTGTGATGATTTTTCCTGTTTACCAAGTTCTTCTGGTAAGTTTCGGATTCTTGTTCGGTCAATTCAAATTCTTTTGGGCTTTTGAAAAGAAAATGCTTCGCAGCATGAAATTGGGATTCATCGCAGATTTTTTTGAAAAATAAAAAAAAGGAACTATTGAAGTTCCTTTAAATTATTATCCTCTTGATTTTTAATCACATAAGTGTAAATCCATGTCAACGTAAATGTTGGAATAAAATCACTAAAAGGTAAAATTTCCTCCAAAAACTCAATTATTCCACCCACTTTACCAATGGAACCTTTATACATATAAGATAACATAAAAGCAGCTAATGGTGCCCAAATGGTATCTGCAAGTTCTCCTAAAAACGGAACTAAATAGGTTAACATCCCAACCAAATCAAGAAAAATACCTAAAAATAAATTTCTTTGCTTGTTACTTAAGTTGGTCAATGCATCCGATTGTAATATCATTTCTAATTAAATTTATAATTTGGAAATGATATTACAAATCTAATGCCAAACTATTTTGGTTGATTAATCATGTTGAAAAAGTCATTTCTATTTTCTTTTTCATTAAAAATTCCACCGTATTGAATGGTTGAAGTGTAACTCGATTCGTCTTTAATTCCACGACTTGACACACACAAATGTGTTGCTTCCATCACAACAATTACATTATCAGTTTCTAAAACTGTTTTCAATTCGTTGTAAATTTGCATAATCAAACGCTCTTGCACTTGCGGACGACGAGAATAATAATCAACAATTCTGTTCAATTTTGATAATCCAATAACTTTTCCGCTTGATACATAACCAATGTGAGCTTTTCCAACTATTGGTAAAAAGTGATGTTCACATGTAGAATTAAAAGTAATATTAGCTTCCACCAACATCTTGTCATAATTATAACTGTTGTCAAAAACCGATATTTTTGGTTTATTAGCAGGATTTAATCCCGAAAATATTTCTTGAATAAACATTTTAGCAACTCTGTGAGGCGTTCCTTGAAGACTATCATCCGTCATGTCTAATCCCATTTCTTCCATAATGATATGGAAATGCTTTTCGATGGTATGCATTTTGTCAGCATCCGATTTGTCAAATGCATCAGGACGCAAAGGAGTATCTGCTGATGTCATCTGATGATTATCGCCAATCAATTCGTAAATTTCTTTTTCAATTAATGTGTTCATGGCTATTTTATTTTTGGGTTTATTTTGTTTAACAAATTTACAATAATTTTAAACAAAAGATTATCTTTAACTTTTATTTATTATTTATTCAACGATAAAAAAAATCTATATCAGTCATTTTTTATAAAATACTTTGTTACTTTGTGAAAAATTGAAGCATGATAACAGCCAAAAATATTCACAAGTTTTATAATAGTTTACAAGTCTTAAAAGGTGTTGATTTGCATATAAAAAAAGGTGAAATTGTATCCATTGTAGGTGCATCAGGTGCAGGAAAAACAACGCTATTGCAAATCCTAGGAACGTTAGACAAACCTTCTTTAGAAAATGGAACTTCATTAACTATAAATGATGAAGATATTTTGAAGATGAACGATAAATTGTTATCTAAATTTAGAAACCAACATTTGGGATTTATTTTTCAATTTCATCAGTTATTACCTGAATTTACAGCTTTAGAAAATGTATGTATTCCAGCTTACATTGGAGGAAAAGAAAAAAAAGAAACCGAAACAGAAGCCAAAAGATTACTTGATTATTTGGGATTATCACACAGAATTGATCACAAACCAAACGAACTTTCAGGTGGCGAACAACAAAGAGTTGCTGTTGCAAGAGCATTAATTAACAAACCCGCAGTGATTTTTGCCGATGAACCTTCTGGGAATTTAGATACAGCTTCGGCTGAAAATTTACATCAATTGTTTTTCAAACTTCGTGATGAATTTGGGCAAACCTTCGTAATTGTAACTCATAATGAAGAATTAGCCAACATGGCAGACCGAAAATTAGTCATGGTTGATGGATTGATTTCAAAATAAAATTTATGCTTCTAATACTTCTATCATGGATTTATATTCTTTTCACCACAATCAATCTTGGTTTTGGTTTTGATAGATGTATTGGATTGAAAAATAAAAATGTCGCGATTACATCTATTTTGGGATTATTTTCTGTTACTATTCTTGCCAGTATTTGGGCAATTTTTGGTAGAATCAATATCGAATTTCATGGATTTCTTTTAATTCTAAATCTTTTACTTTTTTTCAAATTCCAAAAAGAGATTATTGAAAACTATAAAAGCTTTTGGATTGAACTACAATCACTATCAAAAACACTGCAACTCTTTTTATTCACAATCACTTTAATGATTGTTGCGCAATGCAGCTCCATTCCGTATGTAATTGATAATGAATCTTATTACATTCAGACCATCAAATGGATTAACGAATACGGATTTGTAAAAGGAATTGTGAATTTGCATTTTTTTCTTGGTCAAACAAGCGGTTGGCACATTACACAAAGTGTTTTTAATTTTTCATTTTTATATTCAAATTTTAATGATTTAAGTGGTTTTGTAATGCTTTTAGGAGCAGTATTTTCAATCCAAAAACTTGATGAGTTTTCCCAAAATAAAAACTCCAACTATCTTTTGATAGGATTATTTCCGATAACGAGTATTTTTCTTTTTCAATTTATTAGCGCGCCATCGCCTGATATTCCGGTTTATGTTTTATCGTTTATCATCTTTTTTTACTTTTTAGAAAATTTCAAAAAGTGCACTGTTGAAGTATTTAATTTGATTGTAATTCTGATACTTTTTACGCTTTACATTAAAAATACAACTTTAACTTTCGTACTAATTCCAATAGTTTTATTGATTCAAAATTTCAAAATTCTTTCTAAAAACTTATCAAAGTCGTTTCTATTGGCAAGTATCATTTTAGTGCTTTTTGTAACTAAAAACATGATTATTTGTGGTTCGCCAGTTTTTCCATCCAAATTATTTTCATCATTAACTATGGATTACGCGATTCCAGATAGTATCGAAAGTTTTTATTACGATCAATTAAAATATTATGGTTACTTCGTCGATTTGCAACAATACAACTCAATGTCGGCTTTCGATTTATTTTTAAGATGGCTATCACTTCCAAAACTCAATGGTTTATTCAATAAAATCAGTATTGTACTTCTACTAATTACACCCTTTTTTATCTATAAATTCCAAAATAAAAAAGCAGTTTGGACACTTTATATTTTAATGGTTTTACAATTAATTATCCTTTTTTCAACATCACCACAATATAGATTTTTTATGAATTTCATTTTATTCTTTTCCTTATTTTGCTTCATTTGTTTATTTCAAAATAAAAGAATAATCAATACTTTTTTATTACTTTCATTAGTCCCAACATTACTAATTCTCTTTCTTCCTGTAAATTTAAATCGATTTTCAAATTACAAATTCATGATGAAAGTCAGTAATTTTTCAACTAAAAACATAGTCTTTCCGTATGAAAACACTAAAAACAACACTTCATTTGAAGTCATTCAATTAGGAAATTTAAAATACAACTCTCCTATCCAAAACGATTTCTTTTGGGCTAGCGGAAACGGAGCATTACCTTGCGTAAATAAAGACCAAATTGCTTATTTCAAAAAATACTTTTATATCATTCCACAACAAAGAAGCAAAGATTTAAAAGATGGATTTTATGCCAAAAAAATCAACAAAAATGACTAATTCTGAACTAAAATCATTCCTCGACGAGAAAGTAGAACTATACAACAATCCGAAGTTTATTGAAAGTGATCCGATACAAATTCCGCATGCTTTCTCATTGAAAGAAGACATTGAAATTGCAGGATTTTTATCGGCAACAATTGCTTGGGGAAACCGTAAAATGATTATCAATAACGCTAAAAAAATGATGGATTTTATGGGAAATTCACCATACGATTTTATACTAAACCATCAAGATTATCAACTTGAAAAATTAGAAAATTTTGTTCATCGAACCTTCAATGGTGGCGATATGATTACGTTTGTCAAAGGATTACAAAATATTTACACCAATCATAATGGCTTGGAAGCCGTATTTTCTAAAAACATTGAGAAAGATTCCATGCAAAAAAGTATTTCCGAATTTAAGAAAGTATTCTTCGAAATCAATCATCAAAGTCGTACCCAAAAACATATTTCTGATCCTTTAAATAATTCGGCAGCCAAAAGAATCAACATGTTTCTTCGTTGGATGGTTCGAAACGATAAAAAAGGAGTTGATTTTGGTATTTGGAAAACCATTCCAACATCAGCATTGTCTTGTCCATTAGATGTCCACTCTGGAAATGTAGCTCGAAAATTAGAATTACTTTCAAGAAAACAAAACGACGCAAAAGCTCTTTCAGAATTAGACACCAACCTCAGAAAATTAGACCCAAATGAT
Organism: Flavobacterium chungnamense; assembly: GCF_039539165.1. Lineage (NCBI taxonomy): Bacteria > Pseudomonadati > Bacteroidota > Flavobacteriia > Flavobacteriales > Flavobacteriaceae > Flavobacterium > Flavobacterium chungnamense. The sequence continues at coordinate 210,511 of NZ_BAABCS010000003.1, forward strand.
CCTGTAAAATATGATTTTGCATTATTTGGTTTGGGCGTTTTTGAAAAGTTTTAAATTAATAGTTACGCATTTTTTTAAAAGCATCACTTTTGGCGATAAGAAATTCATAAATTCTAAGGTATTCCATTTCTTTCATTAAAACAGAAGATTGCGCATCTACATCACAGTATTCTTTGAATATAGTTATATCTTCTTCTTTTAATTTTAAAGTTTTAACATAAAAATCTTTGTCAAAATTAGACTCCAAATAATCGATAAAACGAACTTTTTCATTCTTTTTATCATCATCATCACCAAAAAGACTTTTCACAAACTTTGATACTCCTTTACCCATTCTAACAAAATCAACCCCATTAGGAGTCCTTCCGTCATAAACACCTACAACTTTTGGTGTTGAAATCTCTTTTGCAACTGTAATCTTATCAATATCCTCCTGACTTACGATATTTTTATACTTAAATTTGTTAGCTACTTTAACTTCATCAAGTTCAATTGGCATTTTAGATAAATTAATCTGTAGCCAATTAGCATCAATGTCTTTTTGAGCGATAATTAATTTATAGTTATTAAATTCATTTACAAAAATTAGAATTTTATCACCAACTGCTACTTTAATTTTGAACTCACCATTGCTATTAGTTACAACAAGCGTGTTTTGTGTAAAATTAATAACGTCAACTTTAGCCATTGAAAAATTGTCATTCACTACTTTTCCTGAAATCACTTTCTCAGTTTGAGAAGAAACATTTTGAATAAAAAAAAGTAAAATAAAAAAGTAGTATATCTTCATAAGGTTCTGTTATACTTGATAAAAGTATTGGAAACATTCAAAATAAAAACACAAGTAACCTATAATCTTATGTTAAATAAAAACTTACAACTGCAATACAAATAAGAAAAAGGAACCTCAAGCTCATTAAAATTTTAAGTTTTAATCAAATATAATTTGAACTAAAAATTGCAATTGATATTGATTTTTTTATGCTATTTTTGTCCAAATAATAACACAACAACACAACTATGCTTATCATCGGAATTGCAGGCGGAACAGGTTCAGGAAAAACAACTGTTGTTCACCAAATTATGAACGAACTCCCAGAAACTGAAGTCGGAATTATTTCTCAAGATTCTTACTACAAACAAAATGTAGGCATGAGTTATGAAGAAAGGAGCAACATCAATTTTGACCATCCACGTGCTATTGACTTTGAACTTTTAGTACAACATTTAAAAGAATTAAAAGCCGGAAAAACTATCGATCAACCTGTTTATTCCTTCGTAACGCACAACAGAACCGACGATACCATTTCAACGCATCCGAGAAAAGTAATGATTGTTGAAGGAATTCTTATCCTAACCAATCCAGAACTTCGCGAGATGTTTGATGTAAAAGTTTTCGTTCACGCCGATTCAGACGAGCGTTTAATTCGTCGTTTAAAACGTGATATTGCAGAGCGTGGTCGCGATATGGAAGAAGTTTTAAACCGCTACCAAACGACACTAAAACCAATGCACCAACAGTTCATCGAACCAACAAAAGCTTTTGCAGACATCATCATTCCAAACGACAAATACAACACCGTTGCTATCGATGTAGTTCGTGCCGTAATCAACCAACGCTTAGTCTAATTTTATATCTGAAATAAATGAAAAATTGGTTTCAAAACCTTATTAGTGATTTTCCGTTTCTTAAATTTTTAGGAAGCAAATACACTTTGGTTTCCTTATTTTTCATCGTTTGGATGCTCTTTCTTGATAATTATTCTTACATGGACAGTCGTGTTTTAGATAAAGAAATCAACGAATTAGAAGATAATAAAAAATACTACCAAGAAGAAATCGCCAAAGACCAACAAAGCATAAAAAACCTAAACAATCCAGGTCAAACCGAAAAATATGCTCGCGAGAAATACTACATGAAAAAAGATAGCGAAGACATATACATCATTGACATCGAAGAAGATAGAATTAAAGACAGTATAGAAGGAGCGAAGCAGTAGTCCTTTCGAAAATGGCAATTCCTGCTTTCCGCGTTACATGGTAACTGCTCCAATCAGGGCTAGATTGTGAACTTTAAACTAGATATCACGGTTTTAAAGAAACTCATTCGAAAAAACAAATTTATCATTTATCATTATTAGAATTTAACCATCGAAAAAGTATATACTCATTTTGCAAAAAATCAAATTTAAATCTTCAAAAAAAGATAATTTTTAACTAAATTTGAAGTATCAAAAAGCAAAATACTTGTGAGCACAAATAAACCACTTTTTACAGATTTTGAAAGCGTAAGTTCCAAACAATGGAAACAGCAAATTCAATACGAACTCAAAGGCGCCGATTACAACGAAACACTCGTTTGGGAAAGCCCAGAAGGCATCAAAGTAAAACCATTTTATCACAATGATGAAGTGGAAGAAACAGATTCTAAAATTTCAATAAATTCTCCAGAAAAAGCTTTTGAAATTCTTCAAAACATATTCGTTCACGACGTAAAAAAATCTAACGAACGTGCATTAGACTCACTTAATCGTGGAGCAGAAAGCATTCGTTTCACCATAGAAAACGATACCATTTCTATAGCAGATTTGATGCAAAATCTTCCATTAGAAAAAACAACTTACTATTTTTATCTGCCATTTCTATCTGTAGATTTCGCAACTAAAGTGAGTGATTATGCTTCAAAAAATCATGCGAAATTCGTAATCCAAGTTGATCCAATTGGGCAACTTACTAAAGACGGAAATTGGTTTGAAAACCTTGAAAGCGATTTTGAAAAACTAAATACTATTGCAAGTTCATCAGCAATTAATTACCTAAATATAAGTTCAGGAATTTACCAAAATGCTGGAGCCAATATGGTGCAGCAATTAGCTTACACTTTGGCTCAAGCTAATGAATATTTCAATAGAATTCCGGCATTAAAACATCCCATAACAATTGAAGTCGCAGTTGGAACTAACTACTTTTTCGAAATTGCAAAACTTAGAGCTTTACGACTATTGTTCAATACTTTAGCTAAAGAATACCATCATAATTTTGATTGTAACATCATAGTAACACCAACTCGCAGAAACAAAACCATCTACGATTACAACGTAAACATGCTTAGAACTACAACCGAATGTATGTCGGCAATTCTTGGTGGAGCAAATGTTGTAGCCAATTTGCCTTACGATGCATTGTATCATAAAGACAACGAATTTGGCGATAGAATTGCTAGAAACCAACTTTTAGTTTTAAAACACGAAAGTTATTTTGATAAAGTAAATAATCCTGCCGATGGCGCTTATTATATTGAAAATCTAACGCAACAATTAGCAGAAAAAGCATTAGAATTATTCAAAGACATTGAAAAAAATGGTGGTTTGATAACGCAATTAATCGAAGGAATTATTCAACGAAAAATCAGCGAAAGTGCCAATAAAGAGCAAGAATTATTCGACAATGGTAAAGAAATATTATTAGGAACCAACAAATATCCAAACAAAAACGATAGCATGAAAAACGATTTGGAATTGTATCCTTTTGTAAAACAAAATCCGCGCAAAACCCTAATCACTCCTATCATTGAAAAAAGATTGGCAGAGAAATTAGAGCAAGAGCGATTATCTCAAGAATCATAACCATGAGAAAAAATATACAACACATAACTTTGGAAAATTCCAAAAAGGAAACTCCAAATAACAATACAACAACTTTTCACACTGCTGAAAATATTGAAGTAAAAGCAACTTACTCTAAAGAAGACATTGAAAATTTGGAGCACATTGGTTTTGGAGCTGGATTTGCACCAAATCTTCGTGGACCTTATGCTACCATGTACGTTCGCAGACCTTGGACCATTCGTCAATATGCCGGATTTTCTACAGCTGAGGAAAGTAATGCTTTCTACAGAAGAAATCTTGCTGCTGGACAAAAAGGACTTTCTGTTGCGTTTGATTTAGCCACACATAGAGGTTACGATTCCGACCATGAACGTGTTTTTGGAGACGTTGGAAAAGCTGGTGTTGCTATCGATTCTGTGGAAGATATGAAAATTCTTTTCGACCAAATTCCTCTTGGTGAAATGTCGGTTTCTATGACTATGAATGGTGCTGTTTTACCAATTATGGCATTTTATATTGTTGCTGCCGAAGAACAAGGTATTGCTCCTGAATTACTTTCAGGAACGATTCAAAACGATATTTTGAAGGAATTTATGGTTAGAAATACCTACATCTATCCACCAACGCCTTCGATGAAAATCATTGCTGATATTTTTGAATATACCAGCAAGAAAATGCCAAAATTCAACTCGATTTCTATTTCGGGTTACCACATGCAAGAAGCTGGAGCAACTGCCGATATTGAATTGGCATACACTTTAGCCGACGGTTTAGAATACATTAGAACAGGTTTAGCAACCGGAATGAAAATCGATGAATTCGCTCCTCGCCTATCTTTCTTTTGGGCGATTGGAATGAACCATTTTATGGAAATAGCCAAGATGCGTGCTGGAAGAATGTTGTGGGCAAAATTGCTAAAACAATTCAGTCCAAAAGACGAAAAATCATTGGCTTTGAGAACGCATTGTCAAACATCAGGTTGGAGTTTAACCGAGCAAGATCCTTTTAATAATGTGGCTCGAACAGCCATTGAAGCAGCAGCTGCAGCATTTGGAGGAACTCAATCATTACACACTAATGCATTAGACGAAGCGATTGCTTTACCAACTGATTTCTCTGCTAGAATTGCAAGAAATACACAAATCTTTTTACAAGAAGAAACCAAAATTTGCAAAACAGTCGATCCTTGGGCTGGAAGTTATTATGTAGAAAGTTTGACCAACGAAATTGCGCAAAACGCGTGGAAACTAATTGAAGAAGTAGAAGAATTAGGTGGAATGACGAAAGCCATCGAAGCTGGAATTCCGAAATTGCGTATTGAAGAAGCTGCGGCAAGAAAGCAAGCTAGAATTGACAGCAGTCAAGATATTATTGTTGGTGTCAACAAATTTAGATTAGAAAAAGAAGATCCATTACAGATTTTGGATGTCGATAACGATATGGTGCGCAAGCAACAAATTGAACGTTTGACACAAATAAAAAGCACTCGCGACAACACCAAAGTTGCCGAATGTTTAGCAAAATTAACTGATTGTGCTAAAAACTCTAATGGAAATTTATTAGATTTGGCAGTAGAAGCAGCAAGAAACAGAGCGACATTAGGAGAAATCAGTGATGCTTTAGAAGCTATTTTTGGAAGATATAAAGCACAAATTAGAAGTTTTAGCGGCGTGTACAGTAAAGAAATAAAAAACGACGAGAGTTTTGAAAAAGCAAAACAACTAGCCGATGCCTTCGCCAAAAAAGAAGGTCGTCGTCCTAGAATTATGATTGCCAAAATGGGACAAGACGGACACGATCGTGGTGCGAAAGTAGTTGCCACAGGTTATGCAGACGTAGGTTTTGACGTAGATATTGGTCCTTTATTTCAAACGCCACAAGAAGCTGCGAAACAAGCCGTAGAAAACGATGTTCACATTCTTGGTGTTTCTTCATTGGCTGCTGGACACAAAACTTTAGTACCACAAGTTATTGAAGAACTAAAAAAATACGGACGCGAAGATATTATGGTCATTGTTGGTGGCGTAATTCCTGCGCAAGATTACCAATTCCTTTTTGATGCAGGTGCGGTTGCTGTTTTTGGTCCTGGAACTAAAATTAGTGAGGCTGCTATTAGTATTTTGGAGGTGCTTTTGGAAGAGTAGAATAATAAAAATTTATTTATAAAACATTATCGTATTTAATGAAAAGAAAGTTCCTACTTATATTTATTTTTTTGATTTCATTATCAGTTAATGCTCAAGATTATTCTAAATTTTTACCTTATTTTTCAAATAATTTATATGGTTTAGTTAACGACAAACAAGAGCAAATTGTTGAACCAAAATACAAAGAAGCAGAAATTATCAATGAGTTTTCCTTTGTTATATTTGATAAAATTCATTGCTATGATTTGTTCAATGGAAAATATGTAAACATTCCTTATTCTGAAGAAAATTCTTTTGTAGTGATTAGTAATGAACTTTTTGTTTTTAATTCAAAAGGCAACACTTTAATAAATCCTTACACTAAGGAAAAAATTCCATTAAAATTGAAATACAAATTCATGTACAACAGAACTTTTTATGATTTTAAATCTAAAAAGAGCTATGATTTGATTTTTGCTTACACCAATGATGAAAAACAATTATTTCTTAAAAATAATAAAACTTTAAGTCTTGCTATCAATGGGAAATTTCCATATAAAAATTTTAAAATTACCCAATGTCCGGTTGACAATTTTGAACAAAATGTAGGAATTCTGATTTTGAACAATGATAAATCTTTAAGCTGCTACAACTTTGACGGAACCAAATCATTTAAAATTGAAACTAATGAAATAGAAAAAACAACGGAATATGCTATTGAGTTTAAAAAAAGTGTGCATCAAAAGTTTGTAGATTTCTACGGATTTGAATCAATATTTTTTCCTGAATCTTTCTCTTTAAGTGATTTGGTTGGTGCTAGTTCTGGAAGGTTTTTCAATCGATTAATAGACAATATTCAACTTGGAAATGGATACACTTTAAAAATCAATAATTACAACTACGACTTGAATTCACCAAACAAAACATATTTTAAAGACACCAAATACGACAATATTTACCACTTCAATTATACCGAAAATCAATACTATATAAAATTTACTAAAAAATCTAACACAGATGAATTACAACTATTTGTAAACCATCCAAAAATAAATCCCAACATTTTAATGTGTCCAAAAGAGGAATTAATAAAATTTGAATTAATGAAATAAAAAAACAGCCTTGAAATTAATTCAAAGCTGCTTTCCTAATTAACCACTTACTAAACTATTCTATTGTTATTTCTGCCAAATTTTGGTTTTCTTTTACTTTTCCTAATTGGATTGTTTGCAGTTTTCTTTCTATGCTACCATTCCCTTTTCTAGTGTAAACCTCAACCATTACAGTAGCTGGTCCATTTTCTGTTAAAGCACTTTCACCAAAATAATTAGTTTTAATAATGTATTTTCCTTTTACAGCATTGCGTAATAAGTATTGCTCTGGTCCATAACCTTGGGTAAAATCTTTAGAAAATCTTGCACCAGCTTGTGTATCTCTGTGACCATAATAACATTCTTCGCCTGTTGGTTCAATAATATGCAAATCGATATCAGTATCCATTTGATTCCAGTTTAAAATTATTCTAATTTCTACTGGCATTTTATCTAGATATTTTTTATCTAATTTATCTGTTTTAATGCTTTTGTGTTCTTGCATCATGCGGTTTAAATCCATTAAAACAATATCCTCAACTCCTTCATACTGCCCTCGCATTTCACCATAATAATTCACTTCTAATCCTTTTATTAATTCATCAAAAGCCGCTTGAAACTGTCCATTATCTTCTAAAGTCAAAGCCAAATCACGATGTGCTTGTGGTTCTTGTTCTCGCCATATTGCAACTTGTTTAGCTGTATGCAAAGCATCTTCATAAGCTTCCCATTGACGCAATACATAAGTTAAGGATTTATACAATTGATGATTTTCTAATCCTAAATCTGCAATGGAGCTGACAATCAATAATGCCGTTGCTTTATCTCCAGAATCATAAAAATGATTAGCTACATCAAAATAAAAACTCGGATTGGTTTCTTGACCTTCACGCAATTCCAAATACAAACCATATTTTTTATCTGCTGGAGCATTGGCCAAAGCTTTAAGATAAATTCTATCAGGATTCCATTTACTTATTTTAGTCCTATCATTGTTTACAAAACCATTTTGATACGTTCCATTAAATTCAGAATTCGTTGCCCAAGTAGCATTTCCTCTAAAAGCAGCATTGGTTTCGACTTGTAAACCAGATACTACTTTACCAGCTAAATTGTTTATTACTGCATTTGGATTGGCAGCTTGTGTTAATTCCTTATTAGAAACAATACGTTGAGAAGAAACGACAGCATCTTTTTCTTTTTTCAATTCATAATCACTCTCTTCTTCTCTAGTATCTCTCCTTACACCCACTGCTTGCACAACAACTTCATTTAGTTGAACATTAGATTCTCTCAATGTTACATCAATCCGTTTAGTATTCCCAACAGTTATAGTCATACTTTGCATGCCAACAAATTGAAAAACAAGTACATCTCCAACTTTAGCATCTAGAGAATATTTTCCGTCAATATCTGTACTTACGCCTCTTGTTGTACCTCTAACCATAACAACTGCACCAGGCAATGGACCTTGGTTATCGTAAACCAAACCTCTAATAAAACTTGGATTAACTCCACTAAAACTAACATTTCTTGGAGGAGTTACCACAACTGGTTTTGGCTTAGGAATTTTTACTGGTTTAGGTTTAGAATACTTGGTATTATTATCCCACCATAATTTTAATGCTTCGTAATATTGAGCAACATTTTGCCAATTGTTGTATTTTTTGGCCTCTGCATTGGTGATTTGCTGTTTCATCATTCTATCAAATTCAGGACGCAATTCAGCAGGTGGAACAATATCATATTGAATATAATCGGATAAATTTTCTAAAACAATTAGGGATGTGTTATTCGTTACAATTCCATATTTCTTACCTAAAGTTTCAATTTCTTCAGCATTCTGTTTGTATTGAATTTCTAAGTTGGCAATTTTCTTCTGAGCCCATAATTTTTCTATACTAACATCTGTTGAAGCTTGTGTTGAAGCATTGATAGCTATAGTTTTTTCTATAGTTGGAGTGTCTCCATAACCAAACAATAAAACAACTTGATTTTGTTCTTTCAATGAAATTCCGGCTACGCTAAAACTTCCTGAAACTGGTGTTCCAACCATAGGATATAAATCGGTTACCATATAATTCTCTTTTACACCCAAAAACTTAAGACTTTGATTAACCAATTTATCTAAAGCATCTTCAACTTTTAATTGATTCAAATTGATAAAATTACCACCAGTTTTTATAGCATCATAATTCAAAAAAGCATAATCAGAAGAAGGCAATGAAGTAATTGTATAAACAGGTTTTTTAGTTGATGGCAAAACATTAGAACTCAATGAAGATAATCCATCTGTAAAGTACAAATACTCATCATGAACCGGTAATTTGATTTTAGAAAAACGTGTTCCTCCATCGTATTTTACTTGCTTTAAAGCTGCATTCAATTCACTCCAATCTCCATTTTTAATTTGGTAAGTCGCTTTTTTATCAAAAGTATATCCTGAAAAATAAAGTGTAACTTCTACAGTATTCAATCCTTTAAAATAAGCATCCAGTAAAGCTAATTCTTTTATCAAATCGCGTTTTCTACAACTTAAAGACACGTCCCAAATTAATCCGATTGAGTTTGGATTTTTCTTTTTTACATTCGCACCGTCTAAAACAGTGTTTGCATAAAAATAATGTTGTCCATCAACAGATTGCACGACAACACTTGGAATGTCTTGACGAATTGGAATAGAAATCAAGAGTTTGTCTTTAGGTTTGTAATTATTTTTGGTCAACGAAGTTTGATAACTTTGATTCAAATTTTCTAAAGCTAAAACACCTTCATCATTAGTCACAGTTGGAGTTGCAGAAGCTCCAAGAACGGCAACTGACAATTCGAAAACATCTAATGCATAAGGGTAACTACTCAACATTTGATATCCTAAATGGGTTGCATCTATACTACTTAATTCTTGTTCGTAGCCAATAATCACAATACGTTTTCCATTTGGTGGTAAAGGATAAATGCGTGTACGAAAATTATTTCCTTCTACTTTTTCCAACAATCCTGGATCTACGCGACGGTGTTCTATGGCTTCAAAAACCTGCTTTCCTTTATTCTTATTCACTGGAACTGCCTCACGCATTTTACCATTAATATCAATAGCATATCGAGAAACAGAAACACCTTCTGGTAAAGGAAACAACAACTCAGCTTCCATTTGACGATTAGTTCCATTAAAAAAGTGCATCTCTGTAGTAGTATAGGCAATATTTCCAACAACTTTTACATTTACTTTTAACTGACTCAATCGCACCAACGACGAATCTTTACCTTTAACATTCAACTGAGGATTTTGAGCTTGAACCCAACTTCCAAAAAACAAAAGCGAGATTAGAATAAGATTTTTCATGTAGATATTTATTTGTTTTCTTTCAAAACGTGTTACAATGTTATAGAGTAGTTATTTTATAAAAAGGTTGGGATAGAAAATATATTTATTTACTTTTATGCATAAAATAATTGTTCAGCATGTCCAAACTACCTCATATTACCACTAGTATTTTCAGCATAATGTCACAACTGGCAACAGATTATAAAGCCATAAATTTATCGCAAGGTTTTCCGAATTTTCCTGTAGATGAACGTTTAAAAAACTTAGTCGCTCAATTGTCAAATAAAGAAATTCATCAATATTTACCAATGGCTGGATTTCCTCCACTACTTGAGAAAATCGCGACACTTACCCAAAATTCTTATGGTAGAAAAGTGAATCCGAGAACTGATATTTTGATTACTGCTGGAGCAACAGAAGGTATATTTGCTGGCATACAAGCATTAGTTGAACCAAATGAAGAAGTTATCATTTTGGATCCTAGTTATGATTGTTATGAAACACCTATTTTACTTTGTAATGCTATTCCAAAACGCATCAATCTCAATACCGATTTCTCTCCAAATTGGGAACTTATTGGAGCTACTATGAATAGTAAAACCAAAATGATTATCATTAATAATCCTCATAATCCTACTGGAAAAACTTGGAGCGAAAATGACTTTGTACAACTCGAAAAATTATTAGAATTGTATCCAAAAGTTTTAGTTCTTTCTGATGAAGTTTATGAATACATCACTTTTGAGAACAAACATATTTCGATACATCATAGAGAAAAACTGAAAAATAGAAGTGTTAGCGTTTCCTCATTTGGTAAATCATTTCACATCACAGGTTGGAAAATTGGCTATTTAATTGCTCCTGAACATTTAATGATAGAAATTAAAAAAGTGCATCAGTTTTTAGTATTCAGTGTCAACAGTATCGCTCAATATGCCATCAATGATTATATGGATTTGATACAAGTTTCTGAACTTGGAAATTTTTACCAACAAAAGCGAGATTTATTTAGAAACTTAATGCAAAATTCTAAATTTGAACTACTTCCATGTGAGGGTTCATATTTCCAGATAGCTTCTTATGCTGCTATTTCTGATGAAACTGATTTAGATTTTACTAAGCGCTTGGTTACAGAATTTGGAGTGGCTACCATTCCTCTTTCTCCTTTTTATGCTGATGGGAAGCAAACACAATGCATTCGTTTTTGTTTTGCCAAAGAAGATAACACTTTGATAGAAGCAACGAATCGATTGTTAAAATTATAATATTATGCGTGCATAATAAATTATTTTCTATATTTACACTTCTAAAACAAACTAAACTATGGATTTTTCAGCAAAAATGCTTCGTGACGATGCTCTAAAAGGTAAAACAATTGTAGTAACAGGTGGCGGAAGTGGCTTGGGAAAAGCAATGACAAAATATTTTCTAGAATTAGGCGCTAATGTTGCAATTTCTTCAAGAGATTTGGAAAAATTAAAAACTACAGCATCAGAGTTAGAAAAAGAAACTGGTGGTAAATGCTTACCTATTCAATGTGATGTAAGACATTATGACCAAGTAGAAGCAATGCTTGCAGAAGTTTTAAAAACTTTTGGAAAGGTAGATGTTCTTCTAAACAATGCAGCTGGAAACTTCATCTCTCCTACCGAAAGATTGTCTGCAAATGCTTTTGACACAATTATTGATATTGTTTTGAAAGGTTCGAAAAACTGCACTTTAGCTTTTGGAAAACATTGGATTGAAACCAAGCAAACCAATTGCAATGTTTTAAATATTGTAACAACTTATGCCTGGACAGGTTCTGGTTATGTGGTTCCGAGTGCTACAGCAAAAGCTGGAGTTTTAGCTATGACCAGAAGTTTAGCAGTAGAATGGGCAAAATATGGTATTCGCATGAATGCTATTGCTCCTGGACCATTTCCAACTAAAGGTGCTTGGGACAGACTATTGCCAGGTGACTTAGCTGAAAAATTTGACATGGCTAAAAAAGTGCCATTACGAAGAGTTGGTGATCATCAAGAATTGGCAAATCTTGCTGCCTATTTAGTTTCCGATTTTTCTGCCTATATCAATGGTGAAGTTGTTACTATTGATGGTGGCGAATGGTTGCAAGGCGCAGGACAATTTAATATTCTAGAAAAAATTCCACAAGAAATGTGGGATATGCTTGAAGCAATGATTAAAAACAAAGGAAGTAAATAATAGTATTCAGTGGTCAGTAAAATGCTTTTCAAAAAAGTCAGTTAGAATTTTCTATCTGACTTTTTTATTTGAAAGAGAATTATTGTCTAACAATTTAGTACTGAACACTGAAAACTAAATTTTACAAGATTGTTAACAAATAACACTTTTATAAACCATAAAAAATTGTATTTTTACCACTCAAAATTTGAATCAAATAAATGGGTAAAATCATTGCAATCGCCAACCAAAAAGGTGGTGTAGGAAAAACGACTACTTCGGTAAATTTAGCCGCATCACTAGGAGTTTTAGAAAAGAAAGTTTTATTAATCGACGCCGATCCGCAAGCCAATGCGAGTTCGGGTTTAGGTATTGATGTAGAAAGTGTAGAAATTGGAACGTATCAAATTATTGAACAAAGTAACATTCCTGAAGAAGCAATTGTAAAATCTACTTCACCAAATGTTGATATAATTCCTGCGCACATTGACCTTGTTGCCATTGAAATTGAATTGGTAGACAAAGAAAATCGTGAGTATATGCTTAAACAAGCTTTAGAAAGCATTAAAGATAAATACGATTATATTTTAATTGATTGTGCACCATCACTAGGATTACTAACATTAAATGCTTTAACAGCAGCCGATTCTGTAGTAATTCCTATTCAATGTGAATATTTTGCTTTAGAAGGTTTAGGAAAATTATTGAATACAATAAAAAGTGTTCAAAAAATTCATAACCCAAACTTAGATATTGAAGGATTACTTTTAACAATGTACGATTCGCGTTTACGCCTTTCAAATCAGGTTGTAGAAGAAGTTCAAAAACATTTTAACGATATGGTTTTTAAAACAATCATTCAAAGAAATGTTAAGTTAAGTGAAGCACCAAGTTTTGGAGAAAGTATTATTGCTTTTGATGCAACAAGCAAAGGAGCTATAAATTACTTGAGTTTAGCAGAAGAAATTATTAAAAAAAATAGTAACTAATTTATGGCGAAGGCAATAAAAAAACAAGCTTTAGGAAGAGGATTGTCTGCTTTGTTAAAAGACCCTGATAACGATATTAAATCAATTGATGATAAAAATGCTGACAAAGTTGTTGGTAATATTCTTGAAATTGAAATTGATTCTATTGAAATAAATCCGTTTCAACCTCGATCTAATTTTAATGAAGAAGCATTAAAAGAATTAGCTTCATCAATCAAGGAACTTGGTGTTATTCAACCTATTACTGTAAGAAAATTAGATTTCAATAAATACCAATTGATTTCTGGTGAACGCCGTTTACGCGCTTCTAAGTTGGTTGGAATGACTACAATTCCTGCCTACATTCGTATCGCTAATGATAACGAATCATTGGTTATGGCGTTGGTAGAAAACATTCAACGTCACGATTTAGATCCAATCGAGATTGCTTTATCGTACCAACGTTTGATTGAAGAAATTCAACTGACTCAAGAACAAATGAGTGAACGAGTTGGAAAAAAACGTTCTACAATAACAAATTATTTACGTCTTTTAAAGTTAGACCCAATTATTCAAACAGGAATTCGTGATGGATTTATCAGTATGGGACATGGTCGTGCTATGATTAATATAGATGACCAAGATGTTCAAACTGATATTTATCAAAAAATTGTAAGCCAAAACCTTTCTGTTCGAGATACGGAAGCTTTAGTAAAAAAACATCAAGACGGATTAAAACCTGCTACTGCGAAAGCAAAAAAAGCAAGTTCATTTTCTATTGCAGACGACCAAAAGAAAGCCTTTACAAATTTCTTTGGCGCAAAAGTTGATGTAAAAGTTGACGGAAAAGGAAAAGGTAAAATTGCAATTCCATTTCATTCTGAAGAGGATTTTAATAGAATTGTAAAATTAATCAACGGTTAGTGATTAAGTCGATTTACATATCATTATTCTTACTTCTTTTGGGAAATAATTTGTCATTTAGCCAAACTGAATTGGGTAAAGATTTAGTAGCTTTAGATACTATTAGCAAATCTCAAATCAATCCGCTTGCACCTGCAAAAGCAGCTTTTTATTCTGCTGTTCTTCCTGGATTAGGACAAGCTTACAATAAGAAATATTGGAAAATTCCTATTGTTTATGGAGCTATGGGAACTAGTATTTATTTCTATATTAGTAATAATAAAAAATACCATCAATATAGAGATGCTTACAAAAGTCGATTAGAAGGTTATACAGGAGATGAATTTTCTTATTTAGATGATTCACGACTTATAGCTGCTCAAAAATTCTATCAAAGAAATCGAGATTTATCGATGCTTATCACAGGATTATTTTACATTTTAAATATTGTCGATGCTAACGTTGATGCTCACTTAATGCAATTCAACGTAAATGAAAAACTTACTGTAAAACCAGATATTTATAGAAATGATTTCACTTCAAGACAAAATCTTGGCATTTCTGTAACTTTAAAATTATAAAGTTTTCTTAAAACTGTAACAAACAACATCACAAGCTAACTAACTCATCATGAAAATAGCACTTCTTGGATACGGAAAAATGGGTAAAGTAATTGAACGAATTGCTCTAGAAAGAGGTCATGAAATCGTACTAAGAAAATCAAGTGCTTCTTCTTTTGATGGATTAGATAATGCTGATGTTGCCATAGATTTTAGTGTACCAAGTTCTGCTGTCACAAATATTTCTGAGTGTTTGAATAACGGAATTCCCGTAATTTCAGGAACTACAGGTTGGTTGGAAGATTACAATAAAATGGTAGCACTTTGTGAAGAAAAAAATGGCGCCTTTATTTATGGTTCCAATTTTAGTTTAGGAGTAAATTTATTTTTTGAATTGAATAATTATTTGGCAAAAATGATGTCAAAGTTCAATCAATATAAAGTTACGATGGAGGAAATTCATCATACTCAAAAGTTAGATGCACCAAGTGGAACCGCAATTTCATTAGCAAAAGGAATTATAGAAAATTCAGATTATAACATTTGGACTTTAGATAATCCAAATGAAAACGAAATTCAAATTGATGCCAAAAGAATAGAAAATGTTCCAGGAACACATAGTATTTTTTACACATCAGAAGTAGACACTATAGAAATCAAACATACAGCACATAATCGCGATGGGTTTGCTTTAGGTTCAATAATTGCTGCCGAATGGTTAGTAGGAAAAAAAGGTGTTTTTTCAATGAAAGACGTTTTAGAATTAGAATAAAGAAAATAGATATAGAAGATTAAATGAATTAAGATATTTCTTAAACTTTTAAACTCATAAACTTTTAAACAAATATAAAATGACAGCATATCAATGGTTTGTGTTTTTCCTAATTGTTCAACTAATCCACGGATTGGGAACATGGAAATTATATGAGAAAGCAGGAAGAAAATCTTGGGAAGCATTTATTCCGGTTTACAATTCGATAATTTTGATGAAAATTATAAATCGACCTACTTGGTGGACATTTTTATTGTTTATTCCGGTAATCAATCTAATGATGTTTCCTATTGTTTGGGTTGAAACCCTGAGAAGTTTTGGTAAAAATTCTTCAACTGATACTTTTCTTGGTGTGATTACTTGTGGGTTTTACATCTACTACATCAATTACACTCAGAATGTTGAATATATAAAAGATAGAAGTTTAACTCCAGCAACTAAAACTGGTGATACTGTAGGGTCTTTGCTTTTTGCAATCATTGTTGCAACTTTTGTTCATACTTATTTCATTCAGCCTTTTGTAATCCCATCATCCTCTTTAGAAAAATCTTTACTAATTGGTGATTTCCTATTTGTAAGTAAGCAAAATTATGGTGCAAGAACTCCTATGACAACTATTGCAGCGCCAATGGTTCATGATACCTTACCATTTATAAAGACAAAATCATATTCTACTTTTCCACAATTACCTTATTTTAGATTTCCTGGTTTTGAAAAAATAAAAAATAATGATATTGTAGTTTTCAATTGGCCAAGAGATACCTTATTCCATATGTATCTTCCAGCCGATAAAAGATACGACAAGCCCATCGATAAAAAGACAAATTATGTAAAACGCTGCGTTGGAATTCCTGGCGATAGTCTACAAATCAAAGATGGAATTGTTTTTATCAATGGGAAAGAATTGATTTTACCAGACAGAGCTAAACCTCAATATTCTTATAAAGTAACTTTAGATCCTAAATCTACAACAGATTTTGACGCTGTTTTCAAAGATTTAAATATTACTGATGGATATGGATTTGAAACTGCAGACAGAGATTCATTAACTATTCGTGCGCTTACATTTGAAAATGCAGAAAAACTAAAAACAGTTTCTGGAATTACTTCTATAAAAAGAAATATCAGAAAAGGTCGTGAAAACGGAATTTTCCCATGCAAACATCACGATGGTGCAGATGAAAGTAAAATTGCTTGGAGTGGTGATAATTATGGTCCTATTTACATTCCTCAAGCTGGTAAAACGGTTGCATTAAATTTAGAATCTCTTCCATTCTACAAGATTATTATCAATGAATATGAAGGAAATAAATTGAAAGTTGTTGGCAATGATATTTATATTAATAACAAAATAGCAACTACTTATACTTTCAAACAAAACTATTATTGGATGATGGGAGACAACCGTCATAACTCTTTAGATGCGCGTTATTTTGGCTATACTCCAGAAGATCATATAGTAGGAAAACCAATCTTTATTTGGATGAGTTGGGATTCAAATGGTCAAGGAATTATGAATAAAATTCGTTGGGAAAGATTGTTTACAACTGTGAGTGGTGAAGGTCAACCTCAATCTTATTTTAAATATTTCTTATTTTTATTAGCTGCCTATTTCGTTGGTGAATATTTCTGGACTAAGAGAAAAGCAAAAAAAACAGAATAGTTTATAGTTTATGGTTCATAGTTTTTGAACCATAAACAACAAAACATAAACAATGAATCATATAATTTTATATCCTACTTATTTCCCATCAATAAGTCAGTTTATTGTAATGGCCCAAGCAGACACGATTACGTTTGAAATGGAAGACAATTTCCAAAAACAAACTAATCGAAATAGAATGTATATTTATAGTCCGAATGGAATTCAATTGTTGAACGTTCCTATCAAACATAGTAAAGAACGTCATCAAAAAAGTAAAGATGTAAGAATTGAAAACGACTTTGATTGGCAAAAACAACATTTTAAATCGCTAGAAGCTGGCTACAGAAGTTCGCCTTTTTTTGAATATTTTGAAGATGAAATTGTTCCAATTTTTGAAAAAAAATATGAATTCTTAAAAGATTTAAATTTTGATACAATAACTTTAGTTTCAAAGTGTCTACGAAAGCCATTAACATATAGTGAAACTACCGAATATTTTCAAGAAGTTCGCAACTTTAATGACTTTAGAAATTTGGCTAATGGAAAAAAAGATACCACCATCATTACTCCATACACTCAAGTATTTGATGACAAGCATGGCTTTATAAACAATTTGAGTATTCTCGATTTACTTTTTAATGAAGGTCGTTATGCTTTAGATTATTTAAAAAATCAATCCTTATAATCACTCAATCATCAACCTAGCAATAATTGGATAATGATCAGAATTTTTGAAGTTTGGAAAGCTTTGAAAACTCTTAACTTGAATTGATTTGTCAGCAAAAATATAATCAATTCGTGCAGGATAATATTTGAAGTTATAGGTTTGACCAAAACCATTTCCTACTTCTTCAAAACAATCGTTCAGGTTTCCTTTAATACTTCTATAAACATACGAAAAGGCACTGTTATTCATATCTCCGCAAATAATCATTGGATACGAACACTCTTTTTTGTGTTTGACTAAAATCTCTGCTTGTAATTGCTGTTTTGTAAATGCTTTACTAATTCTTTTTACAACTAATTCCGATTTATGTTGGTTTATAGAATCAACATTGTCTTGCATTTCGTTAACATCTGGCGATATTTTAATGGATTGCAAATGCATATTATAAACACGAATGGTATCTTTTCCCTTTCTAATATCGGCATAAACGATTAGGTTATTAGATTCCGGAAACTCAATATTGCCTTTATCAATAATAGGATATTTTGAAAAAATAGCTTGACCTGTTCTAATTTTATTGCCTTGCATAAAAATAAACTTATGCTTGTAAACACGTAAATCTACATTAGCAGTTTCTGAATACTCTTGAATACAGAGAATATCTGGATTTTGATCATTAATAAATTGCTTAATCTCATCACCTACATTTTCCTTAGGCAACCATTGAAAAAGATTGAATAGTCGAACATTATAACTCATAACTACAAAATCCTTTTCTTCAAAAGTTTTTTCATTAGAAGAAAACTTGTAAAACTTATTAACGAAAGTAATACCTAGAATTAATACAATGCCAGAAAGCATCATTTGTCTTTTGATTTGAAACAACCAATAAATAAAAAACAGTCCGTTTAGTATTAAAAATAAAGGCAATATAAGTGTCAAAACTGATAAAAACGGAAAGAACTTTGGCGCAAGAAACGGCAAAACATAAGCAAGAAAAGTCAATACAGTCAAAACTATATTGAAAAAATACATTACTTTATTAAACCATGAGAGTTTCTTCATATTACATTGCCGCAAAGGCACTAAGACACAAAATTAATTTATCATAATCTGCAAAACTGAACACTTACTTACCAGCTTTAAACAAAAACTCCTTTTCTTCTGTGGTTAAACTATCATAACCCGATTGACTTATTTTATCTAAAATCTCATCAATTTGTTGTTGCGTTTTATCTTTTACTACTATCTTACTTTTAGTTGTAGCATTAGCTTTTTTTGTATTAACATGAACTTTTTTGAATGGTGTTGATTTGTTCGGTTGAAACAAATTAACAAAAAAATCAATTACTATGGTTACAATTCTACTTAAATCCGTTCCACTTTGAAGTAACTTGATATAAATAACTCCAAAAAAAGCACCAGCAATGTGCGCGATGTGTCCACCAGTATTTTCTATTAGAATCTGCATAACATCTAAAATAAGAATTACTGCAGTTATGTGCCATAGCTTTACATTTCCTATCAACAACAATCTAACATTCATCAATGGTTGATAGGTAGTTGCAGCAACTAATATAGATAAAACAGCTGCAGAAGCTCCAACAATTGGCGCATTAATTCCCAGCAAATAATAAGAAACAGCAAAAACCAAACCTGCAAAAATAGAACTCAAAATGTACAATCCTAAAAACTGCTTTTGTGTAAAAAAAGTCAAAAACAATCTTCCTGAGAAATTGAGCATTAGCATATTAAAAAACAAATGCCAAAATCCAGAATGAAGGAATGCATAAGTCAAAAATGTCCAAGGAAATATCAAAAAATTATTTGGATTCGAAGATAAAGCTAGCCATGATGGATAATCAAAATGGTTTTCCTTAAACTTAAAAAAAAGTACTAACGACAATAGAAAAACACCAACATTCCAATAAATAATTTTATTAGTGATGTCACCAATTTTGTATTGTAATTTTATATCATCAAATATCTTACTCATCTAGTTCCAACGATTATGTTTAAATTTTCTATTTCGCCAAATAATCATTAAAATGAAGCCTGTCAAAGCACCACCAACATGAGCAAAATGAGCTATTCCTCCACCTAGAATTGAAAAGCCTGTTACACCAGAGAAAAAATCCATAGCTACTAGTGCTGGAACAAAATATTTCGCTTTAATTGGAAATGGGATAAAAAGCAGCATTAGTTCAGCATTTGGAAGCATAAAGGCAAAAGCAGTCAATACTCCATATATAGCACCTGATGCGCCAACCATTGTCGAATTTACTTCAACAGCAGATTGATATAAAACTTCAAAATTTTCATTATTTAATAATGCTTCCTTATTTGAATTACGCAAAACTGAACGTAAACCACTTTCGAATAATTCTGGACTAAAGTAATTGTTTGCATTCATGTCTATATTCAATATCTGATGTAAATCTGATGCAGATAAATTCAAATTAGAAACTAAACTTAATGCCTCATGAATCTGATAATAATTTATTGCTAATTGTAATGCTG
The DNA here is from genome assembly GCF_039539165.1 of Flavobacterium chungnamense. NCBI lineage: Bacteria > Pseudomonadati > Bacteroidota > Flavobacteriia > Flavobacteriales > Flavobacteriaceae > Flavobacterium > Flavobacterium chungnamense. The sequence continues at coordinate 230,880 of NZ_BAABCS010000003.1, forward strand.
CTGCTCCTATTCCAGAAACAAAATAGAATAATAAAAATCGTTTTGGTCCCCAAAAATGTTCTAATGGGCTTCCAAAAAGATATAATCCATACATATTAAATAAAATATGAGTGAAATTAGGCATCGGAGCGTGCATAAACATATGTGTTATGGGTTGCCAAATTCTAAATTTATCTGATTCAGGATAATGAAGTGAGAATAATTCATATGCATTTGTATTTGGCAATTGACTTCCTATAAAAAAGATAATATTTATTATCAAAAGTTGTTTTACAACAGGTGTGATATTCATCATAGGGCAAATCGTTTATCAATATCTTCCACACGCATCGTGATGAAAGTAGGTTTTTGAAAAGGTGAAACATTTGGTTCTTTGCACGCAAAAAGATTATTAACTAAACTCTCTTGTTCTTTTTCAGTCAAATAAGTTCCAGTTTTTACAGCTAAACTTTTAGCCATAGACTTAGCAATCGTATCATTTTGACTAAAACTACTATCCGGAATTCCGTCTTGCAAATCGGAAAGTAATTGCTCTAAAACCATTGAAATTTCACTTTCTGTAGTATTTACAGGAATTCCCGAAATATGAATAGAGTCTGTATCAAAAGCTTCAAAAACGAATCCAGTGTTTTCTAAAGAAGGTTGCAATTCGGCTATCAATTTCAGTTCATTATTTGAAAAATACATCTGCAAAGGAAACAACAACTGCTGACTTGATGCTTGATGAACCGTCATATTCGTGAGAAATTGTTCATACAAAATACGTTGATGCGCACGACCTTGATCCATGATAACCATTCCAGACTTTATTGGACTTACAATGTATTTTTTATGAATTTGATAGGTTCTATTTATGGTTTGTTCTTCTTCTTTTTCGTCAAATAATGATGGTGTCACTTCTTCACTTTCAAATGAAAAAGTTTCTACTTCTGAAGTATCATTTTTCAATCCTACATACAAACTTTCCCAATTAGAACTAGAAACTTCCTGCTTTTTATAAGAATTAGAACCTCCAGAAGATTGTTTGGTTGGTTTTTCGTCGGCAAATGGATTAAAGGAACTATCTACTTGAACTGTTGGATATTCTGCAGTTTTATTTTGATATTGATATGGTGTATCTAAATTTGGATCTCTGTCAAAATCTAAAACTGGCGCTACATTAAATTGTCCTAAACTGTGCTTGATTGTGGAACGCAAAATCGCATACAAAGCATGTTCATCATCAAATTTAATTTCAGTTTTGGTTGGATGAATATTAATATCAATCGTATTTGGAGGAACATTTAAGTAAATAAAATACGTTGGTTGCGAACCATTAGGCAACAAACCTTCATAAGCAGCCATTACTGCATGATGCAAATAACCACTTTTTATGAATCTATCGTTTACAAAAAAGAATTGCTCGCCACGATTTTTCTTAGCAAATTCAGGTTTTCCCACAAATCCTTCAATAGTTACAATTTCAGTTTCTTCTTGAATTGGAACCAATTTTTCATTGGTTTTACCAGAAAAAACATTCACAATTCGCTGACGATAATTAGAATTTGGAAGATTAAACATTTCACTTCCATTGTGATACATTGTGAAATAAATGTTTGGATGTGCTAACGCTACACGTTGAAATTCATCAACAATATGACGAAATTCAACCGTTTCCGATTTAAGAAAATTACGTCGTGCCGGAATATTAAAAAACAAATTCTTCACAGCAAATGAAGTTCCTTTTGGTAAAACTGATGGATCTTGCGAAATAAATTTACTTCCTTCAATAATTATGTGAGTTCCAAGTTCGTCTAGCTCTTGTTTGGTTTTCATTTCTACATGAGCAATAGCAGCAATAGATGCTAAAGCTTCACCTCGAAAACCTTTGGTATGTAACGAAAATAAATCTTCCGCTTGACGAATTTTAGAAGTTGCATGGCGTTCAAAACACAATCTTGAATCGGTAACACTCATTCCTTTTCCGTTATCAATAACTTGAACTAACGATTTTCCGGCATCTTTTATAATTAATTTTATATCCGTTGCTCCTGCATCAACGGCATTTTCCAGTAATTCTTTTACTACAGAAGCTGGACGCTGAACCACTTCGCCAGCGGCAATTTGGTTGGCAACATGATCGGGAAGTAATTGAATTATACTAGACATTTATTTGTATATGGTTTGGTGTTTATTGTTCATGGTTAAAAACCAAAGTTAGCAAATTTAATGAAAATCTATTGTTTATTATAGTTAACAACTTACTAAAAAAGAAAAAACCTACTCTTTGAAAAAGTAGGTTTAAACTTTATGTTTTATAACTTGAGTTAGAATTACTTATTTTCAGAATTTCTTCTTAAATCAGCCATTTTTATGGCAGCAATTGCCGCTTCTGTTCCTTTATTTCCATGAATTCCTCCACTTCTATCGATAGATTGTTGCTCGTTATTATCAGTAAGCAAACAAAATATCACCGGAACGTCAGTTTGAACATTCAAATCTTTAATTCCTTGAGTTACGCCTTCACAAACAAATTCAAAATGCATTGTTTCACCTTTAATAACACAACCAATCGTAATTACGACATCAACTTCTTGTGTTACAATCATGCGTTGTGCGCCATAAACCAGTTCAAAACTTCCTGGAACATTCCAACGAATTATATTTTCTTGCGAAGCACCACAATCTAAAAGAGCATCTAAAGTTCCTTTATAAAGTCCTTCTGTGATGTGGTCATTCCATTCTGAAACAACAATTCCAAATCGAAAGTCTTTCGCATTTGGCAATTTAGTTTTATCGTATTGAGAAAGATTTTTGTTTGCAGTAGCCATCTTAATTAAAATTTGAGTTAAATGTAAAAAAAAACGAATTAAAAATTGAAACCAATTCTTAATTCGTAATTTTCAATTTGTAATTAAATTACTGAGCCATCCCAATTAAAGCATCAATTTGTTGTGCTTCTGGTGCAGTCTCATATTTTTCTTTGATTTGAGTAAAATATTTCAAAGCATCCGATTTTTTACCTAACGCTAAAGCCGTTTGTCCTGCTTTATATAAATATCTTGGAGTTGTAAACTCATTTACATTTTGTTCAGAAGCTTTAACGTAAAAATCTAAAGCTTTTTGTGTGTCATTCTTTTGAGCGTAAGCATCACCAATAGCTCCAGTTGCAATCGCACCTAAGAAAGCATCTTTAGATGAAAATTTCTCAAGATATTTGATCGCATCATCATATTTTTTAAGGTTTAGAGAAGCAATACCTGCATAATAGTTTGCTATATTTCCAGAATCAGTACCAGAATATTGGTCAGCGATACCAGGAGCTCCTTGTTTTCCTTCAGAACCTTTAAGAACTAGAGTATATAATGAATCTTGTTTTTTAACATCAGTAGCATCAGTAGCTAATTGAAAATTCTGTTGCGCAACAAATAAATCTTCAGTAGCATCAACTTGTTTTGGTTCAGCAATAAATCTTTGGTAAGATAAATAACCAATAGTTACAAGAGCAACAGCTCCTAAAAATCCTAAAATATATTTTTGGTTTTTTGCAACAAAATCTTCTGTTTTCGATGCTGTTTCATCTAATGCGTCAAATGCTTTTGCAGTTGCACTATCCTTAGCATCAACGTTTGGTGTATCTTCAATAAAATTAGCGTCTACTTTTTCTTCTTTTTCTTTTGGTGCTTTGTAACCTCTCTTATTATAAGTTGCCATTTAAATTTAATTTAGTGTGCGCAAAAATAAAATTTTTATTGATAATTAAAAGCGATTTTTGTCGATATTTTTCAATAATTTGCACCCACCAAAAAAAAGAGAACTAATTTTTTCTCTTTTTCTAGCAATAGTAAGCCATCACAAATGTTTTTAAAAAAAATTTCTTTATTCAATTATAAAAATTTTTCGGAAGCTTCCTTCGAATTTGATTCTAAAATCAATTGTTTTGTTGGAAAAAATGGTATTGGAAAGACCAATGTGCTTGATGCAATCTATCATTTAGCCTACGGAAAAAGCTATTTTAATCCGTTAGCGGTTCAAAATATTAAGCATAATGAGGAGTTTTTTGTGGTTGATGGCGAATTTGAAAAGTTGGAAAGAAATGAGCAAATTGTAAGTAGTTTCAAAAAAGGTCAGAAGAAAATCCTAAAAAGAAACGGAAAACCTTACGAGAAATTTTCAGATCATATTGGATTTATTCCACTAGTAATTATTTCACCGGCTGACAATGACTTAATTATTGAAGGAAGTGAAACTCGTCGAAAATTTATTGACAGTGTTATTTCGCAATTGGATTCCTCCTATTTGCAAGAATTAATTCAATATCAAAAAATTATTAGTCAACGAAATGCTTTGCTAAAATATTTCGCTCTAAATCATGTATTTGAAACGGATACTTTATCTATTTATAATGAACAATTAAATGATTTAGGTCAGAAAATTTTCGAAAAGAGAAAACAATTTATTGATGATTTTTTACCTATTTTTAATAAACATCATCAAGCTATTTCTGGTTCAGAAGAAAAAGTTCAATTGGTTTATGAAAGTCATTTATTTGAAGGGACAACTCTGCATTTATTGGAGCAAAACTTAGCGAAAGACAGGGCATTGCAATATACTTCTGTTGGAATTCACAAAGATGATTTAGCCTTTCAAATTGATGATTTTCCTATTAAAAAATTTGGTTCACAAGGACAGCAAAAATCATTTTTAATCGCGCTCAAATTAGCTCAATTTGAATTCGTAAAAAAACAAAGCGGCGAAAAACCTATTTTGCTTTTTGATGATATTTTCGACAAACTGGATGAAACTCGTGTGAGTAAAATTGTAGCAATGGTAAACCAAGAGGAATTCGGACAACTATTTATCTCAGATACACATCCTGAACGTACAGAAAACATAGTAAAAACAACCCATCAGAGTTATAAAATATTTAGTTTGTAACATTTGTTATATTGTTCTATTTTTACTTCTTTAATTTTGTTGCTTAAAAAAACATTATGAAAAAATTTATTTCCCTTTTAGTCGTAGTAACATTATTTGCAAGCTGTCAAGGTCAAAACGCTAAAGCAATTCAAACTATTGATTCTAAAGCGTATTCAGAAAAACTTGCATCTTCTGAAAACCCTCAATTATTAGACGTTAGAACTCCACAGGAATATGCTGTTGAACATCTTGAAAATGCTACAAATGTTAATTGGAACGGAAGTGATTTTACTTCAAAAGTTGAAAAATTAGACAAATCAAAACCTGTTTTTGTTTATTGTAAAGTTGGAGGAAGAAGCAGTCAAGCAGCCAATAAGTTATCCGAACTTGGATTTAAAGAAATCTACAATTTAGATGGCGGAATCATGAAATGGCAGGGAAAGAAAACTTCAAATACAGCGGTAACTCCCAAGGGATTATCGGTTTCAGAATTTGAAAAATTAATCAATTCCGACAAAAAAGTAATCATTAATTTTTCGGCTAAATGGTGTGCGCCATGTAAAAAAATGGCACCTTATTTAACCCAAATGCAAGAAGAATTAAAAGGTAAAATATCATTAATTAGATTAGATGCCGATGAAAACAAAACTTTGTTGGAAACTATGAAACTTGATGAATTACCGGTAATTTTAATTTATGAAAATGGTAAAGAAACTTGGAGACATTTAGGCTATTTATCGGAAGAAGATTTGAGAAAACAGTTGTAATATAGTTGGGAGTTTGAAGATGGAAGTTTGAAGTGATTTCTTAACTACTAACCTTTTAAACTCATAAACTCATAAACTTAAAAAATGATAACACAAGAAGCCCTTCAGTTTTTAGAGGATTTAATTGCAAACAACAACACCGAGTGGATGCATGCCAATAAAAAACGCTATGAAAGTTATAAAAAAGACTATCATAGTTATATCGCATCAATTTTGGCAGAAATGAAACTTTTGGATCCAACATTAGAACCTTTGGAAGTTAAGAATTGTACTTTTCGAATCAATCGAGATATTCGTTTTTCTAAGGATAAATCGCCTTACAAAACCAACATGGGTGTTTGGTTTACACAAAATAAAAACAGAAAAAATAGTCCTGGATATTACATTCATTTTGAAAAAGGAAGTTGCTTCATCGCTGGCGGTGTTTGGTGTCCAGAACCAAATGAGTTAAAATTAATTCGTAAAGAAATAGAATTTTTTCACGATGATTTAGAAGCTATTGTTGCAGATAAAACGTTTAAAAATGAGTTTAAAGAACTGACTAGAGACGAAAGCAATACTTTGAAAAAAGCACCAAAAGATTTTGATCCAAATCATCCAGCGATTGAATTTTTAAAATTGAAAAGCTATACAGCTTCTCAAAAAATTGACGAAAAACTTTTTACAAAACCTGATTTTAGCAAAGTAATATCTCAAAAACTAATCGCACTAAAACCGATGAACGACTTTTTGAGAAGAGCTTTAGAAACAACGGATTAAAATCCCAAAAAAGAAATACCAAATTCCAATTTTCTCTTTGCGAACTTTGCGAAAAACTTTGCGAACTTTGCGGTAAAATTTCAAACAAATGCAAATCCACAATAATTTCTCCTTAAAAAAATACAACACTTTTGGTATTGAAGCCAAAGCCAAACAATTCGTAGCGGTTCATAATCTTGATGAATTGAAATCTGTTTTAGAAAATCACGCTTCAGATAAGAAATTCATTCTTGGTGGCGGAAGCAATATGCTTTTAACTCAAGATATTGATGCTTTGGTAATTCATGTTGATTTGAAAGGAAAAAAAATCATCAAAGAAGACGACGATTTTGTTTGGGTTGAAAGTCAAGCAGGCGAAAATTGGCACGAATTCGTACTTTGGACCATCAATCAAAACTTAGGTGGATTAGAAAACATGTCCTTGATTCCTGGTAATGTTGGTACAACTCCAGTTCAAAATATTGGTGCTTACGGAACCGAAATTAAAGACACTTTTGTTTCGTGTGAAGCCATGAATATTCTATCACAAGAAATGAAATCCTTCACAAAAGAAGATTGCAATTTTGGCTATAGAGAAAGTGTTTTCAAACAAGAAGCAAAAGATAAATATGTCATTACTTCTGTGGTTTTCAAACTCACAAAACGCAATCACAAAATCAACACTTCGTATGGTGATATTACAAAAGGATTAGAAAACCAAAACGTTACAACTCCAACATTAAAAGACGTTTCTAATGCTGTGATTGCCATTCGCCAAAGTAAATTACCCGATCCAAAAGAACTTGGAAATAGTGGAAGTTTCTTTAAAAATCCGATTATTTCAAAAGAATTATTCGAAAAAGTACAACAAAAATTTCCAGAAGTAAAATTCTTTGAAGTTTCACCAACGGAAGTAAAAGTTCCTGCAGGTTGGCTCATAGAACATTCTGGATTAAAAGGTTACCGAAAAGACGACGCAGGAGTTCATAAAAACCAAGCACTAGTTTTAGTAAATTACGGAAATGCAACCGGACAAGATATTCTAAATCTATCGAAATACGTTCAAAAAACGGTTTTCGATAAGTACGGAATTGAAATTGAGGCTGAAGTGAATGTGATATAATTATGAATTTATCAAAAGAATTTCATGAACAAGGCTTTCATGTTGTAAATAATGTGTACGATAAAGATGAAATTAATACAATTTCAAATTTCATCAGTAATTTAGATTCAACAAATCCGATTTTTAGAAAAACTGATGATTTATTTGCAATTAGACAATTCGTTAAAGAGTTTCCGGAAATTAAGAAATTACTTTTCAATGAAAATCTTAAAGGGATAATAAAGAACATTAGTGGTGAAGACTATTTTATTGTAAAATCGATTTATTTTGACAAACCTGAAAAATCTAATTGGTTTGTTTCCTATCATCAAGATTTAACTATTTCTGTTGACAAAAAAATTGAAGATAAAAAATTTTCTAATTGGACAAAAAAGCACAATCAATTTGCAGTTCAACCTCCTGAAGAAATATTAGAGAATATATTCACAATAAGAATTCATTTGGACGAGACCAATAAAGATAATGGTGCATTAAAAGTTTTAAAAAAATCTCACTTAAAATCAATTTGTAGAATCGATTCAATAGATTTCGAAAAAGAAATAGAAGTTTTTTGCAATGTTAAATCAGGTGGCATAATGCTGATGAAACCTTTACTTTTTCATGCTTCAAATAAAACTACAAATGATAAAAATAGACGTGTCATTCATATAGAATTTTCAAATAAAGAGTTGCCTCAAAATCTACAATGGTCTGAATTTTCCCAGATTGAAAATTTCACTTCCCATAATTCGTAATTCAAAATTGAATTTCATACTTTTGCAATCGTTTTTAAATAAGACCATAAAGCCATTATGTTACTAATTTTACTTTGTTTATTCATTGCGGTTGTAGTTGTTCAATTCCTATATTATGTAGTGTTTTTTGGTAAATTTTCTTTTGCTAAACCACAAACCTCTACACCAAAAAGAGTTCCGATTTCAGTTATTGTCTGTGCCAAAAACGAAGAAGAAAATGTAAAAAATTTCGTTCCCTTATTAGCTGAACAAAATTATCCAGATTACGAAATTGTGCTTATTGACGATGCGTCAAGTGATGAAACTTTAGAAATTTTTGAAGCTTTTGAAAAACAATATTTTAATATTAAATTAGTAAAGGTAGAAAATAACGAAGCCTTTTGGGGAAATAAAAAATTTGCGCTAACACTTGGAATTAAGGCTGCTAAAAACGAATACCTACTTTTTACTGACGCCGATTGTTACCCAAAATCTAACGATTGGATTAAAGAAATGTCAGCCCAATTCACCCAACAAAAAACCATTGTATTAGGTTATGGCGCTTACGAAAAAATTAAAAATTCGTTTCTAAATAAAATCATCCGTTTTGAAACCTTATTGACGGCAACGCAATATTTTTCATGGGCAAAATTAGGAAAACCTTACATGGGAGTTGGTCGAAATATGGCCTACAAACGTGAAGAATTTTTCAAAGTTCGCGGTTTTATGGATCACATGAAAATCCGTTCTGGAGATGATGATTTGTTCATTAATCAAGCGGCAAATGCCAAAAATACAACCGTTTGTTACACACCAGAAAGTTTTACTTTTTCTAAGCCAAAAACTACTTTTAAAGATTGGTTTACTCAAAAAAGAAGGCATGTTGCCACTGCACAACATTATAAAGCATCCGACAGAACGCAATTAGCAATTTTTTATGCTACCCAATTATTATTTCTAATTTTACCAATAATCCTTTTAGCATTTCAATTTCAATGGATTATTGTACTAAGTTTGATAGGTTTCCGTTATCTTTTTGCATGGTTATCACTTGGATTTGCAGCTGGAAAACTAAAAGAAAAAGATGTAATTTACTGGTTTCCAATTATCGAAATCGTTTTAATAGTCACGCAACTTAACGTTTTCATCACCAATACCTTTTCAAAACCAGTTCAGTGGAAATAAATCCGTACATAGAAAAAGCCAAAAAAGGCGATCAAGTTGCCTTCACTTACCTACTCGACCATTATTGGAATGAGGTCTATGGATTCATGCTAAAACGTACTGAAAATGAAACAGATGCAGAAGATATTACTATAGAAACATTCTCAAAAGCATTCGATAAATTAACCACTTACAATCCTGAATTTCAATTCAATACTTGGTTAATAGCCATTGCAAAAAATGTTCATATTGATTTACTTCGCAAAAAAAAATCAACCCTTTTCGTAGAAATCACTGACGAAGAAGACCAACAAGCTTATAATATAGCTGACACATCTCCAACGGCTGAAGATGAATTGATTACAGAGCAAAATTTATCACAACTTTTACAATTCATAAAAGAATTAAAACCTCATTATCAAGAAGTTATACAGCTTAGATACTTTCAAGAAATGAGTTATCAAGAAATTTCCGAACAACTTAACGAGCCTTTAAGCAACGTCAAAATCAAACTCCTTCGCGCCAAAAAACTATTGGCAGAAATCATTCAAACAAAGCGTTAGTTTTTTTTGAAACGATTGGCTTGGTTCCTTTTGGGTTCCATTTTCCTGCTTTCCATTGCAATCTTTGTTTATCAACAAAGGATTTCCATTGCAATCAGGGTTAATTTGTAAGCGTATTGAAGCGAGCTACAGATTAACAAAAACACACCGTAAACTTCATTTCTTAAATAATAGTTTATACTTATTACAATTTTCTTACAAAAATCACACAATATTGGAATAATCTTTGCGTTATTAAAACAAGAAACAGATTTGAATAATTTTACAAAGTTTTTGAAATCTAAAATCTAATATCTAAAGCTTATGTAACATCGATACTTAACAATTAAAACTATAAATTATGTCAAACTTAAGTATCTTTGAAAAAAAGTGGTTAGACCTTGTATTTGAAGGTAAAAACCAAGAGTATGGTGCATACAAATTACGTCAAGACAGCACCAAAACAACCATTATTGCATTCTTCTCTGGAATTCTTTTTATTGGTTTTGTTTCAGGAATTGGTATGTTATTTAGTTCCTTCGGACCTAAACCTATAATTAGACCAGAAAAACCTCTTGATACAATTATCAAAGTTGATATTTACGTAGAACCTAAAACAGATGAGCCAAAACCTGCTGAACCAATTATTAATAATAGTGCTCCAGTAGAAAAAGTTCCAAATAATCAAAATTATGTTGTAGCTCGGAAAGAAGAAGCTAAAGAACCTATTCCAATAACTTCTGAATTGCCAAATATCAATACTCCAATTGGTACTCCAGGAACAGGAACTCCGGGAACACCAGGTGTAATTGATGGTGGTGGAACAGAACCAAAACCAGTAGTAATTACTCCAAAAGGACCCGTTCCTTCAGCTGAATTAGACAAACAACCTTTTTTTCCTGGTGGAATTAAAAAATTCTATGAGTATGTCGGAACAAACTTTGAAAAACAAAATATTGATGAAGAAGAAGGTCAAGCAATAAGAGTTTTAGTTTCTTTTGTAATTGAAAAAAATGGATCAATGACAGATATCGAAGTAACAAGAAAAACAACTCCTGAAATTGATAAAGAAGCTATTAGAGTTTTAAAATCTTTAAAAACTAAATGGGCTCCTGGAATTAAAAATGGAGAACCTGTAAGAACACAGTTTACGCTACCAATTACTGTAATGCTGTAAATTATTGATTCCTGACTTGTAACTCAAGTCAATAAATGTGAGAACTGCTTTGATAAAACAAAGCAGTTTTTTTTTGAAACAAAGTATAAATATTTCTTAATGAAGAAAAATCTGAAATAGAATAATCAAAATCTAAAATCTACATTCGTATCTTTGCATTTCAAAAAAATTGAATATGGAAACGGCTACTGAAAATAACCTTCCAATTGGAAAACCAAAATGGCTAAAAGTAAAGTTGCCTATTGGTCAAAAATATACCGAACTTCGTGGATTAGTTGACAAGTACAAACTAAATACTATCTGTACCTCAGGAAGTTGCCCAAATATGGGTGAATGTTGGGGTGAAGGAACAGCAACATTCATGATTTTAGGAAATATTTGTACGCGTTCTTGCGGATTTTGTGGTGTAAAAACTGGACGTCCAGAAAACGTTGATTGGGACGAGCCAGAAAAGGTAGCGCGTTCTATAAAAATAATGAACATTAAACATGCAGTTATAACCAGTGTCGATAGAGATGACTTGAAAGATATGGGTTCAATTATATGGTTAGAAACTGTTCAAGCCATTCGCAGAATGAATCCAAATACAACTTTAGAAACTTTAATTCCAGATTTTCAAGGAAATACAAGAAATATTGATCGTATTATTGAAGCCAATCCTGAAGTTGTTTCACACAATATGGAAACGGTTAGAAGGTTAACTCGCGAAGTTAGAATTCAGGCAAAATATGATAAAAGTTTAGAAGTATTAAGATATCTGAAAGAAAAAGGTATCCGAAGAACTAAATCAGGAATCATGTTGGGCTTAGGCGAAACAGAAGCAGAAGTTATCGAAACTATGCAGGACATTCGTAACCAAAATGTTGATATTATAACTATTGGTCAATATTTACAACCTAGTAAAAAGCATTTACCTGTAAAAGAATTCATTACTCCTGAACAATTTGAAAAATACGAAAAATTAGGTAAAGAAATGGGATTCCGTCATGTAGAAAGTGGTGCATTAGTTCGTTCTTCTTATCATGCTGAAAAACATATTTTATAATAAATGTCAAAAGATTTAGCCAACCAACAAGCAGCCATTAATGCAACCTATTTTAGTTTAATAGGCAATGCTTCTTTAGCTGTAATTAAAGGATTGGCAGGTTTTTTTGGAAATTCATACGCTTTAATTGCTGATGCAATTGAATCAACAACCGATATTTTTTCTTCTTTTTTAGTGCTATTTGGAATCAAATATTCCAGCAGACCAGCAGACGAAAATCATCCTTATGGTCACGGCCGTGCAGAACCTTTGATAACATTTATTGTAGTTGGTTTTTTAATAACATCTGCCACAATTATTGCGTACGAAAGTATTTTAAACATTGGCACACCTCACGAATTACCTAAATCTTGGACCTTAATCGTGTTAGGATTAATAATTGTTTGGAAAGAAATATCTTTTCAATTAGTTATGAAAAAAAGTATTGAAACTAATAGCTCTTCATTAAAAGCAGATGCTTGGCATCATAGAAGTGACGCAATAACATCAATAGCAGCGTTTATAGGTATTTCTATTGCACTTTTTCTTGGAAAAGGATACGAATCTGCAGACGATTGTGCTGCGCTTTTTGCCTCTGGTTTTATTTTATATAACAGCTATTTAATTTTCAGACCTGCTTTGGGCGAAATAATGGATGAGCATTTATATGATGATTTAGTTGAAGAAATAAGAACAGTTTCCCATCAAGTGAAAGGTGTAATTGACACTGAAAAATGTTTTATAAGAAAAGCCGGAATGAAATACCACGTAGACTTACATGCTATTGTTGACTCAAATATTTCTGTAAAAGAAGGTCATGATATTTCACATCGTTTAAAAGATACTTTGCGTGAAGAAATTCCACAATTAGGTCACGTTTTAATACACATAGAACCAAATGATTAAAACAAAAATTGCCATAAATGGTTTTGGAAGAATTGGAAGAAATCTTTTCAGATTACTTATCAATCACCCAAATATTGAAGTTGTTGCCATAAATGATATTGCTGACAATAGAACTATGGCACATTTAATAAAATATGACAGCATTCATGGTGTTTTACCTTATCAAGTTTCATTTGATGAAAGATCAATAATCGTTGATGGAAAATCGTATACTTTTTATCACGAAAAAGAAATTTCAAATCTAAATTGGAATGGAATCGATATTGTTATTGAATCCACAGGAAAATATAAAACTTTTGAAGAAATTAATAATCACATCGTTTATGGTGCCAAAAAAGTAATTCTTTCAGCACCTTCTGAAGTTCCCGAAATTAAAACTGTGGTTCTTGGTGTAAATGAGAATATACTTGACGGAAGTGAAATTATTATTTCAAATGCAAGTTGCACAACAAATAATGCAGCTCCAATGATGAAAGTCATTAATGATTTATGTGGTATTGAACAAGCATACATCACAACTGTTCACTCATATACAACTGATCAAAGTCTTCACGACCAACCTCATAAAGATTTACGTCGTGCTCGTGGCGCAAGTCAATCCATTGTACCTACAACTACTGGTGCAGCAAAAGCATTGACTAAAATTTTTCCGGAAATGGAAGGAAAAATTGGAGGTTGTGGCATTAGAGTTCCTGTTCCAGATGGTTCTCTAACTGATATTACTTTTAATGTAAAACGAGCTGTTTCTATTGAAGAAATAAATGAAGCATTTTTAAAAGCATCTCAAACTAATTTAAATGGAATTTTAGATTACACAGAAGATTCTATTGTTTCTGTTGACATTATTGGCAATAGAAATTCTTGTCTTTTTGATTCACAATTAACTTCTGTAATTGATAAAATGGTAAAAGTTGTTGGTTGGTATGACAATGAAATTGGTTATTCATCGAGAATAATTGATTTAATACTACTTATTCAAAAATAATTTCTTTATTTTAGACCTCGCAAAAAAGGAATTTTCCTATTATGAGGCATATTTTTGTTTTATTTTTTTTACTTCCTATAATTTCATTTTCTCAAAAAAAAACAACTGAGAAAATAGATAGTACTAGTTATTATATTGATTTAGTGAAGTTTAATCAAAAAAATAGCAACTATAGAAACTGCCTTAACTATTCTCAAAAAGCACTAGATTTTGCAAACAAATCCAACAATCAAAAATCAATTGCCGATAGTTATTCCAATTTAGGAGTTATATACTTAGAATTAAAAAAAATTGATGATGCCATAAATGTTTTTGTAAAAAGTATTGCAATTTATGCCACATTACCTTTCTCTTCTCAACAAGCATTAACTCATTATAGTATTGGTGTATGTTATCTTGAGAAGAATAATTTGGCAATGGCAGAGAAGAATTTCAATACAGCTGGAGTAATTTATGAGAAGATAAAAATTCCAGATGCAATTGAAATGCTAAATCTCCAAAAAGGAATAGTTTACAAAGAAAAAGGAAAGATTGATTTAGCAATGCCTTTATTTGAAAAAATCATCATAAAAAAAGACACAACAGATACTTACAAAACTAAAGCTGAAGCATTATATCAAGTTGGAACAATTGAATTTGGAAAAAAGAGGTATAACTTAGCTATTAATTATTTCAATAGAGCACTTGAAATAAACAAGAACAATTTAGAACAAAAAGCCAATATTCTTTTAGCACTAAGTGAGTGTTTTGAGAAATCTATGAATGTTGAAAAATCTCACTATTTATTGAAACAATATCTAAAGCTTAAAGATAGTTTGAAGTATTTAAATGATAAAAAAATAGGAAATGAAGATTTTGTTTCTTTCAAAGATTCTGAAAAGTTAAAACTAATTGAACAAATTGATAAAGACAACAAAAATCAACAAAAAGCGAATACTTTTGCTAAGTTAATAAGTATACTAGCTATTGCATTAATATCAATTTTGTCACTTTTAAGTTTGTCACTATACAAAAACAACGTCTTAAGAACGCAATCTAATTCTTTACTAAAAGAAAAAAACAAAGAACTTGAAATAGCTAAAGAAAATGCTGAAAAGGCAACTAAAGCACGTTCTGAATTTCTTTCTACCGTAAGTCATGAATTGCGAACTCCTTTAAATGCTATTAATGGCATAACTCATTTATTATTAGAAGAGAACCCAAAAGATAGCCAATTGAATTATCTTAATTCATTGAAATTCTCAGGAAATTATTTAATAGCTTTTATAAATGACATTTTAGAGATTAATAGAATTGAATCAGAAAGAATACCAATTGAACAAATTAATTGCGATTTAAAACTTCAATTATCCAATATTCAAAAATCTTTTAAGGAAATTGCTCAAGAAAACAATAATACATTTATCTTAGAAATTGAAGATACTATTCCCGATAATTTAATTTGTGATCCTACAAAGCTGTCTCAAATTTTCATTAATCTAATTAGTAATTCATTAAAATTTACTAAAAATGGTTATGTAAAACTAATTGCTAAACTTGAAAAAGTTGAAGATAAAAAAATACAAATCCAATTTAGAGTTTCTGATAATGGAATTGGAATACCTGAAGATAAGCAAAATGAAATTTTTGAAAGCTTTTCTCAAGGTTCAATTGAAATTAATAGAAAATATGGTGGCACTGGACTTGGACTGGCCATTGTAAAACGACTAATCGAATTATTGGGAGGCACAATTCAAATTAATAGTAAAGTTGGATTGGGGACCACTTTTTCATTTTCGCTTCCATTCGAAGTTGGTCAAAATGAAATCGTAGAAATAAAAGAGCAAGCCATAGATAATGCCGCAATTGAAAACAAGAAAATTCTATTGGTAGAAGATAATAAAATCAATCAAATGATTACCAAAAAAATGATTGAAAACAAAGGTATGTTCTGCAAAATATTAGATAATGGTGAGGATAGCGTAACCTATTTGAAACAAAAAAATGATTATGATTTAGTTTTAATGGACGTTCACTTACCTGGAATAAATGGCACAATAGCAACACAACAAATTAGAGAATTCAATACTGAAATTCCAATTATTGCGCTTACAGCAATTTCACTAAATGAAAATAGAGAAATGCTCCTTTCTTATGGAATGAATGATGTAATCACCAAACCATTTGATCCAGAGCAATTTTACAAAATAATAGCCAATAATTTATTATAAAAAAAAGACGCTCATCAAAAGCGTCTTTTTTTTAATATTGTTTTATTAATTCTCTTATGAGTAATCTAACACTTGGTTCGGCTTTTTGAGCAGCTTTTAGAACCTCCTCGTGGTTTACTTCTTCAATATTTTCTTCGTCTCCCATATCTGTAATTACCGAAAGTCCAAAAGTTTCTAATTCCATATGGCGTGCAACAATAACTTCTGGTACGGTAGACATTCCAACGCAATCAGCTCCAATATTTTTTACCATCTTGTATTCTGCTAATGTTTCAAAAGTTGGTCCTTGTAAACCCATATAAATTCCATCATGAACTTCTATATTGGCTTCACTTGCAATCGCTTTTGCCTTTGAAATCATCTTCAAACTATAAGGTTCGCTCATGTTTACAAATCTTGGTCCAAAACGTTCGTCATTTTTTCCACGCAATGGATGCTCTGGCATCATATTGATATGATCTTTTATTAAAACAATTGAGCCAACTTCATATTTAGGATTAACACCACCTGAAGCGTTGGATACTATCAATTTCGTAACACCCAAATATTTCATAACTCTCACAGGAAAAGTCACTTGCTTCATATCGTAGCCTTCATAAAAATGAAATCTTCCTTGCATAGCAACAACTTTTTTATCACCAATTGTTCCAAAAACTAAAGCGCCTTTGTGACCTTGAACGGTTGATACAGGAAAATTAGGAATTTCAGAATAAGGCAACATAAAATCAATTGCAATATCGTCAGTAAAACTTCCTAATCCTGAACCTAAGATTACCCCATATTCTGGTGTGAAACCTGTTTTTTCTTTGATATAATTAACGGTTTCTTGTACTTGTACCCACATAATTTAAAATTGTTTGGTTAAAATCATCACCTTTAGAAATGAAACTACTTTTAATAGGTAAATAAAAAAGTGATTTCAAATTTTGATTTTTCAATCTAACGTAATCCTTTTCTGTTGTGATAATCAACTTATTACTTGCTTTATTTTTAATTTCTTCAATATCTTTTTCTGAAAAATGATGATGATCTGGATAAACCATTTTTACATTTTTTTCAGCCTGCAAATATGCAAAAAAGGGCTCGGGTTTAGCTATTCCTGCTAAAAGTAATTTATCAACATCAATTATCTCTTCAACTTTTTTAGATTCAAATTCGTTATAAACTTCAGAATCATAATCTATAAAACTAAAAAAGATTGGAACATTTAATCCTATCTTTTTAATGATATTTTGTTGTGCAAGTTCCGATAAATCTTTTGGACATTTTGTGACAATTATCACGTTAGCTCTTTTTGCACCACTTTTGCTCTCTCTCAAATTGCCAGTTGGCAAGATAAAATCTTTAAAATACAAATCATTATATGAAGAAAGTAAAATATATAATCCAGCTTTTACTTTTCTATGCTGAAAAGCATCATCTAATAAAATAACTTCTGGTTTATTATCTAATTTTAATAATTGTTCTATTCCATTTTTTCTTTGAGTATCGACTGCTACATGAATATTTGGAAATTTTTGATGAATTTGAAATGGTTCATCACCCAAGATTTCAGCATTTGAATTTGAATCAGCCAAAACAAAACCTTCCGATTTTCTTTTGTAACCACGACTTAAGGTAGCAATTTTATAATTTGACGAAAGCAAACGAATTAAATACTCAATTTGAGGTGTTTTACCAGTTCCACCAACACTAAGGTTTCCGACGGCAATTATAGGAATATCAAACGAATAGGATTTCAAAATTCCTTTATCAAAAAGAAAGTTTCTGATGGAAGTTATCCAACCATAAAGAATTGAAAAAGGAAAAAGTAAATACCTTAAAATAATCATAGTACGAAAGTATAATTTTTTATCTTTGAATTGAAATTATTTTTGTAAAATGAACCTAGATATTAAACTATTTTTTGCTTTTATCTTTTGTTTTCAAATTGGATTTAGCCAAGAAAACAATGATGTTGCAATTTTAAAAGTGCTTTTATCAAAATATTACGCCAACGAAAAAGTAATTGTAAAAAATAGATTGCAATTATTGAGTTTCTATTGTAATAAAGCTCCTAATAATGAAGAAACTTTAGAAGTAATTGCTAAAAGCGATTTACTAAAGAAAAACGCACAAGAAATTAAAAATCAAATTAATATCAAACTAAACGAAAATTGGACAAAAGAATTTGATTTACTTTTTACAGATCAAAATCAATATTTGAAAAGTAAAGTCAATAATTGCTTGAGTTTTGAAGAGTTTCAGAAAGTTTCTGATAGATTTCATGACAACAATCAAAGGTTAATGATTGTAAGCAAACCAATGTATTTTGCACAAAAATATTGTTTGGTAAAAGTTGCTTTTTATAGAAGTATTGAGCATAATTCAGGTAGTTTTTTATTATTTGAAAATACCAATGGAGTTTGGAATATTAAAGAAGTTTTAAATGAATGGGCAACTTGATTTAGATTGCATTTACAGATATCAGATTGCAGAACACAAAATAAATTATGAAAACAAAAGAAATACTCACAATTCTTGAAGAAATGGCTCCTTTGGCTTATGCTGAAGATTTTGACAATGTAGGATTATTGATTGGAAATCAAAACGATGAAGCTACTGGAGTTTTAGTTTGTCATGATGCTCTTGAAAGCGTTATTGATGAAGCTATTGCCAAAAAATGCAATTTGGTAGTTTGCTTCCATCCAATCCTTTTCAGTGGCTTGAAGAAAATTACTGGGAAAAATTATGTAGAACGTGCTGTTTTAAAAGCCATTAAAAATGATATAGCCATTTATGCCGTTCACACTGCTTTGGATAATCATAAGAATGGTGTCAACAAAATTTTCTGTAATGCTTTGGGTTTGAAGAATACTAAAGTGTTAGTTCCTAAACAAAATTTCATTCAAAAGTTGGTAACTTATACCATTCCTGAGAATGTTGAAAAAGTACGTAATGCTTTATTTGATGCTGGTGCTGGAAAAATTGGCAACTATGAAGATTGCAGTTTCAACTCTCAAGGAATTGGAACTTACATGGGAAATGAAAATAGCAATCCCGAAATTGGAGAGCGATTTGAATTTGTCGAAGCACAAGAAATTAAAATAGAAGTTACTTTTGAAAAACATTTGCAAAGTAAAATTCTGAAAGCTCTTTTTTCTAATCATGTTTATGAAGAAGTAGCTTATGAAATTTACGATTTACAAAATTCTCATCAAAATATTGGTTTAGGAATGATTGGTGAACTCGAAAATCCAATGTCTGAAATTGACTTTTTGGAATTTGTAAAAGACAAAATGCAGTGTGGAGGAATTCGTCATTCGCAATTACTTGGAAAACGAGTTAAAAAGATTGCAGTTCTTGGTGGTTCGGGAAGTTTTGCAATAAAAAACGCAATTCAAGCCAATGTTGACGTTTTTTTAACATCTGATTTGAAATACCACAACTTTTATGAAGCTGAAAATCAGATAGTTTTAGCCGATATTGGTCACTTTGAAAGCGAAAGATATACAAAAAATTATATTGTTGATTTTCTTAAAGAAAAAATTACTAATTTTGCAATCGTTTTATCAGAAGAAAATACAAATCCAGTTAAGTACTTATAAAATATGGCTACTACAAAAGAATTGAGCGTTGAAGAAAAATTAAGAGCGCTTTACGATTTACAAATAATCGATACTAGAATTGACGAAATCAGAAATGTAAGAGGTGAATTGCCTTTAGAAGTGGAAGATCTTGAAGATGAAGTAGCAGGTTTGACTACTCGTTTAGAAAAACTACAAAGCGATTTAGTAACTATTGAAGATAGTATTAAAGCTAAAAAGAATGCTATTGAAAATCATCAAGCAGCAATCAAAAAATATACTGAACAACAAAAAGATGTTCGTAACAATAGAGAATTCAACTCTTTAACTAAAGAAGTAGAATTTCAAGATCTTGAGATTCAATTAGCTGAAAAGCAAATTAAAGAATTGAAAGCTTCAATTGAGCACAAAAAAGAAGTGGTTTCAAATTCTAAAGAAAAATTAGAACAGAAAACAACTCACTTAAAGCACAAAAAAGCTGAATTGAACGACATTATGGCTGAAACTCAAAAAGAAGAATCTTTCTTGACAGAAAAATCAGCTGAATATGAGCAACAAATTGAAGATCGTTTATTAGCTGCTTACAAAAGAATCCGTTCTAGTGTTAGAAATGGTTTGGCTGTAGTTTCTATTGAACGTGGAGCATCTGCTGGTTCATTCTTTACTATTCCTCCACAAACACAAGTTGAAATTGCTTCAAGAAAAAAAATCATCACTGATGAGCATTCTGGAAGAATTTTAGTTGATGCATCGTTGGCAGATGAAGAAAGAGAAAAAATGGAAAAAATATTCGCAAAAATGTAATATCTTGAATCCCGATTAACGTCGGGATTTTTTTATGGAAAAAAGTATTCAATTTGTTGTTGTAAAAAGTGTTGGATTTTATATTAATACACTTAGTTATATTGCTCCAAAAAAAGCATTTGCATTAGCGTATAAACTCTTTAGTCAACCGAGAAAAGGCAGAATTACTGAACACAAAATTCCGAAAACATTACTTAAAGCAGAACATGTTAGCCATAAGCACAATGATCATGAATTTCAAACTTATATTTGGAAAGGTAATGAAGAAATCATTCTATTGATTCACGGTTGGGAAAGCAACGCATCTCGTTGGAAAAAATTACTTACACATTTAAAGAAAACTAGCAAAACAATTATTGCAATTGATGGTCCAGCTCATGGAAAAAGTAGTGGGAAAGAATTTAATGTTCCGACTTATGCTGAATTCATTGATGTTGTTGTTCAAAAATATAATCCAAAAATTGCTATTGGTCATTCTATTGGTGGCAATGCAATTGCTTATTTTCAGGCACACTACAATCATAATTTTGAAAAGATAGTTTTACTAGGTGCGCCTTCAGATTTTAAAGTGATTTTAAATAATTACATTAAAATGTTAAGTCTAAACAAACGTATTCATCAATCTTTAATTGATTACACTAAGAAAAGATTCAATCTAACTATAGATGATTTTTCGGCTTCTAAATTCTTAAAAAATAGTACAATTGAAGGAATTGTAGCTCATGATGTTCAAGACACTGTGGTTTTATTTGAAGAAGGAAAAAAGATTTCAAAAGCTTGGGAAAAAGCACAATTTATTGAAACAAAAGGACTTGGACACAGTATGCATGATGCTTATTTGTATCAAACTATAGTAGATTTTATTCAAAAGTAATTTTTCTACAAATTATTTTATCAAGCATTCTAATCCCGAATACTCGGGACTGAAATCTGAAAAATAAATCTATCTTTGCATAATGGAAGAAAATCTAACTCGCATCAACAAATTTCTATCAGAAACTGGATTTTGCTCACGTCGTGAAGCAGATAAGTTAATTGAGCAAGGAAGAGTTACGATTAATGGAACTGTGCCAGAAATGGGTACTAAAATTGCACCAACAGATGAAGTGCGTGTTGATGGGAAATTAGTTAGAGAAAATAATAAAAAACGAGTTTATCTTGCTTTCAATAAGCCGCCCGGAATTGAATGTACAACTAATCTTGAAGTGCGAGACAACATTGTTGATTACATCAATTATCACGAACGTATTTTTCCAATTGGTAGATTAGATAAAGCCAGTGAAGGTTTAATTTTTATGACCAATGATGGCGACATTGTAAACAAGATTCTTCGCGCTAGAAACAATCACGAAAAAGAATATATAGTAACTGTAAATAGACCTATAACTGATAGGTTTATAGATAGAATGGCTAATGGAATTCCAATTCTAGAAACGGTTACTAGAAAATGTAAAGTTGAACAAGTTAGCAAATACGTATTTAGAATTGTACTTACACAAGGACTAAATAGACAAATTCGTAGAATGTGTGAGTATCTTGATTATGAAGTAACTGCTCTAAAAAGAACTCGAATTATTAATATTTCATTGGATGTTCCATTAGGTAGATATCGTGAACTTACAGAAGCAGAAATTACACAATTAAATCAATTGATAGAGCCTTCAAGTAAAACTGAAGAAGCAAGTTTGCCGAAAGTTACTCCAAAAATTTCATCTCAAACTCGTAGAGATTTTAGAAAAAGACAATAAAAAAACTCCAACTTTTCTGTTGGAGTTTTTTTTAGCACTTTATTTCCATTACATAATCATCCATAATGTAGTTGTTTCCTATGTCGATTACTTCTTCTTTTATAATTTGGAAACCATATTTTTGGTAAAAGTCTTTGGCTTTATTGAATTTATTCACATTCAAAAACAAAGCTAAATTATTCGATAGAACAACTTTTTCTTTAATATAATCAATTACTTGCTTTCCAATTCCTTTCCCTTGAATTTCTGGTAAAACATATAATTTTTGAAGCTTAGTTTTATTTGAATTGTTACAATTTAATTCGTAGGATGCAAAACCTATAAAATTTTGATTATCCTCTATCAATAGAAAAATATGTCCATTATCAAATTGTTTCTTTAAAGAATCTATAGAGTAAATCATCTCTAACATATACTCTAATTGGGCTTTTGAAAGAATAGTTTCGTAAGCATTGGGCCAAATTTTATATGCCAAACTTTTAACTATTGCTAATTGTTCTTTAGTGGCAACAACAATATTCATATTATTTTTTTAGACGTTTTTGTTCCCTTGCTAAAAGTGTATTTTTCAATAACATGGCAATAGTCATTGGACCTACTCCACCTGGAACTGGAGTAATAAATGATGCTTTTTTAGAAACATTTTCAAAATCAACATCACCTACAATTTTGTATCCTTTTTCAGAAGTTTCGTCAACAACACGAGTGATACCAACATCAATTACAACGACATCATCTTTAACCATTTCGGCTTTTAAATAATTTGGAACTCCCAATGCTGTGATAATAATATCAGCTTGTGTTGTAATTTGATTTATATTTTTAGTGTGACTGTGTGTCAATGTAACAGTAGAATTTCCTGGAAAGTGATTTCTTCCCATCAAAATACTCATTGGACGCCCAACGATATGACTTCTTCCAATAATTACGGTATGCTTTCCATCTGTTGGAACATTATATCGTTCTAACAATTCTAAAATTCCAAAAGGAGTTGCCGGAATAAATGTACTCATATCTAAAGCCATTTTTCCGAAATTTTCTGGATGAAAACCATCAACGTCTTTACTTGGATCAATACAATTAATGATTTGTTGTGTATCAATTTGTTTCGGCAGTGGTAGTTGCACTATAAAACCATCAATATCATCATTTTGATTTAACTCATTAATCTTCTTAAGCAGTTCTGTTTCAGATGTTGTGCTTGGTAATTTTATCAAGGTAGATTCAAAACCAACTCTTTCACATGCTTTTACTTTGCTTCCAACATAAGTCAAACTTGCTCCATCATTTCCAACAATTATTGCTGCTAAATGAGGAACTTTTTCGCCGTTGTCTTTCATCTTTTGAACTTCAGCTGCGATTTCATTTTTAATATCTTCAGATACTTTTTTTCCGTCTAAAATGGTCATTGTAGTTGTGTGTTGTGTTGTTTTATAGTTACAAAAAAGACGCGATAAATCGCGTCTTTCCATTATTTCATACCTTTCATTCCGCCCATCATGCGCATCATGTTTTTTCCTCCTGGTCCTTGCATCATTTTCATCATTTTGCTCATTTGGTCAAACTGCTTCATCAATTGATTTACTTCTTCTATCTTTCTACCAGAACCTTTTGCGATTCTAGTTTTTCTTTTCATATCGATTATTGAAGGTTTTGTTCTTTCTATTGGTGTCATCGAATGGATAATTGCTTCAATATGCTTGAATGCATCATCTTCAATTTCAACATCTTTTAGCGCTTTTCCAGCACCTGGTATCATTCCAACCAAGTCTTTCATGCTACCCATTTTTTTAATTTGTTGAATTTGAGCTAAGAAGTCATCAAAACCAAATTCATTTTTAGCAATCTTCTTCTGAATTTTTCTTGCTTCTTCTTCATCATATTGTTCTTGAGCTCTTTCTACAAGAGAAACAACGTCTCCCATTCCAAGAATTCTATCAGCCATACGTGAAGGATAGAACACATCGATAGCATCCATTTTTTCACCAGTACCAATAAATTTGATTGGTTTATTTACAACTGATTTAATTGTAATCGCTGCTCCACCGCGAGTATCACCATCTAATTTTGTAAGGATAACTCCATCAAAATTTAATCTGTCGTTGAAAGCTTTAGCAGTATTTACAGCATCTTGTCCTGTCATTGCATCAACAACAAATAAAGTTTCTTGCGGTTGAATAGCTTTGTGAACATTTGCAATTTCAGTCATCATTTCTTCGTCAACAGCTAAACGACCAGCAGTATCCACAATTACTACATTAAAACCATTGGCTTTAGCATAAGCAATTGCTTTTAAAGAAATATCAACTGGATTTTTATTTTCTGGCTCAGAATATACCTCAACTCCTATTTGATCACCAACAACATGCAACTGATTGATAGCAGCAGGTCGATAAATATCACAAGCAACCAAAAGTGGTTTTTTGTTCTTTTTGGTTTTAAGATAATTGGCTAATTTACCAGAGAATGTTGTTTTACCAGAACCTTGCAAACCAGACATTAAAATAACAGTAGGATTTCCTGAAAGATTGATTCCAGCAGCATCTCCACCCATTAATTCGGTTAATTCATCTTTAACCAATTTCACCATTAATTGTCCAGGCTCTAATGTAGTTAATACATTTTGCCCCATTGCTTTTTCTTTTACTGATGTAGTAAAATCTTTAGCAATTTTAAAGTTAACATCGGCATCAAGTAATGCACGACGAACTTCTTTAAGTGTTTCTGCAACGTTTACTTCCGTTATTTTTCCGTGTCCTTTTAGGATATGGAATGCCTTATCTAATTTATCGCTTAAATTATTGAACATAATTTGTGGTGTTTTCTAAAAAATGAAGTGCAAATTTAAGCATTTGAAATTGAAGTATGAAAGTATTAGAAAGAAAAAAACCACTCGAATGACGAATGGTTTTTAAACTAATCTTTATTTATGTGGAATTGATTTAATTTTTTTCAAAAGTTAATAAATCAGTTCCTCCATTTCCACCGCTAACATCTCTTAATTCGATTTTTGAAGCAGTGTAGGTTACAATATCCCAATCATCAGTAAGGTCTGCAAAATTGGCTGGAGTAGTGAATCCAATATTGAAATCTAAATCATTACTAGGATTATCATCATTACTATTGCCTGAAGTTACTGACCAAGTTCCGTTGTATGTATTAGAACCATTGGTTGCTGTTAATGCATTACCTGAACCAAAAGTAAAATTATAACCTGTAAAATTTGAAGTCTTAATTGTTCCAGAATCATTGTAAAGAGTTACTCTCCATGTTCCTTGATTAACTGTATTTATTACAGGAGTTGGATCAGCAGGTGGATTTGAATTACCATCATCATTACTACACATTGAAGCAACATTTAGCATAAAAATGCATAGCAGAATTGGTATTAATTTTAATGTTTTCATGATATGTTTGTATTTTGGTTACTAAACTATAAACGTTAAAATTACGAAAAAAGTATTAAAAAATTACATTCTTTCAGGAACTTCAATTCCTAATAATTGAAAGGCTGATTTTATAGTATCGGCAACTTTCTTAGATAGTTGAACTCTGAATACTTTTTTATCTTGATTTTCTTCTCCAAGTATAGATACATTTTGATAAAACGAATTGAATTCTTTTACCAATTCGTATGTATAATTAGCTAGCAAAGCTGGACTATGATTGCGAGCTGCGTCTTGAATAGTCTCAGGAAAAAGTGCAATTTGCTTAAGAAGTTCTTTTTCTTTTGGATGTAACTCTACTGATACCGATTGTGTTGTGTCAAACTCAGCTTTGCGCAAAATAGATTGAATACGTGCATAAGTATATTGAATAAACGGACCAGTATTTCCAGCAAAATCAACTGATTCTTCTGGATTGAACATCATTTGTTTTTTCGGATCTACTTTTAGCATGTAATATTTTAAGGCTCCAAGACCAATTGTTCTATACAATTTTGCTTTCTCTTCCTCAGAATAACCAGCTAATTTTCCTAATTCTTCCGAAATTGACTTTGCTGTTGTAGTCATTTCTTCCATTAAATCATCAGCATCAACTACAGTTCCTTCTCTAGATTTCATTTTTCCAGAAGGCAATTCTACCATTCCATAAGATAAATGATACAAACTATCAGCCCAGTCAAAACCTAGTTTTTTAAGGATTAAAAACAATACTTTAAAGTGATAATCTTGCTCATTACCAACGGTGTAAACCATACCTCCAACATCTGTAAAATCTTTTACACGCTGAATTGCAGTTCCAATATCTTGTGTCATATACACTGCGGTTCCGTCTGAACGAAGTACAATTTTTCTATCCAATCCATCTGGAGTTAAATCAATCCAAACTGAACCATCAGGATCTTTTTCGAAAATTCCTTTTTCTAAACCAAATTGAACTACTTCTTTTCCTAACAAATAGGTATTTGATTCATAATAATAACTATCAAAATCAACGCCTAAACTTTTATAAGTTTGAGCAAATCCATCATAAACCCATTGGTTCATAGTTTTCCAAAGCTCAATAACTTCTGGCTTTCCTGCTTCCCAATCTAAAAGCATTTGTTGTGCTTCTAAGATAATTGGAGCTTGCTTTTTAGCTTCTTCTTCTGTTTTACCTTGAACCATAAGTTCATTGATTTGAACTTTATACTCTTTATCAAAAGCAACATAAAAATTTCCAACCAACTTATCTCCTTTTAAACCTGAAGTTTCTGGAGTTTGTCCGTTACCATATTTCTGCCAAGCCAACATCGATTTACAGATATGAATTCCTCTATCGTTGATGATTTGAGTTTTATAAACTTTTTTTCCTGATGCTTTTATGATTTCAGCAACAGAATATCCTAATAAATTGTTTCTTACATGACCAAGATGCAAAGGCTTATTGGTGTTTGGAGAAGAATATTCTACCATAACCGCTTTTGAATTTGCGGAAGCAGCAACAAATCCGAAAGAATTATCATCTTTTATTTCATTAAAAAAAGTAAGATAATAAGCATCTGAAATTACAATATTTAAAAATCCAGCAACTACATTGAACTTTTCAACTTCGGCTAAATTTTCAACTAAATGAGTTCCAATTTTGGTTCCAATATCTACAGGATTTCCTTTAATAACTTTCAGAAGTGGAAAAATTACCATAGTAATATCACCTTCAAAATCTTTCCTCGTAGCCTGAAATTCAATTTTGTCGATAGTGATATCAAACTGTTTTTGAACGGCTTCAATAATGGCTGGAGTTAAGATTTGTTGTAAAGTCATTTTTATTATTTTTTGAGGTTGCAAAGATAGAATATAATTGGAAAAAGTTTTTATAAAATTTGAGTAGGGTAACTATTTTTTGAATTACTTTATTGTAGAATTAAGTTTACATAAAATATAAGAAAAAAAATACAAATAAATAAAATATATGCATTTAAACGATTTTATTTGCTTTTTATCGTTTTTTGTATAATATTTATCGGGCTAAATAAAATTCATCTAATGATGTTACTTTTATTAAAACAAAAACCTAACTAAATACATTAAAAAATTAAGCGCCTTTTTTGCCCCAACAAAAAACAGCTTTTATGATTCAAATTATAATGCATTTGAACTAAAAAACCCCGAAGTGCAATTCGGGGTTTTTATTTTTAATTAAATATCATTTAGAATAATCCTTCTGATGTACACAATCCAAAACCAATAATTAATAAGACTATTAATGCTATGGCAATTTTTAATTTAGTTTCTGTAGAACTATTTTTTAATCTGAAAATTTTAAGAATTCCAACAAGAAAGATTATGAAACTTAATAATCCAACGATACCTCTGGCAATAGCTCCTTCTACAGAGTTACCTAAGTCATAAATTGCATAGCAAATTGCAGAAAAATTTATTACTAATAAAATCCAATATGAACTATTTGATTCTTCGCTTTTTCCTGAAAAAAATAACTTATCAATGTAATAACCTAGAAGTATTGGACAGACTAATATCAGTAAAAAAATCATTTTCTACCATTTAATTATGGCGCTTGCCCAAGTAAAACCGCTTCCAAAAGCTGCTAAAACGACAGTATCACCATCTTTTATTTTACCTAATTCCCATGCTTCTGTAAGTGCTATTGGAATAGACGCTGCGGTTGTATTTCCGTATTTTTGAATGTTATTAAATACTTGATCATCTGTCAATTTAAACTTTTGTTGAATGAATTGTGATATTCTCAAATTAGCTTGATGCGGAATCAATATATCAATATCCGAAACTTGAAGATTATTGGCTTGTAAACCTTCATTGATGACTTCACTGAAACGAACTACAGCATTCTTAAACACAAATTGACCGTTCATATGAGGAAAATAACTTTCGTCATCTGGATTATTATCGGCAATAATATCTGTAATCCATCTTCCGCCCATTCCTGGTGCTAAAACTGCCAATTCCTTTGCATGTTGACCTTCTGAATGTAAATGCGTAGAAAGAATTCCTTTGGTAATATCAACTTCTCTTGATACCATTGCTGCTCCTGCTCCATCACCGAATATAACTGATACACCACGACCTCTATCTGTCATATCTAAACCAAGTGATTGTACTTCTGAAGCTACCACAAGGATATTTTTATACATTCCAGTTTTAATGAATTGATCGGCAACAGAAAGTGCATAGATAAATCCAGAACATTGATTTCTAATATCTAAAGCTCCAACGGTTTTTAATCCCAGTTCTTGTTGTAAAGCAACTCCTGGTCCAGGAAAATAATAATCTGGTGAAATTGTTGCAAAAACTATGAAATCAATATCGTCATTGGCAACTCCAGAACGTTCAATAGCAATCTTTGCGGCTTTAACTCCCATAGAAGTTGTCGTATCTTCACCTCTTACTATGTGACGACGTTCTTTTATTCCGGTTCGTTCTTGAATCCACTCGTCTGTGGTGTTCATTATTTTAGACAAATCATCATTAGTAACCACATTGTCAGGAACATAATGTCCTAAACCTATTATTTTGGAATTATACATGTATTATTGTTTTATCAATTTTATCAAAACAAATTTAGTCATCTTTTAAAAATATTGAATAAATATTGGGATAAATTTTGGAATTGTTAATTTAACGAATAAGTATAAAACAAAAAAAACCAGTCGTAAAACTGGTTTTTTATCTATTTTTCAAAATTGATTATTCCGATTGATCATCAACAGTTGCGTCTGGTGCATTTTTCTTTACCGATTCAATTCCGTTATCTCTTGAAGCCACACTTTCGTACATTTCACTGTTTCCAATAATTTGTCCGTTACCAGCTTTCAAGTTGAAATAAGGTTGTCCGCTTTTAGCTTCTAATCGATCAAAACGCCCATCGTCTTGCGAATTTTTTCTAACCGATTCTATACCATTTAAACAAGCTGCTTTAGTTGTATATCCTTCACTTGCAAGAATAGCTTGCCCATTTCCTGCTTTTAAATTGAATTGAAACTCACCATTTTTTCTTGTTGTGATTACAAATTTTCCCATGATTTATGTTTTAGTTTTTTGTTTAAAATTTTAATAAAATTAAAAGATTTCTTTAAAAAAACAAATAAAATTTGTCGAATTTTTTCTACTTCACTACTTTAACCGACTGTCTTCCAGTATTAGTATGTAAATTGATGGAATAGATTCCAGCAGGATACGGAAAATCAAAAGTGTACTTTTTGGTCATAGCGCCTTCAATTTCGTCTAGTTTTAGTTGTTTTATAAGTTGTCCTGTACTGGAGTATAATCCTAACATTAAGTGATCTACTCCTTTAAAATCAATTTCTAAATTCAATTTGTCTTTTATTGGGTTTGGAGCAACTCTAACAACTAATGGTATTCTAGCTTGCTCTTGAAATTGATTCACGGCTAAATTATTAGTCATTTTGTAAATTGTAGTTCCACAAGCATAAGCCAAATCATTATCCAAAATAAAAATTCGGTTTAAATTACTTCCTACAGTTGTGTTTGTCCATGTATCGCCTCCATTGGTAGTTTCATAAAAACCGGTTGCATGACCACCCATCCAACCATGATTTTCATCAACAAAACCAACAGCTTGAATATCAACATCTGGAGCAACTTTGGTAGTCCAAGTAGCACCATTATCAATAGATTTTATAAGTTTTCCGTCATTAGGAAAAACCGATTCAATGGCTCCAAAAATTACATTGATATTGTTTTGTAAGGTTTGTAATTTCCAAACATATTCACCTGGAATAGAGCCATTGTATAGAATTGACCATGTTGTTCCACCATCGGTAGTTTTTAAAATTAAAGCACCATTAGCATTATTTCCGGATGCATAACCTGTATTTTCATCTAAAAATAATACTTCTACCAACGCATTTGCGTGAGCACTCATATCGATATATTGCCAAGTAACACCGCTATCGGTAGATTTAATAATGTAAGCCGGAGAAAAATAAGCACCACAACCATAAATTGTTGAAGTACCAACACAATCCAATCCGCAAATAGCTGCTGGATTTGGGGTTATGGTGACCAAACTCCATGTTGCACCACCATCAACAGTCTTATAAAATTTACCATTCAAACTTCCTAAAAAACCAATATTTGCATCTAGAAATTCAATATTTCTAAAATAATGATTGCTACCAAGTAAGGCATTATTGGTTTGTAGATTCCAATTTAAACCACCATCGGTTGTTTTGTAAACTGCAGCATAAAATCCGTTAGCAGCCCAACCTAAATTTTCATTCAAAAAGAAAACATCATCAAATCGTTGTCCGTTGGTGTTTACAGCAGCATTTGGAAGTGGTGACCAAGTTAGTTGTGCAGAAGCAAAAGAAGAAATTAACAATAAAAAGTATAGTTTTTTCATTAATCAATATTTTGTATAAAATTATAAAATTAATTGGCAGTAGATTAAAATTAGTAGCTTTTTTTATGGATATTTTTAACATAAACCAAAACAATTATGTAACAAGTTTGTTTTACTTTAGTCCAATAAATTTTAACTAAAACTAAACTTTATGAAATTACGATTTATCATACTGCTATTTTTGGGATTTACTTGTTTTACTTTTGCACAAGAAAATCTGAGCTACCAAAAGCCATCAGCAGAAATTTTAGCACTTGCCGACTATGAAAGAGCGCCATCAGTAAGTATGGATTCTAAAAAAGAGTACATGCTTTTAAGTTACAGAAATACTTACAAAACGCTTGACGATTTAAATCAAGAAGAAATGCGATTGGGTGGTTTACGTATTAATCCTGTGACTAATATTTCGAGTACTGTTACGTATATCAGCAATTTAAAAATCAGAAAAATTGCAGCTAAAGATGAGACTCAAGTATCTGGTCTTCCTCAAAATGCCAGACTAACCAACATTTCTTGGTCGCCAGACGAAAAGAAAATTGCATTTACGAATACTACGAATTTTGGAGTTGAACTTTGGATAATTGATGTGGCAACAGCTTCGGCAAAAAAAATAACCTCAGACAATTTGAATGCCAATTTAGGAAGTCCTTATAGTTGGATGAATGACAATCAGACGTTATTGGTAAAAGTTTTGCCAAAAAATCGTCCAGCTTTAATCAATGAGAAAAAAGATTTACCAAAAGGACCAACAGTTTCTGTAAGTGATGGTTCAAAGTCGCAAAATAGAACTTATCAAGATTTATTGAAAAACAAAAATGATGAAGCTAATTTTGATGCTTTAGTAACTTCAGAATTGTACAAAGTTTCAGTTTCTGGGGTCGCAACCTTATTCAAATCAGCAGATATTTATGCAGGAGAAAGTTTTTCGCCTGACGGAAATTATTTGATGTTAACAACCATTCAAAAACCTTATTCTTATATTGTTCCATTGAGTCGTTTTCCTCAAAAATCTTTAGTTTATGATTTGAATGGAAAAGAAATCAAACAAGTAAACGAAGTTCCTTTAACCGAAATTATGCCAAAAGGTTTCTCTTCAGTTAGAAAAGGAAAAAGAAATATGAGTTGGAGAGCAGACAAACCTGCAACTTTAGTATATGTAGAAGCACTTGACGAAGGAGACCAAGCAAAAAAAGTAGATTTTAGAGATGAAGTTTTTCAATGGAATGCGCCTTTCAATTCGGCACCAACTTCTATGATGAAAACACAACAACGTTTTGGTGGAATCAGTTGGGGAAATGACACTTTTGCTATTGCTTATGATAGTTGGTACGACACAAGAAATACAAAAACTTATTTATTGAATCCATCCAATTCAAATGAAACTCCAAAAGTAATTTCGGATAGAAACTCGCAAGATATTTATTCTGATCTAGGAAATTTTGAGACTAAAAAGAATGAATTTGGAAGATATGTTATTGCAACAGAAAATGGCAATGCTTATTTAATTGGTGATGGACATACAAAAGAAGGACAATTTCCTTTTATAGATGAATTGAATTTAAAAACATTAAAAACAAAACGTTTATACACTTCAAAAATCAAAGACAAAAAAGAAGATTTGATGTCAATTGAAGATTATAAAAAAGGTGACGTTTTAGTGATGATTCAATCTAAAAATGATTATCCAAATTACTATTTTAGAAACATCAAATCTGGTAAATTAACACCTATTACCGCCTTTAAAAATCCATTTGAAAGTATTAAAAATGTGTATAAAGAAGTAATTAAATATAAAAGAAAAGATGGCGTTGATTTATCTGGAACTTTATATTTACCAGCAGGTTACGATAGAAACAAAAAAGAAAAATTACCTTTATTAATTTGGGCATATCCAGCAGAATTTAAAGACAAAAACTCGGCAGGACAAAATGATAAAAATCCAAACGAATTTACATTTCCAAACTATGGTTCGTTTGTTTATTGGGTAACTAAAGGTTATGCTGTTTTAGATGATGCTTCATTTCCTATCATTGGAGAAGGAACTACAGAGCCAAACGACACTTTCATTACACAACTAGTTGATGATGCCGAAGCTGCGATAAATGCAGTAGACAATTTAGGATTTATCAACCGCAAAAAAGTGGCTGTTGGCGGACATTCTTACGGTGCATTTATGACAGCCAATTTATTAACACATTCTAATTTATTTGCTTGCGGAATTGCAAGAAGTGGCGCTTACAATAGAACTTTAACGCCTTTTGGATTTCAAAGTGAACAACGTAATTACTGGGATGTTCCTACAATTTACAACGGAATGTCTCCTTTTATGAATGCAGATAAAATGAAAACGCCTTTACTTTTAGTTCATGGTGATGCAGATAATAATCCAGGAACTTTTACTTTACAATCTGAACGTTATTTTCAAGCTCTTAAAGGTCTTGGTGCGCCTGCAAGATTGGTTTTATTACCAAAAGAATCACACGGATATGCAGCTAAAGAAAATATCTTTCACTTACTTTGGGAACAAGATCAGTTTTTAGAGAAGTATTTGAAGAATTAAAAAGAGAATAGAAAATAGAGTAAAGATAATAGACCTTTGAAATAAATTTAAAGGTCTATTTTATTTTTAAATATATAAGTGTTGTTTTGGGAATTTCTGAATCATGTTCGAAAAATAGAATTTCGTTGCCCAATTTTGCTTCAATCAAAAAATGACTTCCTCTGAAATAGGAGTTTAAAACTTCAACTTTTATATTTGAAAATTCTACTATTTCTATTTGATGTGGATAAATAAACCTTGTTATTCCATCAATATCCATTTCATTTACATCACCAAAAAGCGAGGCAATATATTTAGATTTAGGATTTATATAAATAGCTTTTGGAGTTCCATTTTCTATTATTTTTCCATTTTTTATTATTAAAACTTCGTCGGCAAATGAAAGAACATCAGTGCTGTCGTGTGTTGCAACAATACAAGTGATTTGCTTTTCTTTTAAGTAAGCAAACAACTTTCTGCGCAAACTATTCTTTCTAAAATTATCAATATGGCTGAAAGGCTCGTCAAGCAATAAAACTTCTGGTTCTAAGGCTAAAACTCTTGCAATTGCTACTCTTTGCATTTGACCACCACTAAGATTTTTGGCTTTTATATCGAAAAAGTCTTCCATTTCGACTATTTCTAAAAGTTCTTTTACTCGATTCCATTTTTTTTCAGAATCGATATTTGACAAATATTTTCCAACATTTTCTGCTACTGTAATGTAAGGCATCAAATCAAAATCTTGTGCAAGATATTTCATAAAATCCATTCCAGGAATCAAATTATATTTTGGTCCTAAAACTTCTGTATCATTCCAAAAAATTTGTCCACCGTTCAAGTCATTCAAACCATAAATTAATTTTAGAAGCGTACTTTTTCCACAACCACTTTCACCAATGATGGCAAGCGATCTTCCTTTTTCAAGTGAAAAATTAATTTTTGAAAGCGTTATTTCTTTCAAGTAAGAAAAAGCAAGATTCTGAACTAAAAGCATAATGCTGATTTTTTTACAAATTTACTTAAGTAATATTATGATTGTTAATCATATTTAATATTTATTTAAAAAATCATTTACTTCAAAATTCAAAAATTACCATTTAGTAAATTGACAATAAATTTCCTAAAATAAATATAAATAAATAAATTTTAAATAGTTTTTTTATAGATATTGATATTGTATAATCTTTAAAGCTAATTGATTAATTTTATAATATTAATATTTATATTGTTATTATTTTATAGAATACACAACTCAAACGTTGTATTTAAACAAACAAAATGGTTTTTTACCTATACATTAGTACAACATTACAATATTTATCCTTTAATTATCAAATGTAAGTACTCAAACAATGATTATTAAAACTGAATAAAAATCTAATTTCTTAGATTATTTCTTAACATTTTAAATTTCGTATAGTTTTTATACACTAACAGTTTATTGATTGAAAAGATTAAACGACTAAGTTTGAAATTCAACAAAATCAAACAATTATGAAAAAAATTTTATTATTAATTTTCCTTTTGTCATTTACATTAGGACAATCGCAAGGTGCTGCGCCTGGAGACCCAGGAAGAAATTCTTGGGATGTTATTTCTCTTTTCTCAGCAGCTTACTCGGACGTTCCGGGTACTAATTTTAACCCTTTTTGGGGACAGACATCAAATCATCCTAATAACTTGACTACACCTTCTTATGGTGGTGATGCAGTAAAACAGTATCAAAATACTGGTAGTTATCAAGGAACTGAAACTCAAAGTGATATTAATGTGTCTGCAATGACTACTTTTCACATTGAAATTTATTCTTCAACACTTACTTCAATAAGACTATCTCTTATTAAAGTCACTGCTGGAACAGTTGAAATTCCAACTACTTTACCTTTAGTTCCAGGGCAATGGAACGTTTTTAACATCGACATTTCAGGTGCTTCTTTTGCTTCTGTTCGTCCAAATTTTCGTCAAATTAAATATGATCAACCTGCAGGCGCTGGAAATATTCAAAACTTAATTATTGACAATATGTTCTTTTGGAGACCAGCTACTTTACTACCTCCAACTGTTGGAACTTTTACAGTAGCAGCTCAACCAGTTGGCGCACCAAATTACACTTTAGTTCCGCCAACTTCAAACAATACAAGCCCTTTTACTTATACTAGTAGTAATGGTGCTGTTGCAACTGTTGTAAATGGAAATGAATTACAAATTAATGGAGCTGGATCTTCTATAATTACAGCGTCACAAGTTTCAGATGGAACATATGGTCCAAGTAGTTCTATAGCAACTTTAAATGTGACTTATCCTGCTCCAGGACCTTCTCCAACTCCTCCAGTTAGAGATCCTGGTACAACAATTTCAATGTACACTGGTACTCCAGTTGTTCCTGGATATCCTAATCCTGTGGGGTATAATATGGTTCGTGCTCCATGGACTGGAGGCACAGGGTCTGATTTAAATTTTCCAAATGGATCAAATACTTGTATCAAATTAGAAAATTTTGGTTTTTTTGGTTTTGTAACTAGTGCAGAACCTGTTCGTTTTAGTGTAGTTGGAATGGCAAAACTCCATGTTGATATTTATTTGAATACACCAATTGCAAATATGTTCGTTTTCCTTTTGTCTAATGGAGACCAAAACTATAATACTGGACCTCTTGTTGCAGGTTGGAATTCACTCGATATTCCTCTAACAAGTTATCCTGGTGCAAATTTAGCAAGTATCTACGGATTCAAATTTGAACACAATCAATCTGGTTTAAGACAAATTTATTTAGATAACATCTACTTTTATAACGGCGGAACTGATCCAATTATAAGTGATTTTAATGTTCCTTCTGCTGTTCTTGGAGATTCAAATATTGTGTTAACAGCACCAATTTCTGATAGCCCAGGTGCTTTTTCTTACACAAGTAGTAATACAAGTGTTGCTACTATTGTTAATGGTAATCAAATACAAATAAACGGAATTGGTTCATCTACCATTACAGCAAACCAAGCTGCAAGTGGAAGTTTTGATGCTGGTTCAATAACTGCTCAATTAGTAGTTGCTGCTCCACCATTAGCAACTCCTTCGCCAAATCCTCCTGCAAGAAATCCTTGGGATGTTGTATCACTTTACAGTGATGCCTACACCAATTTACCATCAGCAGTTTGGGTAGGTGCATCTTCATTAACAGATGAATTACTTGGTGGAAATCCAACCAAAAAAATGAGTAATTTCTTAGTTGAGTTCATTAATTTTGCACCTACTAATGTATCAGAAATGACCATGTTACACATGGATATTTATACACCAGATGTAACTGGCTTTAATATTTGGTTACTTAATAATGGTGATAGAAATGCACAATTTTTCCCAACTTTAAACGGTTGGTACAGTGTTGATATTCCTTTATCTACCTATGTAAATAATGGTTTAAATATGACTGGATTAATCCAACTTAAATTTGAAGGTTTAAATGGACCAGGAAAAACTGCTTATGTAGACAATGTATATTTCTACAGACCTGCAACTTTACAACCGCCAACAGTTGGAACTTTTACTGTAGCAGCTAAAAATGTTGGAGATGCTACTTTTACAATTACTCCTCCAACTTCAAATAATACAAGTCCTTTTACTTACTCAAGTAATAATAATGCAATAGCAACAATTGTAAATGGAGACCAAATACAAGTTG
Organism: Flavobacterium chungnamense; assembly: GCF_039539165.1. NCBI lineage: Bacteria > Pseudomonadati > Bacteroidota > Flavobacteriia > Flavobacteriales > Flavobacteriaceae > Flavobacterium > Flavobacterium chungnamense. The sequence goes on from NZ_BAABCS010000003.1 coordinate 268,290, forward strand.
GTACAGGTGGAACTTGTACCATTACAGCAACTCAAGTTTCTGATGGTACTTATGGACCATCATTAAGAACAGCAACTTTTGTGGTTAGCTTTCCTGCTCCTGGCCCATCACCTATTCCTCCTGCTAGACTTCCTTCAAAAGTAAAATCATTGTATAGCGCTGCTTATACAACTGATCCTGGTTTTGACATGGTAAGAGCATATTGGACTGCAGGAACTACATTGACAACAGTTCCAAATGGTGCTGATAGTGCTTTAAGAGTAGATAATTTGGGATATATTGGTTTAATTGACTCAACTGAAAGACGATTAAATGTTTCAACAATGACAACTTTACATATGGATGTTTATGTTGATACTCCATTTGCAAATTTATTTTTCTGGCTACTTACTGATGGTGATCAAAGAAGAGACATCACAAATCTTCAAACTGGTTGGAATTCAATTACCATTAATTTATCTGAATTTGCAGGAGCTAATTTATCTAATGTTTATGGTTTGAAATTTGAACAAAACCAACCTTCACCATTGCGTTTTTATATAGATAACGTATACTTTAGTGACGATACAGTTTATGCAGATAATGATGGTGATGGATATGGTGATTTTGCATCCACTGCTATTGGTGCTCAGCCTGGATATGTTAATAATTCAACAGATTGTAATGATTCAAATGCTGCTATCAATCCAGGAGCAGTTGATGTATGTTACGATGGAATCGATAACGATTGTAATGGTATTATTGATAATGCTTGTACACCAATTGTAGGTTCATTACCAGCAGGAACATGTGGTACAACTCTTTCAGGTTGGTTCTCAACGGTTACTGCAAACTGGACTAATTTTGCTCAAGGATATAGATTCAAAATCACTAAAGTGGATATGAATAATGCTCCAATTGCTGCACCAGTTATTATTGACAGACCAGTAAATAATATTTCTTTGGCTAACGTTCCAGGAACGACTTACAACTCAAGATATATGTTTGAGATTACAGTTAAGTACAATAATGTATGGCAACCATTTTTTGGAGCACCATGTTACTTAAACACACCAAACCCAGTTTCAACAATTGGTGCTCAATGTGGAAGTACATTAACGGCTATGAATCAATGGATTACTGCAGGAGCAGTTTCTAATGTTACTGCTTATAAATTCAGAGTTACAAGAGTAATTGCAGGAAATCCAACAGGAGCTTCTCAAGAAACTACGCAACCAGCTAACAAGTTTAACATGACTCAATTGTCAGGTATTTTGTATGCTAGTACTTATAGAGTAGAAGTTTCATTAAGGAATACTGATGGTACGTTCTTACCTTATGGTACAGCTTGTGATATCAATACACCAGTTCATCCTACTACACAAGTAAGATCAGTTCAATGTAATAACTATCAAGTTACAAGTAACTCAGAATTAATTATTGCTGATGCAGTAACTGGTGCAACTACCTACAGATTTAGAGTTTACAACGGAGTTGATTATGATACATTCTATGACAACCAATTCAACAGATTTACATTAAACAACTTCCCTGGATTAATTCCAAATGGAGCTATTTATTCTGTACAAGTTGCGGTTAAGTTACCAAATGAGCCAAGTTTTGGTCCATATAGTAAAGCATGTACTATCAAGACTCCAATGCAAGCAAGAGCTATTGCATCAGATGTTCAATTAGAAGTAGTAAATGTATTTGAAGCATTGGCTTATCCAAATCCATTTGCAGAGAACTTTAAGTTGGATGTGAAAACTACTAGCGAAGCTAACATTCAAGTTAGAGTTTACGACATGATAGGAAAATTAGTTGAAGACAAAATGATAAACGCTTCTGATATTCAAAACTTTGAATTAGGAAACCAATATCCATCTGGAGTTTACAATGTAGTTGTATCTCAAGAGTTAAATACTAAAACATTACGTTTAATAAGAAGATAATTTAAATTAAACTAAATATTAGAAATACCTCTCTTCCTTTGAGAGGTATTTTTTAATATTTTTTTTCAAGCATATTTAAGAAGTAATTATGAAAAATTTCACATCAATTCAAATCATAATAGTATTTCTATTTACCATAGTAAGTCAAGCTCAAGTAGGAATTGATACACCAACACCTCAAGGAGCATTGGACATAACATCATCTAATGATGGCTTATTAATACCAAGAGTAGCTTTAACAATTACCACAAGTGCATTGCCACTAACATCACCAACAATATCTGAATTAGTATACAATTCTGCTACTGTTGCTGATGTTACACCTGGTTTTTATTATTGGAATGGAACAATTTGGGTTAGATTAGCAGCCGGATTAACAAATGATTGGAGCATAATAGGAAATACAGGAATAATTGATGGAACGAATTTTATTGGCACAGCAGCTGCAACAAATGTTGATGTAGCCTTTAGAAGAAATAACATAGCTGCTGGAAAAATAGGAACAACAAGTACCTCATTTGGTGTTGGAGCTTTGAATGCTGGAGCAACTACAAATAGTTCGGCTTTTGGAACAAATGCATTAACACTAAATACTGGTACTAATAATGTAGCAGTTGGTAATGGTTCATTAGCAGCAAATACTACAGGTAATACAAATGTAGCTGTTGGAAACAGCACATTAGCAGCCAATGTAAGTGGAATTCAAAATACAGGAGTTGGAAATAACGCATTATTACTTAATACTGGAAGTGCGTCAACAGCTATTGGATTTGAAGCATTGAGAGCAAATACAACTGGAAATAATTTAACAGCCTTTGGATTTCGGGCTTTATCAGGTAATACAACCGCAAGCAACAATACTGCAATTGGATTTGAAACCATGTTAGGTAATACCATTGGTAACGAAAATACTGCTGTAGGTTTTCAAACCTCTAGATTCAACACTACTGGAAGCAAAAATACCGCAGTTGGCCATATTGCTTTAAACAATAATACAGGATCTGAAAATACCGCTTTTGGACATAGTGCCTTAGTAGGAATTTCTCAAGCAGGCTCAAGATTTAACACTGCAATTGGTTATCAAGCTATGTTTGCTATTGGTTTAGCTCCATTTGTAACCACCACAAATGTTGTAGCTGTTGGAGCAAATGCACTATTTCAAAACAGAGCTTCTAACGCAACAGCTGTAGGATATAATGCTTTACAAGGTCAAATTGCTGGAGGTACTGGAAATACTGGTGTTGGATATAGTGTCTTAAACAATAATACTAATGGTGACAATAATACTGCCGTTGGTAATGAAGCAGGATTTGCAGCAACAGGATCAGACAATACACTTATTGGAAATTTTGCAGGACAATTTACTACTGGTTCAAATAATATAGCTATTGGTTCTAATTCATTGAGAGCAAATGGTGCTTCTGCTAATAGTGTCGCAATTGGGTTTAATGCACTTAACTCAAATACTGCAACAAGCAATACTGCCGTTGGATATAATGCATTAAGAACAAATGGTACTGGTACTGGAAATGTAGCAATAGGTAACCAAGCAGGTGAATTTGAAACATCTTCTAATAAATTATATATAACGAATTCAAATACAAATGCTATAACATCTCTGATTTATGGTGAATTCAGCCCTACGAGAATTCTAAGAACTAATAGTACTTTTCAAATAGGTGATCCTGCAACAACTGGATTTGTTTTTCCAACAGGTAGAGGAACAAATGGTCAAGTTTTGCAAACTAATGCTGCTGGAATTCTATCTTGGGTTGCTCCATCAACCCTAAGTATTACCGAAACAGATCCACAAGTCTCTTCAGCTATCAACAATAGAATTCCAAAATGGAATGGTACAACTCTTGTTGATGGTATTATAGTTGATGACGCTACAAATGTAGGAGTTGGAATGTCACCATTGGCAGGAAATAAATTAGATGTAAATGGAAATACTAGAACAACTAATTTCCAAATGACAACTGGCGCAACTGCAAACTATTTTTTACAAAGTGATGCAACTGGTAATGCAAGTTGGGCATCAATACCTGTTAATACAGTAAAACCTTATATTACAACTGGAGCAACAACAGGTATCTATACTATTTTATTAACAGAATATACCGTAAGAGTTTTTAATGCTGTGTCTGAAGTAAGATTACCTAATGCTATTGGCAACACAGGTAAAATTTACATAATTATAGGAAGTAATACAATAAGTTCAAAAATACTCTCAACAAGTGGTGGTAACATTTATGATGATGTTACAAATACTTTTATAAACACAATAAATGCAAATGAGAGATATACAGTTCAAAGCGATGGAAGCGATTGGATTGTAATAGGTAGATAAAACAATAAGAGCGATGCTAAAACGTGTAGTCATCGCTCTTATCAACCTAACCAATAAACAAACAATCTTCTATTTTTTAATATATTTTTCAAATTCTTTAGTTTGAACTCTTGCTTTTAAATCATGCAACAAGTTGTACAAACCAAAAAACGTTCTGTTTATATACAAAAAGTGTTTTGAACCTCTATTACCATTCATTTTTCTTAGTTGAGTATCTTTAGCAAACTCTTCTCCCATTGTAGCAATTTGACCAAAGAAATCATCATCAGAAAAATCAAAGAAATCTCCGTGAAATGGTTTGGTAAACAAACTCAACAAATCGTGAAATAACTTTGTAAAATATTTTATTTCTTCTTTAGAATCATCTAATCTTAAAATCTCTAGTTCATATAGTTTTTCATTGAACAATTTCGGATTATCAATAACATCAGGTTTAGCCAATTCAAAATACGGAACATAAAATTCTAAAGGAACATGTTTGATACAACCAAAATCAATAGCAACTAATTTATCTTCTTTATCAATCAAGAAGTTTCCAGGATGCGGATCGGCATGCACTTGTTTTAAATGATGCATTTGATACATATAAAAATCCCAAAGGGCCTGACCTATTTTATCACCTTTAACTTTATCCGCATTATGAGAAGCAAATTCTGACAAATGTTCACCGTCAATCCATTCCATTGTCAGTATTTTCTCTGATGACAATTCTGAATAATATTTTGGGAAACGTAAATTCTCAATATGCTTACACCAATCGGATACTTCTAAACTTTGCTTTAATTCTAAATTATAATCGGTTTCTTCTAATAACTTATCTTCAACTTCTTTAAAATATTTATCAGAATCTTTACCCTTTATGTTAAACATTCTAATCGCAAATGGTTTAACTAAAGCCAAATCCGAACTTATACTATCCGCCACACCAGGATATTGGATTTTCACAGCAAGATTTTTCCCATCTTTGGTTGCTTTGTGTACCTGACCGATACTCGCAGCATTCATAGCATCTGGCGTAAACGTGTCGTATAAGTTCTCTGGATATTGACCTAAATATTTTTTAAATGTTTTTCTAACTAATGGTGCAGATAAAGGCGGAACTGAGAATTGTGACAACGAAAATTTATCTACATATTGTTGTGGCATAATGCTTTTGTCCATGCTCAACATTTGAGCCACTTTCAAAGCACTTCCTTTTAAATTCTTTAAACCATCATAAATGTCTTCGGCATTGTTTTCGTTTAACTTATCACGATTTAAAGAAGGATTTACTATTTTTTCACCATAATAAGCAACATAGTTTCCTCCTACTTTAAATCCGGTTTTAACTAATTGACTGGCGCGTTCTATCTTTCCTGTTGGAATTTTATCTAATGTTTTCATGGATTAATTCATTTTTTCTTTCCAAAGGAATTTTCCTAAATCGAATAAACTTTCTAATGGTTTTGTATCTAACAAATCAACCACAGTGTTGACCGATTTTTCGATTAAAACATCTGTTTTTTCAAAACCAACTGAAGTATCATCCATCCAAAATTTCAACAAAAACAAGAACTGAATCCAAGCACCTTCTACAAAAACTGGTTTCGTAATTTTAGAAATTCTATCACTAACAATATTTTCATTTTCATCAATAATAGTTACGATAAAATCTTTAAAGTGGTTTCTGAATTGTTTTAAACTTTTCAAATTCTTCAATCCTTCTTTATTTTCTTTCAATGAAAACAGAACATAACTTCTGTTTAAAGTTAAAATTTCGAACAATGTAAAATACAACGTCAAAAGCTTATTTTTATCTGAATAACTTTCAAAAGATTCGTCTTTTTTAATAGAATCTTCTGCATTTTCAAAAAATTTAACCCAAATTTCCTGCCTCAATCCATCCAAAGAACCAAAGAATTTGTAGAAATCTGCTTCCTCTATTTTGTGCTCTTTACAAAATGAGAATACATTTTTAGGTTCAGCATTATTGCTTAGAACATAATCCATGTACATAGAAATAATGGCATCATCAGTTACCAATTTCTTTTTGCTTGTTGTTTTCTTAGAAGTTTCCATTTGAAATAAATTTGATTGTAAAATTACTTATTGTTTAACAATTAATGAAATTATCTAAACAAAAATTTTTGTTAAATGTTGTTCAAAATATTTGAAAATAAAAAAGCAACCAATGAAAATTGATTGCCTTTAATGAAGTTATAAAATCTTAAATTTAGTTTCCAGCTTGTTTTTTAGCATCTTCAACCATTTTTTCATTTGCAGTAATTGCAAACTCAACTCTACGGTTTTGAGAACGACCTTCCGGAGTATCATTAGTTGCAACAGGATCGGCAATTCCCATCCCTGTTGTACTGAAACGTACAGTATTTAGACCTTTTGAAGCCAAATACTCCTTTACCGATGCCGATCTTTGTTCTGACAAAGTTTGATTATATTCAACTTTTCCTGTACTATCAGTGTAACCATAAATCACAATATTTGTATCTGCATAACTTTGAAAAACTGGAACCAATTTATCTAAATTTGCTTTAGCAGTCGAAGTTAATGTAGATTTATTGGTATCGAAACGAACAGAATTTTCACCTAATGTTAATTTTATTCCCTCACCTACTCTTTCAACTTGAGCTCCTGGTAATGCCGTTTGGATTTCTCTAGCTTGCTTATCCATTTTATTTCCAATAACGCCACCTGCAACGCCTCCAATTACTCCACCAAGTACAGCGCCAATTGCACCATTACCACCTTTCCCGATGTTATTACCTAAAACTGCTCCAAGTACACCACCTGCAACAGCACCAATGGCAGCACCACGTTGTGTTTTATTAGTATTTTTAACCGACTCACAGCTTGTAAAAAGTGAACCAATACTTAACATTCCCATCAATATATGAATTGTGATTTTTTTCATTTTTTATAATTTTAAATTATTTAATTTTTTTGAAATTGATAAACAACATCAATTGACTTTCCTCCAACATTAATTTTATCAATCAATTGAAAGTTAGTTTCCGTTTGATTAGCAACAGCTAGGATATAACCATCTACTACTTTTTTCGATTTAGTTTCGTTAATTATTTTCATGACAAAATATCCATCGTCATTGATAAACCATGTGATTGGTGATGAAAAACTAGTACAACTAGAGTTATTCAAAGCCATTTCACCTTTGTTATTATTTGATATAAACTTCCATGTACTTCCAACAAAACATTTAGAATCTGCAATATCAAATGAAGTAACTTTAATATAATCTGAACCTGGATAAGTTACTGAACTTATAGTCCAATTTCCTTTAACTAAAACTTGTGAACTTTTATCAAGTCTAGTATTTGTAACATTTTGTTTTGGCTTACAACCAATTACAAAAGAAACTAATAGTAATAGAAGAATACCCTTTTTCATGTTTATTTAAATTTAGTTTAATGAACAAAGGTAATTATTAATCGATTACTAAAATTACATGATTACTACAAAAACTTATAGAATTACTTCTACGTCATTTTGTCATATTTAAGTTTTTGGTATTGAATTTGACTTAGATTTAAAAATCGTTTAACTTAAAAGTTCAAAATATGTCAACAGGAAAAATTAATGTTTCAGTAGAAAACATTTTCCCTTTAATTAAGAAATTTCTTTACAATGACCACGAGATTTTTCTTCGTGAGTTGGTTTCAAATGCAACAGATGCAACTTTAAAATTAAAACATTTAACTAGTATTGGTGAAGCTAAAGTAGAATATGGCAATCCAATAATCGAAGTAAAAATCGATAAAGAAGCTAAAAAACTTCACATCATCGATCAAGGTTTAGGAATGACAGCTGAGGAAGTTGAAAAATACATCAATCAAGTAGCTTTTTCAGGTGCTGAAGAATTTCTTGAAAAATATAAAGATTCAGCAAAAGATTCTGGTATTATTGGTCACTTTGGTTTAGGATTTTATTCTGCTTTCATGGTTGCTGAAAAAGTTGAAATCATCACAAAATCATTTAAAGACGAACAAGCGGCACATTGGACCTGCGATGGAAGTCCAGAATTTACATTAGAAACATCAGACAAAACATCTCGTGGAACTGAAATTATCCTACATATTGCTGAAGACTCTTTAGAATTTTTAGAAGAATATAAAATTAGAGAGTTACTTACTAAATATAATAAATTCATGCCAATTCCAATTAAATTTGGAACTCGCAAAGAAACACTACCAAAACCAGAAGACGCTCCAGAAGACTTTGTTGCAGAAACTAATGAAGTTGACAACATCATCAATAATCCAACACCGGCTTGGACAAAATTGCCAACAGATTTAACAGATGAAGATTACAAAAGCTTCTATCACGAATTGTATCCAATGCAATTTGAAGAGCCACTTTTCAATATTCATTTGAATGTAGATTATCCTTTCAATCTAACTGGAATTTTGTATTTCCCAAAATTGTCTAACGATATGCAAATGCAGAAAGACAAAATTCAGATGTACCAAAATCAGGTTTTTGTAACCGATAATGTAGAAGGAATTGTTCCAGAATTTTTAGGAATGTTGAAAGGTGTAATTGATTCACCAGATATTCCATTGAACGTTTCTCGTTCGGGATTGCAAGCGGATAGCAATGTAAAGAAAATATCCAATTATATTACCAGAAAAGTAGCAGATAAACTTAAAGGTTTATTCAACGAAAACCGTGAAGATTTCGAGAAGAAATGGAATGACATCAAAATCGTTTTAGAATACGGAATGCTTTCCGAACCAAAATTCTATGAAAAAGCAGGCGATTTTGTTTTATATCCATCAGTAGATGACAAATACTACACTTTGGCAGAATTGAAAGAAGCCATCACTCAAAATCAAACCGATAAAAATGGAAAATTAGTAGTTTTATATGCTTCTAATAAAGATACACAACACGGTTATGTTGAAATTGCAAAAGAAAAAGGATATGAAGTTTTATTTTTAGATTCTCCAATTGTTTCGCATTTGATTCAGAAATTAGAGTCTGATAATGAAAACCTAACTTTTGTTCGTGTGGATTCTGACCATATTGACAAATTGATTCAAAAAGAAGAAACCCAAATTTCTAAATTATCGGAAGATGAGGCTACTAATTTGAAAACCGTTTTAGAAGAAATTGTTCCAAAAACCAACTATTCTGTTCAATTGGAACCAATGGATAGTAATGCAGCACCATTCATGATTACGCAACCAGAATTCATGAGAAGAATGAAAGAAATGAGTCAAACTGGCGGTGGCGGAATGTTTGGAATGGGTAATTTCCCAGAAATGTACAATTTGGTCGTAAATACTAATTCTGAATTAGCAACAACTATCTTAAACACCTCTGACAAATCAGCTCAAGAAAGTTTGGTAAAACAAGCATTAGATTTAGCCAAAATATCACAAGGATTATTAAAAGGAGAAGAATTGACAGCTTTTGTGAAAAGAAGTTTTGAGTTGATTAAATAAGTATTGAGACGAAAGTATTAAGAATTAAGATTAACCTGTGAGTGAAAACTTGCAGGTTTTTTTGTAGATTTGGTTATCAAAATCTTTTCAAGGTGAAAGCTCTACTCAAATTTTTATTTTTCTTTTATACAACCATCATCATTGCTCAAAACAATGTTGAACAAGAGCTTTTGAAAAAATATAGTAGCTATGAATTAATTAAAAATCAAAAATCAAAATATGGTAGTTGGACTTATAAATTTGAATTAGACAATGGAAAAATAATAACTCAAGAAAACTACGAAAGAAATACTTTGGTTTATAAGTCAAAAATTAGTTATGACTCCATTAATAACATAAAATATGAAATTAAGCTTTATGATAGAAATGATGGTTATAAAATTGACACTGTTACTATTGAACAAAAAATATACAACAATAAAAAAGAATTAATTCAACTTTTGCATAAAGACGAATCTTTTACAAGATACAGTAATCATGATTTAAATGGTTTTCCGCAGTTAGAAGAATATAAAAATCATTTAATTTATGACAAAAGAGAGTTCAAATATGATTCAAAAAACAATATCATAGAAGAGAAAATTTATTCAAAATATTTTGACGAAATCAATAATAAAGAAACAGATTCTACTCAAATTGAAACTATTACTTACGAATACAACTTAAATAATGATATAATAAGTTTAAATAGACAATTCAAATTTCCAGTTAAATTTCCAATTATTTATGGTGGTGGACGGTCTCATTATGAAAACGAAAAATTTCGCTATGTGTACAATAATGATGATTTATGGACAAAAAAGTATTGGATAATAAATGAAAGAGAACTATTAATTGAAAAAAGAAAGTTTTATCGCTAACTTGTATTTTCTTTTCATTAAATATTAAATTAAACAAAAATATGATTTCTATCCTTAAAAAAATCGTAACAAAACTTGGAGGAATTGATACTTCAGAAAAAAATCATGTTGATACTTTTACAGAAAACCGAATTTTAAATGTTCCTGGTGAGCAAATCGCTTCAATAGAAAATGGTGGAATATGGGTGGATTTTCAAGAACTTTCTGATTATCATTTTATGAATATTATTGTTGTTGGAAAAAAGAAATTTAAAACCTTTGAAGGTTGTGAATTAATTTTCACTTCAAACAATTCAGAACTAAAATTAATTTCCGATTCTAAAGAAATTGAATCTGATTTTTCTAATGTTTCTAATCGATGGATTACTCAAATTGCCTTTGATATTACTAATATAAATATTGAACTGATTGTCAACAAAGAAGCAAGTCAGGTGGGTTTAAACTTTAAAAAAGATTCAGAAAAATTTGAAATAATAAAATAAAAAAATGAACCTATCCATAGAAACTCCAGCATTACTTTTCTCTGCAACTTCGTTAATTCTGTTAGCTTATACTAATCGATTTTTAACCATTGCACAAATCGTTCGAGGCTTGAAGAAAACCTACGATGAAAAAGAGAACAAAAGCATTTTGATAGAAATCAAAAACCTCAACTTGCGTTTAACATTAATTAGATACATGCAACTTTTTGGTGTACTGAGTTTGTTTCTTTCCGTATTTGGAATGTTAGTTTTGTTTATGGAATGGAAGCTTGTTGGCATTTATATTTTTGGTGCGAGTTTGCTTAGTTTACTTATTTCCTTGGGCATATCCTTTTGGGAAATTAGTATTTCTGTAAAAGCTTTACGTGTTCATTTGAGTGATTTAATTGACAATGAAAACACAAAAGATTAATTATCAAAACGTTAATTTTTATTATATCTTCTCAAAATCCCTATTTGTAGGGATTTTTTTTATAATTTAATGCCAGAATTTTGAACTATTAAACCCTTAAAACTAAAAAATATGAGAAGAGTCTACGAATCATGTGGAAAATTAGAAATTGACGAATTTACAAATGCAAAAAAAGTCACAGTAAAAACTCATCTACCTGAACTTAAAAAAGGGGGTAAGTACGAGTATATAAATTACTATAACATTTCAACAAAAGACCATTACGGAATTTTAGGTGTAATAGTTGTTAATGGAGAAAAAAACGAGGATTTGACAAATTATCCTGATGCAATTACCACTAGCAAACTTAGAGTTGTTGATGGAAATCCAATTCATCTACCTTTTGATTTAAAACCTTTTGGGGATAATGATTTTTCTAATTTAACAAAAGAAGATGAAGTGAGTTTTATCTGTTTTCATGATGATAACTTTGAAACAAACAATGCAGAAAAAAATATTTTGGGATATTGTCAATCACTTCTACCCAACTTAAACAAACCCATTCAATTTTTTAAAAATAATAAAGGTGTTAATCCTGAAAATCTTGATTTTGAAGCCGAACCAATGAAAGGTAATGGTGGAATACTAACAATTAATAATTGTATTTAAAATAGTAGCCATTGAAATTAATGAGTTTGAAAAAAATTAAAATATGGTTACTCCAAGCAACGCTTTTATTAAGTGTTGCTTTGGTTTATTCACAATCATCAGCTCTAAAAACCCTTGAAAAACACAATAAAAATCAAGACTTTAAAAAAGCCAAGAGTATTGTAGATAAAATAAACACTATAAAATTTAACACCACAGAACTTGCTCAGTACAACTATGCTTTAGCTACAATAATGCTGCAAGACAATCGTGATGATCTCGCTTACAACCATTTTATAGAATCTAAAAAACTATATAGATCTATTGATAGTACAGATAAAGTTGCTAAAATAAATATTGAAATTGCTTCACTATTATTGGCAATAAACAGAAACAATGTAGATTATAAAAATTTTCTAAAAGAATATAATGACTACGCAAAACAAAAAAAAGATCCTGAAATTTTAACGGAGTTTTATATTCAAATTGGAAAGTCATTTTACGATACTATTCCGAAAATATCACTAGACTATTTTAGAAAAGCTGAAAAAGAAAACCTAAAAACGAATGATAAATTAACGCATGTAAGGATTCTTCAAAATATGGGAGCAACTTTTTCTCATGATAAAATAAAAAAAACAGATTCAGCTTTATATGTTTTAAAAAAAGCAATTATAATTTTAAAAAAAATTGAGTCAACCTCTAGCAATCAAAAAAAAATAACCGAATACTTCTTTAATTTATATACTAATATTGGAAGAGCATACAGTAAGAAAAAAGAACATGAAAACGCAATTTATTACTATCAAAAAGCTGATTCAATTCCTTTAAAAGGCTTTTTAAACAAAAATAAAGAAACTTTATACAGCTATATATCTGAATCTTACAAAGAAAAAGGTGATTATAAAAAAGCATTAATATACCTTGACAAACAAAAGGTTTATGAACAAATCATAAATGAAAAAGAACAAAAAATTGCTATTAAAGACATCGATACAAAGTACAATACCGAAGAAACGAAACTTCAAAATTTAACATTAAAAACAAAGCTTCAAACCAATAAAACTATACTTTTTATTGGTTTGGCTTTACTCTTAATAATTGCAACAATTGGAATTCTGGCTTACAAAAACGTTTCAAAAAAGAAAACTATAGCTGAACAAGAAAAGCTTATCCAAACCCAGAGACTTGAAACTTCATTAAAAGAGCAAGAACTTCATGAAATTGACATAATGCTTGAAAGCCAGGAAAAAGAACGACAAAGAATAGCAAATGAATTACATGATAATCTAGGTAGTTTATTAGCAACTTTAAAGTTTAATTTTCAAAATCTTAAACGCCAAAAAGAAGTTTTAGAAGATAAAGAAAATCAATTGTTTGAAAAAACCGATGCACTTATTGATGAAGCTTATCAAGAAGTAAGGAATATTTCACATCTAAAAAATCTTGGAGTTATTGGAAGTCATGGTTTGGAAATTGCCGTAAAAAAAATGGCAGAAAAAATGAGTATTCTTAAAAAATTAACCATAAATGTAATTCCATTTGGATTAAACGAAAGATTAGATAATCAAAAGGAACTAACGATTTTTAGAATGATTCAAGAATTGTGTACCAACATCATTAAACATTCTCAAGCTACCGAAGTTAATATCTTCTCACACAACATAATAAAACCGATATTAATATTATTATTGAAGATAATGGGAAAGGATTTGATATTAAAAAAATTGTTATAAAAGACGGAATAGGACTCAAGAGTATAGAAAAAAAAGTGGAACAAATGGAAGGAACTTTCACCATAGATTCAGTAATAAACAAAGGAACAACCATAATTATAGACCTACCTATATGATAACATTAGTAATTGCAGAAGATCATCAAGCTCTAATTGACGGCATTCGTTCTTTTTTGGAATATGAAGAAGATATTACCGTTTTAGGTGAAGCTAATGATGGTGAAATGTTAATCGATTTGGTTAGAAAAAAACAACCACAAATTGTATTGACCGATATAAGAATGCCAAAATGTGATGGAATATCAGCAACAAAAACAATTAAAAAGGAATTTCCAAACATAAAAATAATTGCTTTTAGCATGTTTGACCAAGCAGAAGCCATTCACCAAATGAAAGATGCAGGAGTTTCTGGTTATATAATGAAAAATTCTTCTCTTAAAAAAGTTTTAGAAGCTATAAGAATTGTAGCTAAAAACGGTAGCTTTTTTGATGATGCAATAACAACTACAGATATAACAAGTAAAGAGGAAATTGTATTAAGCACTCGAGAAAAAGAAATACTACGCCTAATAGGTGAAGGAAAAACATCTCAAGAAATTGCTGATATTTTATTCATTGGTAAAAGTACTGTTGATACTCACAGAAAAAATATTCTGAAGAAAATGAATATTCAAGGAAAAACAGATTTAATAAGATTTGCCGTTGAAAGAAAATATGATTTTTAGTAAATAATCTTACATTCAAAAATTAAAAATAGCATTTCATAAACTAAAATGGCTGTTTCATAAAAAAAAATAAATATCTCTCATTTTTTGACTTACCTTACAAAGAAATAAAACTAAAAAATGATGACTTTCACCAAAACCGATTTATTTTATTCAGATTATGAATGGTCGTCCTATATACCTTCTGATCCTAAAATTTCTGGAAAAATAAATGAAACCCGATTTAATAAAAATCAAGGCTTGGAGGTGTTGTATCTTATTAACAAGTTAATCGATTTGTGGGATTTTAGTAAAATTGAAAGTTGTATTAAAATTGAACGTTGCATAAGAGAAAAACTACCTCCTAAAATAACCAAACAAGAAGAAGTAGCTACATGGATACAATTAAATTGGAAAACTATTGAATTCAAAAAAAAATAAAAAAAGAATTTAAACCTTTTATCAATTTCATAGTCATATACTTAAACTTATTTGATTATGAAAAAAACAACCACACTTTTACTTATACTTCTTGCATCAACTGTAGGATTTAGTCAGGAAGGCGAAAAACCAGATAATACTGGGGACAACTTCAGCTTAGAAGGTGCTTTGGCATTATTCAAAAAATCAAACTCTTTAGAAGAATTTGAAAAATTGCTCAACGAAGAAAATAACAATGTAAATAACCTTGATCTAAATGATGATAATGATATTGATTACATTATAGTGGACGACATTCGTGAAGGTGATATACATGCAATCGTTTTAAGTACTTACATAGACGATAAAGAAAAACAAGACATCGCCATAATTGGAATTGAAAAAACTGGAAATGAAAGTGCAACGCTTCAAATTGAAGGTGATGCCGATTTATATGTTGAAAATACGTTTATCGAACCAAATGAAGTTGTAGAATCTTCAACTGGTGGAAAAGGTGGGCCAAGTATTTCCGAAATTACAACAAAACAAGTAATTGTAAATGTTTGGTTTTGGCCAAGTGTAAGATTTCTTTACGCTCCAACCTATGTAGTATGGCACTCTCCATGGCGATGGGGTTTTTATCCAAAATGGTGGAGACCGTGGAGACCCTACAAATATCATGTTTTTTACAACAGATGTTCTCCTCATAGAGTTCACTACCATAGCGTTCCTGCAAGAAGAGTTGTAGTTGCGCACAAAATATATGCCCCAAGAAGAAATCATTCTAATCTCGTAATTCACAACAACAGAAGAACAACTGTGGTGAAAAGTAATAATCGTAAAACAACCGTTGTAACAAAAAACAAAAGAGGAGAAGTAAAAGCTGTAAGAGTTAAAAAATCAAATCCAAACAGAGTTAGAACTTCTGGAGGAAGAAGATAAAGGTTAGTTAGTTTAATAAATGTTTGAATCAATCTCATGATATTTTTTCATGGGATTTTTTTATTCAATAATCCAAAGTAAAACTGGCTTTTTTGTTTGCTTCAATTTGGCATCTAATTTCCTCATAAACTCATCAGAAACTGCTGGACAACCCCAACTTAAAGGAGAAACTTTAGGATAAATTTCTTCATTAGAAACCGCATTCCACGAATGTAAAACCACTACTCTTTTCACTGCATTTTCATTCGATTTTTCTAAACCATGCAACCAATATTTCACATTAATTCCCCAAGAACTATAATCTCTCTTTCCAATTTTATACTTGCCTTTCATGGAACAATGACTATCGGTTTTATTACTAAATTTAGCCTTTTCCCATTTTTCTGGATTTTCTTCAAATTGATCGCAACTTCCATGAGTTACCAAATTTTTGTCAGCTATCTTATTTTCTTTAAAATCATAGATAAAAAATCGATTCTTTCCAGGATGAATACTTAAATCCAACAAGAAATAATAATCCTCATTAAATTCGTTTTTCTTACAATACTCAAGAGCTTCTTTATTGGTAGCTTTATAATCTTTAATTGGAGTTTCAACTTTTGCATTGTTGCAACAAATAAAACTCAAACACAAAACAAATAAAATATTTTTCATAGAAACAAAATTTAATCCATATTCAACGTTATAATTTCAATTATATTTAAACCTTTTGTGTTAAATAAAGTCTAAATTTATAATTCAATTCATCGGTTATGAACAAAAGCAATCTTTGGTCACTGCGATTAGGTTTTTCAGGAAAGCAAGCGCAACTTATAGAACAATTAGGATTTGAAAAATTCCTAAATCAATCGTACGCAACTACATTTGAAAAAACGCTTCCAAATTTTCTTGACGATGAACCTAAAACCATTGCTGAGCTGAAAGAACTTCGTCAATCGATTAAAAACGGAACTGCAGATGACCAAAAGAAAGTAATAAAAAAACAAATTAGAAATGCTACCGAATTAAAAAAATGGTGGATTGATAAATTTCTAACAGAAAAATTTCCCTTGAGAGAAAAGATGACCTGCTTTTGGCACAACCATTTTGTGGCAACTTCTCAAAAAGTAAAATCTACGTATTGGATTTACCAACACAATATGATTTTACGTGAAAATGCTTTCGGAAACTTCAAAGAACTTACCAAACTGATTGTAAAATCGAATGCAATGGTTCGTTATTTGGATAATGTTGACAATCGAAAAGACAAAATCAATGAGAATTTAAGTAGAGAATTACTAGAACTTTTCACCATTGGAATTGGAAATTATACGGAAAACGATATTAAAGAAGGTGCAAAAGCTTTAGCTGGATTAAATCTTGGCGAAGAAAGTGCAGTTTACAGAAGATTTTTAGAAGACAATTCAACCAAAACCTATTTTGGGAAAAAAGGAAATTTTAAAGCTGATGATTTAGTCGACATTATATTTGAACAAAAAAACACACCTTATTTAATTACAAGAAAAATACTAAAATGGTTTATTTATGATAATCCATCAGAAGATTTAGTAGTTTATTATGGTGATTATTTCAGAAAAATGAATTTTGAAATCAAGCCACTTTTAACCAAAATTTTTAACGAAGAATATGCGAAAGAGAATTCTGGAAGCAAAATAAAAGATCCATTAACTTATCTATTTCAACTCACAGACGAGTTAAATATTACAAATTCAAATAGTAATTTGATTTCTTTTTTCTTAAAACAACAAGGTATGGATTTATTCAATCAACCCAATGTTAAAGGTTGGGATGGCGGAAATTCATGGCTAACTTCTCAAATTTATTTACAAAGAAATAATGCGAGTGATTTACTATGTAATGGACGAAATATTAGCAGAAAAGTATTTGACAAAATTCCTGAAGAAGGTGACGAACCTGAAATTAAGTTAGAAAAAATCAACGTCAGCATAGATTTTGATAAAAATGGAAATAACAAACAGATAATTTCAGAATTATCAAATAGACTGCTTTTTAGAGTAGATGAAAATTTGCAAAAAGACATGGAAAATTTACTCAAATACGATTTTGATGCCAAAGATACCAATGCCAATTATGCCGTACTAAGACTATTCAATTACATTACAAAAACTCCTGAATACCAACTGATTTAAAGCTAAAATTATGAACAGAAGAAACTTTTTATCGCTCACAGGAACGTTCACCGGAGGAATGCTTTTGCTTCCTGATTTTTTACATGCTTTTGGTTCTCAAAACAATTTGGTAATTGGAGAACAATGCTTGGTTTTTATTCAATTAAATGGTGGAAATGATGGTTTGAATACTTTCATTCCATACGAGAACCCTTTATATTATGACCTTCGAACTAAAATTGCCATCAATAAAAATGATGTAATTGGAAAAAATAAAGGAATGGCTTTTCATCCGGCTTTGAAAGATTTTGCTCAAATGCAACAAAACGGAGATTTGTCAGTAATTCAAAATGTAGGTTATCCTGAACCTGTTCGTTCGCATTTTAGAAGTCAGGAAATTTGGCAGACTGCAACCGATTCTAATATGTATTTGAATGAAGGTTGGCTAGGTCGTTACTTAGATTTGCAATGTAAAGAACACCAACCAACAGCCGGAATTAATCTAGATTCCATTGACAATTTAGCTTTAAAAGGTGTCGAGCCCAATTCAATCACAGTAAAAGATCCAAACCGATTTAAAATTAGAACTGATAAAGAAGAAAATATAAAATTATCTGACAATCCGCAATTAGATTTTGTTAGAAAAATTGCAAACTCCGTTACAGAAGGTTCCGATGATATTCAAAAAGCTTTGGCAAAATCGACTGCCGAAATTAGTTATCCAAAAACTGGCTTATCCAAAAATTTAGAATGGATTGCTCGATTGGTGAAAGGAAATTTGAACTCAAAAGTGTATTACACATCGCTTGGCGGATTTGACACACACGACAATCAATTGGACATTCATAAAAGAAAATTAACCGAATTGAACGATGCTATTTTTAGTTTTTACACCGATTTAAAGAAAGCGCAATTGCTACAAAATGTTACTATTGTTGTCTTTTCTGAATTTGGAAGAAGAGTAAAAGACAATGGCAATGGTACCGATCACGGAACTGCTGCACCTATGTTTGTTATTGGAGGAAACAACAAATCAAAAATTATAGGAACTAATCCAAACTTATCTGATTTAGACAATGGTGATTTAAAACATCAAATTGATTTCAGAAGCGTTTACGCGACTTTGTTACAACAAAAAATGAATTTTGATTATACTAAAATTGGCATAAACAATAAACCACTCGAAGGATTATTCTAAACTTTAAGAAGATAAACTTTTGAACTCATTAACAAAGAACTATCTTTGTCGGCTTTTTAAAAAATAAAAAATGTTAAAGAATAGTGTCCTTAAAGGTGTGATTTTAGTGGGTCTTGGTGCGTCAAGTTATGGAATGCTAGCCACTTTTGTAAAACTTGCTTATCAAGAAAATTATACAACAGCTGAAGTTACCATATCGCAATTCATTTATGGAATTCTCGGAATGCTATTGATTAATGCCTTTCAAAAATCGACTTCTAAAACTGCTGTTGAAAAAGCAACTCCAAAGAATATTTTTCAATTAATGTTGGCTGGAACTTCCTTAGGAATGACTAGTGTTTTCTACTATTTATGTGTACGATATATTGATGTTTCAATCGCAATTGTTTTATTGATGCAAACCGTTTGGATGGGCGTTTTATTAGAATGGTTTCTCGAAAAAAGAAAACCTTCTACACAAAAAACTGTTGCAGTATTAATAGTTCTATTGGGAACCATATTAGCTACAAATATTTTAAATAGCAAAGTAGCCATAGACTGGAGAGGGATCTTTTGGGGAATATTAGCTGCTGCTTCATTTACAACAACGATGTTTACCGCTAATAGAATTGCTATCGGAATTTCATCGGCGCAAAGAAGTTTATATATGTTATTGGGAGGAGCAGTTATCGTTTTTGGATTTGCATTGTTTACCCAAAATACACCTTTCAATTTTGATATTTTCTTAAAATGGGGAATCTTCTTAGCATTATTCGGAACCATTATCCCTCCTATTTTAATGAATGCTGGATTTCCTATAACAGGAATTGGTCTTGGTAGTATTGTTTCTGCTCTTGAACTGCCTGTTTCTGTGCTAATGGCTTATATCATATTAAGTGAAAAAGTAGTTTTCATTCAATGGGTTGGTATAATTTTAATCATTATCGCCATAGTTATTATGAATGTTAAATCTAATTTTTTATCAAAAATATAATAATTTTGTCAAACTAATTCTACAAGTTTATTTTTTTTGTTAATTTTTATTTATTTTCGTAAAACAAAACAACAAACTAAATGGACAAACCTTGGCACCTTTATGTCATGGCAGTGTTTTACATACTCGCCGGAATCAATCATTTTCGAAAACCTGAAGTATATTATAAAATAATTCCTCCTTTCCTAACAAATAAAAAATTCATAAACGAATTAAGTGGTTTATTAGCAATAATGTTTGGAGTATACTTATGCATACCTATTTTTTCAAATTTAGCAGCAATCTCAATTATAATATTATTAGCACTAATTTTTCCGGCCAACATCTACATGTTGATTAATGAAAAAGCAAGTTTAGGCTTTCCAAAATGGGTTTTATATCTTAGAATACCAATACAATTCATCCTTATGTTTTGGGCTAGTCAATATGCCGATTTTACAAGAATTATTTAAAAACTATTATGAACTAAATTGTACTATTATGAAAAAACTATTAGCAGAATTTTTTGGAACCTATTGGCTTGTTTTTGGCGGATGTGGTAGCGCATTATTTGCAGCAGGATACGTAACTCCTACTGGTGTCCATTTAGGAATTGGATTCTTAGGTGTAGCTTTAGCATTTGGACTAACTGAACTAACAATGGCTTATGCTGTTGGTCATATTTCTGGCGGACATTTCAATCCTGCAGTTTCTTTTGGTCTATGGGCAAGCGGAAGATTTTCTGCAAAAGACTTACTTCCCTACATAATTGCACAATGTTTTGGAGCTATAGCGGCAGCTGGTTCACTGTTTTATATTTGGACAGGTAAAACTGGAAATGTGATTGATAATTCAAGCGCTGGAGCATTTGCATCTAATGGTTTTGGTAAGTTTTCTCCAGATGGATACTCAATGATTTCATGCTTTACCGCCGAATTTTTATTAACTATGTTTTTCTTATTAGTAATTCTAGGTACAACAGATAAATTTGCTAACGGAAAATTTGCTGGAATTGCAATTGGACTAGCTTTAACCTTAATTCACTTAATTAGTATTCCAATTACAAATACTTCTGTTAATCCTGCTCGTTCATTATCTCAAGCATTGTTTACTCAAGGCGAACCTTTACGACAAGTATGGTTGTTTTGGGCTGCACCAATATTAGGAGCCGTTGTTGGTGGACTTATCTACAAAAACCTTCTACAAAAAACAGATGACTAATAATTAATTGATCTAAATAAAATTGAAACGGCGGAAAATATTCCGTCGTTTTTTTTTATTTTTGAAAGATGAATTCATTATTCCCTTCAGAAAAAATAATTTTTGATCTACCCAACGCAGAAATTGAATATTACCCTAATTTCTTTGATGCAGAAAAATCTAAAATGTTTTTTGAAAAATTGTTAAATGAGATTCCATGGCAACAAGATGACATAACTGTTTTCGGAAAAACACATCCACAACCAAGATTAACATCACTTTTTGGAAACGACGGAAAACCTTACTCCTATTCCAATATTGTGATGCAACCTCATCACTGGAATCCATTGTTGATGTTTATTAAAAATGAAATTGAAGAAGTTTGTTTTGAAAATTTTACAACTGTATTACTCAATTTGTATAGAGATGGTAAAGATAGTAACGGATGGCATGCTGATAATGAAAAGGAATTAGGTCGAAATCCAGTTATAGCTTCCGTAAGTTTTGGAGCCAAACGAAGTTTTCACTTACAACACAACACTATTGAGGATGCCAAACTAAAAATTACTTTAGAAAATGGAAGTCTATTACTAATGAAAGGTGAAACACAACATTTTTGGAAACATCAAATTCCAAAAACAGCCAAATCTATTGCACCAAGAATTAATTTAACCTTTCGCATTATCAAATAATATTTTGATTATTTTTGATAAAAATCAAATTACAATGAATGACATAATACATTATTTTGAAAGCATACCCTCTTTACATAGAGCTTTAATTCTTGCTGGTGGAATTGCTATATTTTGGTTGATTGAAAGCGCAATACCTTTTTTTAAATTTCAATATAATAAATGGCAACATGCCGGAATTAATATCTTTTTTACAATAACTACAATTATAGTAAATTTTGCATTAGCTTTTATTTTACTAAAAACAGCAGATTATGTAACAAAAAAAGAATTTGGAATTTTAAACTGGTTGCCAAAAATGAATCCAATAGCTTTTACTGTAGTTGGAATACTTTTATTGGATTTTATTGGAGCTTATTTGGCACATTTTACTGAACACAAAGTAAAATTATTGTGGCGTTTTCATTTAATTCATCATTCAGACACCTATATTGATACCACATCAGGAAACCGTCATCATCCTGGTGAAAGTGTAATTCGATTTGTTTTTACAACTTTAGGAGTTCTTATTGTAGGTAGTCCAATGTGGATGGTATTCATGTACCAAACACTATCAGTTGTTGCAACTCAATTCACACATGCTAATATTTGTTTGCCAAAAAAAATAGATAAAGTTATGAGTTACATATTGGTTTCTCCTGATATGCATAAAACTCATCATCATTACAAACTGCCTCATACTGATAGTAATTATGGAAATATCTTCTCTATTTGGGATAGAATTTTTGGAACATTTAGCTATATGGAAAGGGAAACTATCATTTATGGAGTTGATACACATATGGATCCAAATGAAAATAATAAACTAGTTAGTTTATTAAAAATTCCATTCCAAAAAACACGTTCACCTCAAAAAGAATAAAATTTTTACAAACATTTAAAAAAGTAATTATTTTTTTTCTTAATATTGGTATATAAATTGATTGATAAAAAAGAACTAACATTAAAATTGTGCTTTTCGACTAATGAAAAAAAGTAAAAGAGTAGAACTTGACGACGAACAATTAGAGCGAGTTGTAAGTATGGCTCAAGAGGAGAGAAAACCTTTTGAAGTATTAAAAGCTGAATTTGGAATAACTGAAAATGAAGTTACAGAATTGATGCGTAAACGATTATCTAAAGACAACTTTGAGCTTTGGAAAAAGAAAGTTGCGGCAAGCAAACCAAAACCAAAACCAATGGTTGATGATGACTTTGACGATTTAGATGGAAAATATTACATGAAAAATAAATTTGATTAAATATAATCAGATACTTCCAAGCGATAAGAAATTATCGCTTTTTTTATTTTTTGTACAATGCCTCATCAAATAGCTTTTAAATATTTTAATCAATTTATTTAAAATAAATATCAATTTTATTAATTTATATTTAAATATTATTTAATTTTGTTTATTATAATTTTAATACTATGCAAACAAAACTTCCAATACAATGCCCAAGTTGTGAAAGCTCACTTATAGTAACACAATTAAGTTGTGGTAATTGCTCAACATCTGTTTCTGGCAATTATTCTCTTCCATTATTGCTTCAAATCACTGAAGAAGAGCAGAATTTTATCTTACAATTTTTTCTAACAAGCGGTAGTTTAAAAGAAATGGCTACTCAAATGGGAAATAGTTATCCAACTGTAAGAAACAAATTGGATGATATTATCAACAAAATAAATCACTTAAAATCCAAAAAATAAGTATGAAAAAAATAATATTTAATCCTTTTCAAAACTATTCCGAAAAGCAATTAATAACATTTGGAATTTTAGCAGGTATCATCGGATGCCTTCTAGCATTTGCCTTTAATGGACGATTTGATGGTGTTCTCGATTTACATTTTATTGAAAAAACATCTATTTCAACGACTGCAATTGATTTAATAATAAATATTTTTATTTTATCAACACTTTTATTTCTTGTTGGCAAATTAGTAAATAAAAAAACACGCTTTATTGACATCATAGCAACAAGCCTAATTGCAAAAATTCCTTTTTACTTACTATTATTTTTCAATGTAAACAACAAAATGTATTTGGTTACTGAAAAACTAATAGATATGGTTTCAAAAAACAAAGAAATCAATATTGAAAATTCAGAAATGGTTTTACTTGTGTTATCAGGGATTGCAACATTCATCTGCTTAATTTGGTCAATAATCCTTCTTTTTAATGGATTCAAAACTGCAACCAACTCAAAGGAAGCAAAACATATTTTACTTTTTGGATTAGCAATAATTCTAGCTGAAGTGATATCAAAAATTATAATACTAAAACTAAACTATTAGATAAAATGAAAAAAGCATCAATAACAATTGTTATATTCTTCTTGTCGTTAACAACTTTCGGACAAGACATTACAGGTAAATGGTATGGATTATTAAAAGTTCCAGGAGCTCAATTACCCATTGAAATTAATGTTACCAAAACTGAAAATGGTTATAAATCAACTATGGACAGTCCTGATCAAAAAGCATTTGACATACCAATTCCATCAACTAGTTTTGAAAACGCTACTTTCAAATTTGCAATTCCAGCAGGTAGAATTGAATATGAAGGAACTTTTGAAAACAATAAAATAAAAGGAATTTTCAAACAAGTTGGACAAAGTTTCCCAATGGAATTGTCTAGAGAAAAAGTGGAAAAAATGGCTTTGGCTAGACCTCAAGAACCAAAAAAACCTTATCCTTATTATACTGAAGAAGTTACTTTTGAAAACAAAAAAGACGGAGTAACACTTGCTGGAACTTTAACACTACCAAACAAAGAAGGAAACTTTCCAGTAGTAATACTAATTACAGGAAGTAGTCCACAAAATCGTGATGAAGAACTTCTTGGGCATAAACCTTTCTTAGTAATTTCAGATTATTTAACAAGAAACGGTATTGGCGTTTTACGATACGACGACAGAGGAACTGCTTCATCTAAAGGAAATTATGCCACTTCAACAACTTTAGATTTTTCTTATGATACTGAAGCAGCAGTAAACTATTTACTTAGCAGAAAAGAAATAAACAAAAAAAGTATTGGTCTTGTTGGTCATAGTGAAGGAGGCGTTGTAGCTCCAATGGTAGCAAGTAGAAACAAGAATGTAAGTTTTATAGTATTACTTGCAGGAACTGGATTGAGAGGCGATAAACTTCTTTTATTACAACAAGAATTAATCTCAAGAGCTGGTGGTGCATCTGAAGAAAACATAAATGAAGCCAGAATTTTCAATGAAAAAATATTTGATTTAATAATTAAATCTACTGATGATTCTATACTTAATACTGATTTGACCAATCTTTTTGAAGAGGCAATTAGTAAAACTCCTGATGTAAAATATCCTGAAGGAATGACTAAAGAACAATACATTAAATTTCAAATAAATCAATATACAGATACATGGATAAAATATTTTATAAAACTAGATCCAAGTGTTGCTTTAGAAAAAGTAAAATGTCCAGTTATTGCACTAAACGGATTGAAAGATTTACAAGTACCAGCAAAAGAAAATCTAGAAGCCATAAAAAATGCCTTAGCTAAAGGAAAAAACAAAAAAGTTACAACCAAAGAACTTCCTAATCTAAATCATTTGTTTCAAGAATGTACAACAGGTGCTCCAAGTGAATATGATAAAATTGAACAAACCTTTTCACCAATAGCTTTGACTGAAATATTAAATTGGATAAAAATTCAGGTAAAAAATTAAAATAGTTTGTAACAAATCTATTAGATTAGCTACCTATTATTAGAAATTTTGATATTTTATGAAAAAAATAATCCTATCCTTAGCAGTTGTTACTTTGTTTTTTGGTTGTAAACCAACTTCTACAGCAGTTTCTTCTGAAAAATCTGAAGTTGTAGTAAACATCAACTTAAACGACGTAAAAGAAGATAAACTTTTAGTTTCTATTAGTGCACCAACTATCACAACTGATGAAGTTGTATATCACGTTCCAAAAATAATTCCAGGAACATATTCCGAAGATGATTATGGTAAATTCATTGATGATATGAAAGCTTTTGATAGTGAAGGAAATGCTTTACAAGTTGAAAAACTAAGCACTAACTCTTGGACTATCAAAGAAGCTAAAAAACTAGATAAAATTACCTATTTAGTTAATGATACTTATGATATTGAAGGCGGAGGTGGATTTGGAAGTGGTGTATTCTCTCCAGCTGGAACAAATATTTTAGAAGGGAAAAATTTTATGCTAAACAACCACGGTTTCGTTGGCTATTTTGAAGATAAAAAAGACTTAACTTACAAATTAAACATCACCCATTCTGAAAATCTTTTTGGAGCTACTTCATTAGTCGATTCTGACAGCAGTAATTTATCAGATACTTTTGTTGTTTCTAGATATAATGATTTGGTTGACAATCCGATAATGTATTCTAAACCAGATTATGTTACTTTCAATGTAGACGGAATGGAAATCCTTTTTAGCGTTTATTCACCAAATGATAAACATACAGCTAAAGCTCTTTCTGCAGATTTAGAAAAATGTATGCGAGCTCAAAAGAAATTTTTAGGAGCTGTAAACAGTAATAAAAAATACACTGTCCTTCTTTATCTTTCTGAAATGAAAAAGACTGATGCAAAAGGTTTTGGGGCATTAGAACACAACAGTTCTACAACAGTAGTTTTTCCAGAAATGATGCCAACTGGTGTATTAGGAAAACAAATCATCGATGTAGTTTCACACGAGTTCTTTCATATTGTAACACCACTTGGAGTTCATTCTAATGAAATTCATTATTTCGATTTTAATTCACCTAAAATGTCACAACATTTATGGATGTATGAAGGTGTAACCGAATATTTTGCAAATCTATTTCAAGTAAACCAAGGTTTAATTACTGAAGATGCATTTTACAGAAGAATGGATGATAAAATAAAAGGTGCTAAACGTATGAATGATACTATGCCTTTTACAACCATGAGTCAAAATGTTCTTGTTGAACCATATAAAGGTCAATATCTAAACGTTTATGAAAAAGGAGCCTTAATTGGAATGTGCATTGACATCATTATCCGTGAAAAAAGTAATGGACAAAGAGGAATCTTAGATATGATGCAAAAACTTACTAATGAATTTGGTCCAACAAAACCATTTAATGACAATGAACTTTTTGCCAGAATAACCGAAATGACTTATCCAGAAGTAGGTGAATTTTTAAATACCTATGTTGCTGGTCCTACTCCAATTCCATATGAAGTTTATTTTGCTAAAGTTGGAATTGCAAAAGGGAAAATTAAAAAAGCAGTAAATCCATTTTTAAACAGTTCTAAATCGGCTGGAATTTCTGGAAACCCAACAACCAAAGAAATCATAGTTAGAAACAATACAGAATTAAGTACTTTTATGACCAATATCGGATTAAAAGCGGACGATGTAATTACTTCTTTAAACGGAAAAAGCTATAATCTTGACACTTTGTCTGAAATGATGACTGAAGCTCAAAATTGGAAAGACGGTGACAACGTAACGATAAAAGTAAAACGAGATGGTAAAGAACAAACATTGACTGGTAAAGTAATCTTGTCTTACCAAGAGTCTGAAGGCTATCAAGTAGTGGAACCAACAAAACAAACTTTAAAAGAAGCTTGGTTAAAAGGATAAACTTGAATATATCCATTTTTTAAATCCTCAATTTATGCAATAGATTGAGGATTTTTTTATTATTTTGCCGAAAATAAAATAAACCATGCAAAAAATAATTATTGCTTTACTAGCACTTGTAGTAATCAGCTCATGTTCTGAAAAAAAATCGGACAAAAATCTTCAAATAACTGGTAATATAAAAGGTTTAAAAAAAGGAACACTTTATATTCAAAGAATTAAAGACACAACTCTTGTAGCCATTGACACTATCATTATTGATGGAGATTCGCACTTTAAAAGTGAAATGAATATTGATTCACCAGAAATGCTTTATCTTTTCTTGGATAGAGGAGTTTCCAATTCTGTAGATAATAATCTTCCGTTCTTTGTTGAGCCAGGAAAAATTAATATTGAATCTTCTTTAGAATTTTTTACTGCTGACGCAAAAATTACAGGTTCAAAAAATCAAGAATTATATGATGAATACAAAAAAGTAGTATCGCGTTATGTAGATGAAAATTTAGAATTAGTTAAAAAAAGGTTTACTGCGTTTAAAAATAAAAACACTGCAGAATTAGCCAAAATTCAAGTTGAACAAGATAATATCTTAAAGAGAAAATATCTTTACACAACAAATTTTGCTGTTAACAATGCAAGTCATGCGGTTGCTCCTTACGTAGCCGTTG
The DNA here is from genome assembly GCF_039539165.1 of Flavobacterium chungnamense. Classification (NCBI taxonomy): domain Bacteria; kingdom Pseudomonadati; phylum Bacteroidota; class Flavobacteriia; order Flavobacteriales; family Flavobacteriaceae; genus Flavobacterium; species Flavobacterium chungnamense. The sequence continues at coordinate 296,652 of NZ_BAABCS010000003.1, forward strand.
CAGAAATCTACGATATCAATTTAAAATATCTTGATACCATTCAAAAATCTCTTACGCCAGAAATCTCAAAATCGATTTACGGAAAACAATTAAAACAATTAATTGAAGAAAGAAAGAAGTTAGAAGAAACTAAATAAAAAAAATGCCGTTCAAAATTTTGAACGGCATTTTTTTTATTTAATCTTCTCCATAAGGAGGTTTACATGTTGGATCTAAATGTCTTCTTAATCTTTCTGGATCAGTAAAATCTGCTTGTACTCCTTGAATGGTGTTAGTAGAAGTATTAAATCCAGTAAACTTTCTCGGAATACCTCTTCTTTCATCTATAGGAGTTGCAGTATTATCAACTGCAGCGCCATTAAATGGATAATAATAAGTATTAGTTCCCACTAGATATTTTCTTTCAAGCTTAGTAGGGATACCATCAGCATCATCATCTATATCTAACATATTTGGTGTTCCATCTCCATCAGTATCATAAATTTCTACATCTCCATCTCCATCATAATCATATCCTAAAAAAGGGTTTTCTCTCCATCTTATCAAAGCAGGAATTGCTGGATCTAATTTTCTTTCATCTTTAGATAAAATTCCATCTCTGTCATGATCTCGATATCTTAATTCATATAATTTAAAGCTAAAAATTATTGGAGAGTAAGAAGGAATCGAACCAGCTGCATTATTAAAGTAAGCTAAACCTGATGGTAAAAACATAACACCTGCACCAAAATCATTAAAAGTAATCGGATTTGGACCTGGAGCAGTTGTATAAGTTCCAGTTTTAAAGTTTGGCATAATGTGTGTCCAACCAGAAATTACATCTTGCAAACCAAACCAAACAGGGTTTGTAGCATCATCAAATTGATCGTCGGTCAATCTAGTTCCTCTATAAGAAACGTGAACAGAATCAACTTGTGTTGGTCTTTTACCATTTACGGCATCACCTTCTCTAAATTTAATAAAATAGATTTTATATTCGATACCATCTTCTTTTACAAGAGTATCTTTTAATGGATATAGTGTTTGTGTTCTAATAGATTGTTGCGTTCCACCAGTAGGAATTTCAGTAAATGTTACATCAAAATTTGTTGGATCAACTGTCATGTAATGCGTATCGATATAATCATCAATTGAGTCAATATCAGCTGCATATTGTTCTGCATAATCTCTTAATGGCGTTACTGGGTCATCACTCTTGCTACAAGATGCTAAAAGACCACAAAATACTACTGCTGAAAGTATTTTAAAAATATTATTCATTATTAATCAATTTTAAGTGCGCAAGATACAATATTGATTTATTTTTGTAAACTATTTAACGTTGATTTTAGATATTTTTATGAGAGTAGATAAATACCTATGGTGTGTTCGATATTATAAAACCAGAAATATGGTTACAGAAGCTTGTAAAAAGAACCATATTACTGTTAATGGTCAAGTTGCAAAAGCATCTAAAGAGGTTTTCCCATCAGATAAAATCACCTTTAGAAAAGATCAAATAACTCATATAATTTCAGTTTTGGATGTTCCTGCCAATCGTGTTGGAGCAAAACTTGTTGATGTTTATCGTAAAGATGAAACTCCTGCGGAATCTTTTGCGCATTTAGAATTATTGAAACTATCAAAAGAACATTACCGAAAAACTGGAACTGGCCGACCAACCAAAAAAGACCGACGCGACTTAGACGATATAGAATTTAAAACTGATATTGATGAAACTGAATAGCAATTATTGGGAAGAACGTTATCAGAATAACGAAATTGGCTGGGATGTTGGTACTATTTCAACTCCTTTAAAAGAATACATTAACCAAATTGAAGACAAATCTATCAAGATTTTAATTCCTGGAGCCGGAAACAGTCATGAATTTGATTACTTAATTGCTAATGGTTTTCAAAATGTTTTTGTATTAGATTTTGCCCAATCACCTTTGGATAACATTCTAAAAAGAGTGCCAAATTGTAATCCAAATCAATTGATAAAATCAGATTTTTTTGAACATGAAAATAAGTATGATTTAATTATTGAGCAAACTTTCTTTTGTGCCTTAGATCCATCTTTAAGAAAAGGTTACGTTCAAAAAATGAAAGAATTATTAAATCCAAATGGGAAATTAGCAGGATTGTTTTTTCAATTTCCATTAACCGAAGTTGGTCCGCCTTTTGGTGGTTCTAAAGAAGAATATAATTCTTTATTTGAAAATGATTTCTATTTAAAAATATTAGAAACTGCACATAATTCTATAAAACCTAGAGAAGGAAACGAACTCTTTTTTATATTTACAAAAAAATAAAACCATGAGCCAAAATATCATTCTTACACATCAAGAAATTGAACATAAAATTAAGAGAATTGCTTATCAAATTTATGAAACTTTCGTAGAAGAAGAAAGCATTGTTTTGGCAGGAATTGCCTCGAATGGCTATATATTAGCAGAAAAATTGTCAGTTTCTTTACAATCTATATCGCCAATCAAAGTAATTTTATGTGAAGTAAAAATCGATAAAACAAATCTAAATTCTGAAATAACTACCTCAATCTCAAAAGAAGAATATCAAAATAAAGGCATTGTTTTAGTTGATGATGTATTGAATTCTGGTTCAACGTTGATGTACGGAGTAAAACATTTTTTAGACGTTCCTTTAAAGAAATTCAAAACTGCGGTTTTAGTAGATAGAAACCATAAAAAATATCCAATCAAAGTTGATTTTAAGGGAATCTCGCTTTCAACATCTTCACATGAACATGTTTCTGTAGTTTTTGAAGACAATAATAGTTTTGCCGAATTAAGCTAATAAACTTGTAATTTCAGCAACGACTTCATTAATACTTTTATCATCTACATTTACTTTAAAAGTCGCTTGATTGTAGTAAAAACTTCTGTCAAAAAGATGCTTTGCTATGAATTCTTTAATTTCACTATCATCTAAATTGGCTATCAAAGGACGCTTTTGTTTTCCTTTTAAAAGACGATTATACAATGTATCAATCGAGGCTTTTAAGTAGATAGAAACCACGTTATCTCCATTCAATAACTCATGATTATTGAAATAACAAGGTGTTCCTCCACCGGTGCTAATCACCATATTTTTCTCCTCTGAAAGTAATTCTAAAAAAAGTTGGTGTTCTTGTTTTCTAAAAAACAATTCGCCTTTGGTAGAAAAAAGTGTTTCGATAGACATTTCGCATTTTTCTTCAATCATTTCATCCAATTCCACGACCGAAAATTCAATCTGTTGTGCTATTTTTTTAGACACAACCGACTTACCGCTTCCCATATAACCTATTAAAACAACTTTTTTCATAAAATAAAACCTTATAAATTAAGGCGTTAAGAGATATTATTAAAAAAAGGTAAATTTAAAACAAAATTGCTTTGAAAAATAAATAATATCGCCTTATATTTGCACCCGCATTGAGGAAATGTAATGACTTGGTAGCTCAGTTGGTAGAGCACATCACTTTTAATGATGGGGTCCTGGGTTCGAGCCCCAGCCAGGTCACTTTTTTTTATAAAATTTCTTCAAGCAATGACTTGGTAGCTCAGTTGGTAGAGCACATCACTTTTAATGATGGGGTCCTGGGTTCGAGCCCCAGCCAGGTCACAAAATAAAGTCGAGCATTTTGCTTGGCTTTTTTTATTTACGGCTTCGTGGAGAAATTGGTAGACTTGCTACTTTGAGGTGGTAGTGCTGAAAGGCGTGTGGGTTCGAATCCCATCGAAGTCACGAATGAATGAAATTCCAAGTTAAAAGCTGAAAGCTCGCTTTCAAGTTTTAAATTTGGAATTTTAATTTTAAAACTTCTTTTTAAAGGATGGACGAAGTCAATCCCATCAAATTAAAGAAGAATAGAATTCTAAATTAAAATTTAAAGCTATTTAAATTTTGGTTTGGAATTTTTTGTTTTTATTATATTTGATTTTTATTAATGAATAGTAGCGGCTACATACAAGTTAGCAGCTCTATTTTAAAAAAAACTTAATGAAGAACATTTTTATATTAATTTTATTTTCGTGTTTATCAATTTCTTATTCTCAAAATTTAAAAAAAGAGATTTTTGAAGAAACTAATTGGTTTTCTGGTGCTGATAGCATTGATTTAGCTAAAAAGGACACAATTACTATATTCAAAATCAAAAATATTGAAACAAAAAATGAAAATCTTACGGAATATTATGTAGCTTATTTTTATAGCAAATTAAATTTACGGGTTACAAAATTTAAGAAAGAAAATGATTTACAAGTACAAAAACTTCATTTACTTCAATGTGGATTTGTTTTTGATGATTTATATGGAAAATGGAATTTTGATGACAAAAACCAAATTCTAACTTTCACTTCAGAAGGAATGTTAAATTCATCATACAGAATAATTGCAAGAAAAGAAGAGCGAGCGAATATTGAAACAGAATTTAAAACTGATAAGATTATTTTCACAACAGACTTAGAGACTTTGGTTTTGACTAGATTGAAATAAAAACAACTGCCAACCTAATTTTTCTGTAATTGCTCTGCTTGAGCTTGCTATTTTGTTCTTCGTGGACAATAATCTGGTGACTACAATTTTATCTTTCAAAGAAATTCATTAGATTTGTTTTGGTAAGTGCTTTCAACAGCGACTGTCGGCAAGCTTGATAACATTAAAACCTTCAAAAAAATCTCAATTTCCCAACCCAATTTCCTAAATAATTCCAAATTTTAGCATTTGTTTATTTTTTTTAGTACTTTTGTTTAACAAAAATATCAAAACAATGAACAGTGTTAAAAATACTTTCAGCATAAAGGACTTAGAAAACCTATCTGGAATCAAGGCGCACACCATTAGAATATGGGAAAAACGATATAATGTTTTGGAACCTATGCGTACTGATACCAACATTCGTTTCTATGATTTGAATGCGTTGCAAAAACTTTTGAATATTACATTGTTGCACGATTATGGATATAAAATTTCGAAAATTTCGAAAATGCCTCAAGAAAAAATTCCTGAATTAGTTCGCGATATTGTTTCTGCTAAAAGTGCTAAAAGTCATGCCATAAGTTCATTTAAATTGGCTATGATGAATTTTGATCAAACGCTATTTTTCAATACTTACGACACTTTACTTTCTGAAAAATCATTTAGAGAAGTTTTCTTTGAAGTCTTCATTCCATTGATGGAAGAAATTGGGTTTCTTTGGCAATCTGATACGATTACGCCAGCGCACGAACATTTTATTAGTTATCTGATAAAATTGAAATTGCTTACTAATACTGAGAAAATTCAGACACAAAAACCAACCAAAGAAGACAGATTATTCGTACTATATCTACCTATGAATGAAATTCATGAACTGGGATTGATGTACTTGAATTATGACATTCTTTTGAACGGTTACAAAACCATTTACCTTGGCGAAAGTGTACCCATGGAAAGTTTAAAAGATTTAAAAAAATACTTCGATAACATCACTTACATTTGTTACATGACGGTTGAGCCCGAAAAAGCTAATGTAAATAATTACATTAAAGAATTAAAAGAGCAAATTCTAGACGATACTTCTGAACTATGGTTGATGGGAAGAATGACAGAACACGTTGACCAAAAGAACTTAAATAACAAGATTAGACAGTTTAAAACAATAAATGAACTAGTTGAAAACTTATAAAATTTTCATAAAAATTTTTTATTGTTTAACTTTTTACTATTTTTGTTAAACAATATGAGAAAAAATATAAAAATAATAGGTTCAGGATTTTCAGCTTTGGCTGCAGCTTGCTATTTGGCAAAAGAAGGCAACAAAGTAACTATCTATGAAAAAAACAGCACCATTGGTGGTAGAGCTAGGCAACTAAAAAAAGATGGTTTCACTTTTGATATTGGACCAACTTGGTATTGGATGCCCGACGTTTTTGAAAGATTCTTCAATGATTTTGGCAAAAAACCTTCTGATTATTACGAATTAATAAAACTTTCTCCAGCATACCAAGTGTATTTTGGAGTGAATGAATTTGTAACCATTGCAGACAATCTTCCAGAAATTATTACAACTTTCGAGTCTGTCGAAAAAGGAAGTGGTGAAAAATTGGCCTCTTTTATGAAAGAAGCACAAAGCAACTACGACATTGCCATAAAAGATTTAGTTTATCGTCCAGGAGTTTCGCCGTTGGAATTGATTACGGTTGAAACAGCTTTAAAAGTAAACCAATTTTTTGGAAATATTTCTAAAGACATTAGACGCCGATTTAAAAACAAAAAGTTAGTTCAAATATTAGAATTTCCTGTTTTGTTTTTGGGTGCAAAACCATCTGATACGCCATCTTTCTATAACTTTATGAACTTTGCCGATTTCGGATTGGGAACATGGCATCCAAAAAACGGAATGTATTCAGTTGTTCTAGCGATGGAACAATTAGCTAAAGAACTTGGTGTTACTATCAATGTGAATTCTAATATTGAAAAAATTGAAGTTACTGATGGAAAAGCGACCGCATTGGTTGTAAATGGCGAAAGAGTTTCAGCAGACATCATTTTATCAGGAGCAGATTATCATCATTCAGAAACTTTATTGGATGAAAAACACCGTGCTTATTCAGAAAAATATTGGGAAAAGAAAACTTTTGCACCATCTTCTCTCCTATTTTACGTAGGTTTTGATAAAAAAATTGAAAATGTAGAACATCATTCATTGTTTTTTGACGTTGATTTTGATGTACATGCACAAGATATTTATGATAATCCAAAATGGCCGAAAGATCCATTGTTTTATGCAAGTTTTCCTTCTAAAACGGATTCAAATTCGGCTCCAGAAGGCAAAGAAGCTGCTATATTTTTGATTCCTTTGGCTCCAGGATTGAATGATACAAATGAGTTACGTGAAACGTATTTTGAAAAAATAATGACACGTTTGGAAAATTTAACACAGCAAAGTCTAAAAAATAATATTATCTTTAAGGAGTCGTTCTGTGTAAATGATTTTATAAAAGACTATAATTCATACAAAGGAAATGCCTACGGAATGGCGAACACATTATTACAAACAGCATTTTTGAGACCAAAATTGAAAAGTAAAAAAGTAAAAAGTTTATACTTTACTGGACAATTAACCGTTCCTGGACCAGGAGTTCCGCCAGCATTAATTTCGGGAAAACTTGTTGCAGATTTAATAAAAAAACACCGCTAAAATTTAAATAGATGAAATCACTTTTTGACACCGTATCTTTTGAATGTAGCAAGAATGTAACCAAGTCGTACAGCACTTCGTTCTCCTCTGCTGTAAAAATGTTGGCTCCAAGTATCCGACAAGATATTTATAATATTTATGGATTTGTGCGCTTTGCTGACGAAATTGTTGATTCCTTTCACGATTACAACAAAGAAGAGCTGTTCAATTTATTTGAAAAAGATTTGGAAGCCGCTTTACAAAATAAAATCAGTTTGAATCCGATATTAAATTCGTTTCAGCACACAGTTCACAAATATGAAATTCCAAACAATTTGATTGATGCTTTTATGAAAAGTATGAAACTTGATTTGGTAAAATCGGAATACAAAACAAAAGAAGAATACAACGAATACATTTACGGTTCGGCAGATGTTGTAGGTTTGATGTGTTTGAAGGTTTTTGTAAACGGAAACGAAGCAAAATATGAAGAACTAAAACATTCGGCAATGCGATTGGGTTCGGCGTTTCAAAAAGTAAACTTCCTAAGAGATTTGAAAGCCGATTTTGAAGATTTAAGTCGTACTTACTTTCCAAATACTGATTTGACAAAATTAGACGAAGCTTCAAAAAATGAAATCATTAGAGAAATAGAAGCCGATTTTGAAGCAGGTTACCAAGGAATTGTTGGATTGCCATTAGAAGCAAAATTTGGTGTTTATACAGCTTATATTTATTATAAAAAATTACTTTCCAAATTAAAGAAAACACCATCAACTGAAATTAAAAACACAAGGATTAGAGTTCCTGATTATCAAAAATATGGTCTTTTTGCAAAATGTTATTTCTCTTATAAATTAAATATTATATAAATTATGTGGTTACATATCTTAGTTTTTTTTGTTACTTTTTCCGTCATGGAGTTCATGGCTTGGTTTAGTCACAAATACATTATGCACGGATTTCTTTGGAATCTTCATGCAGACCATCACAACAAAGATCACGATTCGTGGTTTGAACGTAATGATGCATTTTTTATCTTTTATGCAGTAGTTAGTATTGGTTTTTTCTTGCTTTGGCAAAATGACATCTTAGAAATAGGTTTAGCTATTGGTTTAGGAATTTTCGCTTATGGATTGGCTTACTTCACAGTGCACGATATTTTCATTCATCAGCGCTTTAAAATGTTTAGAAATGCCAATAATCGTTATGCGAAAGCCGTGAGAAGAGCTCACAAAATGCATCACAAACATATTGGAAAAGAACATGGAGAATGTTTTGGAATGTTAGTAGTTCCTTTTAAATATTTCAAACAAAAATAAAAAAATCCGATTCGTAATGAATCGGATTTTGTTTTTACAACTAACCTCAATTTTATAATTATTAAAATAACTATTTCATTAATCCTTTTAATGCTTCTAACTGTTTCATATCGATATTAGATTCTTTCAAAACCGATAGAAAAGTCATAGCATCTGCTGGATTCATATCTTTTCCTAAAATTCTTACTACTGCAAATCCGTTATCGCTTTTAGCTCCGTAAAGGATGAATTCATCTATATGATCTTCATCACCAATAAAGCTAATTGAAGCACCATCTTTACCCGAACCAAATTTCATTAATTGCTGATAATTGGTAGTATCTTTCAAAATCTCATTGATTTTCTTTCTTTCTACATCAAACTCCGATTTGTTTTTATCGTTAATTTGATAAGCTAAAATATTCATTTTCTCAAAAGATGACAATGCTTTACTTTGATCTGCTGTCAATTTAGTTTTATCTAAATTCAATATACTTGGAGAAACATCTACAACCACAAAACCAGGTTTTTCTTGATTGTCAACAAAATATTTCTGTAAACTTGGCTCCGAATTACAACTGAATAAAAGTAAACTCAAAGCGATAGCTAAAAAGGTGATTACTCTCATGATATTATTTTTTACCAGCTTTTTTCAACTCGGCACCACCAGGTAAATTCATTTTATCTGTAAGAGCAGAAAGCTCATCTAAATCAAAGTTTCCTGTTAAAGACATTAATACAGACTCTTCTTTTCCAGAACCTTCAATGAACATTAAAAGTTCTTTTACTTGAGATTCGGTTGCACCAGATTTAACATAAATTCTTACTGTTTTACCTTTTTCATTTATTCTCATTAACTCTTCTAATCCAACAGACTTGACATATTTATCAGCTACAGCTTTCATATCGTCACTCTTTTTGTCATTAGCAGTTACAAACACTTTTAAGTTGTCTAACTTCTTGATTAAGTTGATGTATTGTTGTGATTGCTTGTCTTTAGCATCTACTTTACTCAACATTGTAAACATTTTTTTGTTTACAATAATAGTAGTGATATCGTCTTGATTATCAAATTTATCAAAGACTGATTGTGCAAATAAGGTATTAGAAACTAATACTAAAGCGATAATTAAAATTAATTTTCTCATGATTTCTATTCGTTTTTTGACTGATTATTTTTTAAAAATTCTGTTTTTTGATTGTTCATATTCATTAATATAACTTACACTTTCTATGCCAGTATTTAAATGTTCTGAAACTAATGCTAAAGCTTTCTCTGTTTGTTGAAGTGCCAACTCCGGATTGTCTTCTGGCGAACAAGCTACAAATTGCTCTTCTTTATCATTATTAAAGTACATCATCGTACCAACACCAAGCATTACAACAACTGATGCTGCAATAGATAACCACAATACGACATTTCGTTTTTTAGTTTGTAGTGGAATTTCTTGCGTAAACTGTTGTTCTTTTGCTTGAGAGAAATAACCAAAAATGGTTTGGTATTGTTTCAAATGCTGCGCAACATCTGTTGAAGAAAAATAAACTTTTAATTCATTTTCTTCGGCAATACTTGTTTCTCCTTCAAAGTATTTGTCTATTAAATTTTCTATTCTATCCAATGCCATAATTATGTGTTTTGGTCATTATTTCTCTAATCGTTTTTCTAGCTCGTGAAAGCGCCACTCTAATAGTTGCCTCACTCATGTCTAGTATTTTTGCAATATCTTCAAATTCGTATTGCTCAATGTCTCTCATTTGAATAATCAACTTTTGCTGTTCTGGCAAATCGTTAATTATTTTTTCAACCCAACTCAAACTATCTTCATCCTCTAACTTTTGCTGTAAACTCGCTTGATTGTCAGTGTAATTATTGTGAACAATCGTCATATTACTTGCTCGTTTCGACTTTAATTGATCTAGACAATAATTCTTTGTCATGGTCATTGCCATAGCTTCAACACTTTTCAATTCTGATAGTGTTTCATTTTTAGTCCACAATTTCACAAGAACTTCCTGAGTTGCATCTTCTGCTTCTTCTGTGCTTACGAGTAGTCGTTTTGCCAATCTAAAGAGTTTATCTTTAAATGGTGAAACTATCTTTATGAACTCGTTTTGTTGCATTTGTTTGGTTGGTTATATAGTGAAGACGAGTCACTATTTATTTTGTTACAAGATACTTTAATTTTTTTACAAAAAAATAACGCTTTCAAAGAAAATCCTTTGAAAGCGTTATAAACAAAACAATTTAAAAAAATCTTATAAACTGATATTCAATCCCAATCGGAAGTTTCTACCACGAGTTGAATAACCAATATTTTCTGTAAAGTCTTCATTTAAAATATTAGTAGCTGCTCCAAAAATTGACAATCTGTTTTTTATCAATTCATATTTTACTAAAGCATTAACCAATTGATAAGAACCTAGTTTTACTGAAGCGGTTCCAAAAGTGTTTCCATCAAAGTAAACATCTTTTCTACCATCTAAGTATTGATAATTTACATTGAAAAATAATCTTTCAGAAGCAAAATAATCAACTGAAGCATTAGCTTTATGCTTTGGTATCAATCGATCTAAATTTTTATCTACTTGGGTAAAAGTATAATTTGCGTTCAATTTAAACTTACTATTTAAAGTATAACTCAACTCAGTCTCTACGCCTTTTGCTTTATTAATTCCTTCAATATTAATATAGTACGAATCAAAAGTTACATTATCAAAATAAAATCCGAAACTATTATTTTGTTCTCTATGAAAAGCTACTGCGTTAAAAATCAATTTTTTATTCAATAATCCAACTTCAAATCCAGCTTCGATAGTTGCATTTTTTTCTGGTGTTAATTTAGTATTTCCAAATTCTGAATACAATTGATATAAACTTGGAGTTACATAAGCTGTACTATATGAAGCTAACAATTTTACCGGAACATCTTTTCCAAAACTAAACGAAGGATTGATGTTATAAACTACTTGATTTCCATATTCACTATGAACATTTAGTCTTGCACCAGCATTAATATTTAATCCAAATTTAGAAGTATAAACTCCAGTCAAATAAGGATCAATCATATTGAATTTTGTTGATTTTCTAGTTATTTTAGCATAAGGAGTTTCACTTAACATATCGTAAAATTGATAATTTACACCTGTTACTAAAAAGAAATCATTTGTAACTTTATATTTATTGAAAGCATCCAAATTAATACCTCTTGATTCATAAAGAGAATTTTCTATAACACTTGTCCAAGAATTAAACTCTGAATAATCACGTTGCAACTTTGTAAAACTCGAATTAATTACAAACTCACCGCGATTGTATTTATATTTTGGAGAAAATCCGAAGCGAAATTGTTCAGTATTACTTTTATTCAAATCGGTGTCATTAAAACCTGTATTATCAAATGAAAAATCATAATCGTTTTTTAGCACATCATAATTTCCGAAGAAATCTAAAGTCAATTTCTCTGATGCCTTAAAACCAATTTTAGACATATAATTGACTCTTGAAAATCGGTCGTTTTCATTGGTTTGATTTTCTAGAGCAGCAATTTGAGACATTCCATCTGATTCTGTACTATTGATAGAAGCTAAATAATTCACTTTTTTTACTGTTCCATTTACAGAAAAACCTTGATTAAAATCTTGACCATTGTATTTACTATTAGTCGAAGTATTATTGGAACCAATATTTACATAAGCGTTAGCTTGAAGTGGCTTTTTGCTTGATTTTTTAAGAATAATATTGATAACAGCAGTAGCTGCACCAGTTCCATATAGTGTACTAGCTGCGCCTTTCATGACTTCAATACTTTCTACTTGATCAACCGGAAGTAAACGCAAGTCATATTCAAAACTAATTCCGGATGCATCTGTTACAGGATTACCGTCTATCAAAACTAAAACTTGTTGATTTTTTCCACCACGAATGTAATAACCTAAGTTCTTTCCGTTGGCAGATTGATTTCCGTTAATTTCTACTCCTGCAACCGAACTTAAAACAGTAGCTAAAGATTGTCCCGATTTTTTCTGAAGTTCTTCGGCAGAAATTTTGGTGATTACTTTTCCTGATTTTTCTTTGCTTTGCGCAAATTTGGTATCCGAAATTACCAATTCTTGAAGTTGATTCACTTTAGTGGAATCTTTTTCTTGGGCATAGCCACAAGTTGTAACCAATGCTATAATTGCACTGATACGAATGAAATTTTTGTTCATTTTTTTTGTTAAACAATAATTTAATAATAATGGGAGAAAAGCACAGAATTACCCATACCCAAACCTTTTTTCCCGAAAGTTTGATACTCAGTGTATATGGCAGGTCTCCTGGCTTGCGTCTTGATGTTTACCTTCTCATTTTAGATTTAGGATTGAGGATTTTTAGATTTAGGATTTTAAATTCTTAATCAAAATTTTCTTTCCAAAATATTCAAACAATGGTTTTGTAGATAACAACAAGCTTTGTAGCATACAGTTGCGGGTACAGCTTTGGATTTAAGATATTAGACTTAGCTATTAGATTTTTAATCTGCCAACTGAAATCTGAAATCTGTTACCAAATTCCCTTTTAATGTTTCTCTGAAAAAAATCAAAGTCACAACCGAAATACGAGTGCAAATGTAGATTAATTGTTTTGTTTATCGTCTTTCTTTTTAGAAAATTTAAAAATCAACCAAACAAATCCAACGACAAAGTGAAGTAGAATTATTCCACCAACGACGTACATAAAAGTATTTGAATTGTCTCTCATGATTTTAATTTTCGTCAAAGTTACATTACTTTAAAATCTGATTTTGCATCAAATGTTACACAAAAGTCAATTTGTAAAAACATTGTTTTACTTTTGCAAAAAAAATATTCAATGTCGCGTTTTTTAAAATCCTTCTTTTCATTACTAATTGTTTTCAGCTTTGTTCAATGCAAAAAAGAAGCTAAAAGCATCGAAGTAATAATTCCTGTAAACGAAGTAAAATATGCCAAAGGATTTTCGATTATAAACTATGAAGGGTTTTCTATTGTTAAGGTTTCTAATCCTTGGCCAGAGGCAAACAAAATCTACACTTACATTCTTAAAGAAAAAAATGGAATTGTTCCAGATTCTTTAAAAAACAACCTTACAATAAATGTTCCTATAAAAAATATTGTGGTTACTTCTACCACTCACATTCCTTCATTAGAAATGCTTGGAGAAGAAAATTCTTTAATTGGTTTTCCAAATTTGAAGTATATTTCATCGCAAAAAGTTCGTGCATTAATCGATGCAAAAAAAATAAAAGAATTAGGAACCAATCAATCCTTAAATACCGAAGTTCTAATTGATTTACAACCTGAAGTCATTATTGGATATGGATTAGATAATAGCAATCCAACATTAGATAATTTAGAAAAAAATGGTTTAAAAGTCTTACTAAATGGCGATTGGAATGAGCAAACTCCGTTAGGAAAAGCAGAATGGATTAAGTTTTTTGGAGCATTATATGGCAAACAAGAATTGGCTAATAAAATATTTACCAAAATTGAAAAGGACTATTTAAAAACATTAGAAATTGCTAAAAAAGCAACCTCTAATCCAACAATATTAGCTGGTGATATGTTTGAAGATAAATGGTATTTACCACAAGGTACAAGTTGGGGTTGTCAATTATTAAAAGAAGCTAAAGGCAACTATTTGTGGGCAGAGACAACTGGTACAGGAAGTTTATCGTTATCATTTGAAACTGTTTTAGAAAAAGCAAAAGAAGCCGAATTATGGATTACATCAGGACAATTTTCTACTTTGAAGGAAATGACAGACGCTAATCCACATTACGCACAATTTAGTGCATTTAAAAATAAAAATGTATATTCGTTTAGTGGAAGAAAAGGCAAAACTGGTGGCATTTTATACTATGAATTAGCTCCAAATCGACCAGATATTGTTCTAAAAGATATTGTCAAAATACTACATCCCGAATTATTGACTGGTTACAAACCATTCTTTTTTGAAAAATTAAAATAATTTGAAAACACAAAAACGAAATTCTTTACTCTTTATATCACTTTCATTGCTATTGCTTTTAGCACTGTTATTGAACATAAGTTTAGGACAAGTTGCTATTCCTTTTAAAGAAGTTATCAAGAGTCTTTTTGGTTCTCATGCAAGCAAAGAAACTTGGGAATATATCATTGTAAACTTTAGGCTTCCAAAAGCAATAACTGCTATTTTAGTGGGAATTGGATTATCCATTTCAGGTTTATTGATGCAAACATTATTCAGAAATCCACTAGCTGGTCCTTATGTTTTGGGATTGAGTTCTGGTTCGAGTTTGGGAGTAGCTTTTGTAATTCTTGGAGCCGGAATTTTACCATTATCATTAGCAGATTTTTTATTGTCTTCCTATGGAATCATTTTAGCTTCTTGCTTAGGAAGTTTTATGGTATTATTATTGGTTTTAACCATCTCCAAATTCTTGCGCGACACCATGACTATTTTGATTGCAGGATTGATGTTCAGTAGTTTTGCAAGTGCTATTGTTTCTATTTTAACCTATTTTAGTTCAGCAGAAAAACTACAAAAATTTACTTTTTGGAGCATGGGAAGTATTGGAAATATTTCATGGCCAAACATACTTATTTTATTTATTGCAATTTGTATTGGATTGTTAATCAGTTTGTTTTCTATTAAATCATTAGATGGTTTGCTATTAGGTGAAAATTATGCCAAGAGTTTAGGCTTAAAAATCAAAAAATCAAGAAGAATGATTATTCTTGCTACAAGTATTTTAGCAGGAAGTATCACGGCTTTTGCAGGACCAATTGCCTTTATTGGATTAGCAGTGCCACATTTGTCAAAACTTATTTTTCAAACCAGTAATCATTTAGTTTTGTTTTGGGTAACAATAATAATCGGTGCAATTATTATGCTTTTTTGTGATATGGTTTCACAAATGCCAGGATTTGACTTTACATTACCGATAAATGCTATAACTTCAATCATTGGTGCGCCAATTGTGATTTGGTTATTGGTTAGGAAAAATCGACTGATTTAAAATGATATCATAAAAATGAGTAATAACAATAACATACTTACAACCACAAATCTTTCGATTGGATACAAGTCTAAATCGACAGAAAATGTTATTGCTAAAAACCTCAACTTGAAACTACAAGAAGGAAAACTAATTTCTTTAATTGGCGAAAATGGAATTGGAAAATCAACTCTTTTAAGAACGCTTTCAGGACTTAAAAAACCATTAGATGGTTCAATTCATTTAAATGATATAAACCTCAATAACTTCAATCAAGTTGATTTAGCCAAAAGTTTGAGTTTAGTTTTAACAGAAAAATTACCTCCAAGCAACTTGACTGTTTTTGAACTAATCGCTCTAGGCAGACAACCTTACACCAATTGGATAGGAAAATTAACTTCTGAAGACTTTGAAAAAGTAAATGAGGCAATTCATTTAACCCAAATTGAACATTTAGCCACTAAAAAGTATTATGAAATAAGTGATGGACAATTTCAAAATGTACTTGTAGCAAGAGCCTTAGCTCAAGACACTCCTTTGATTATCCTTGACGAACCTTCAACCCATTTAGATTTATTTCATAAAGTATCGTTGTTCAAATTATTAAAAAAGCTTGCTACTGAGTCGAATAAATGTATTTTATTTTCAACTCATGATATTGATTTAGCGATTCAATTATCTGATGAAATGATAGTTATGACAGAGAATTTAGTTATTCAAGATCAACCTTGTAATTTAATTTCAAAAGGCGTTTTTGATACACTTTTTAAAGATGAGAATATTATTTTTGATAGTGAAAAAGGACGTTTTATAATTCGTTAATTATTTCAAATTAATTTGCCTTTTGGCCTCACCTACCACAAAAGCTACCGAATTAGCAATGTTATAACTTCTAATTAAATTAGACATAGGAATCGTTAAATGATTTTCAAATTTAGCTAAAACTTCTTGAGATAAACCAACACTTTCCTTTCCAAATACTAACCAATCTTCATCCTGAAATTCGACTTCATAAATAGATTTTGAAGCATGCGAACTCATTAAGAAAACTCTTGATTTATCTTTTATTTGAGTCATCCATTCCTCCACGTTTTGGTATTCTGTAACGTCCAAATGTACCCAATAATCTAATCCGGAACGCTTCAAATTTTTGTCGTTAATAACAAATCCAAATGGATGGATTAAATGCAATCGACTTTCAGTTCCAACGCTCAAACGTCCGATATTACCTGTGTTATTTGGGATTTCTGGTTCTACTAAAACTATGTTTAACATTAAATTAGATTGTTAGATTTTTAGACAATTAGATTTTTAGACATTAAAATTTTCAACTTCTAGAACTTCTCCTGGATTTAAATCATTTAAATAGATGTTTCCAACTCGAACTCTGACCAACCTTAAAGTTGGAAATCCGACAGCCGAGGTCATTTTTCTAACTTGTCGAAATTTACCTTCATTAATGGTTATTGAAAGCCATGATGTTGGTCCGTGGCGTTCATCACGAATTTTCTTTGCTCGCTCAGGAAAGTTTGGAATTTCATTCAAAATATGAGCAGTACATTTTTTGGTTAAATACTTCTTTCCGTTAAAACCAATTAAAACACCATTCTTTAATTCTTCAATCGCTTCTTGAGTTACAATTCCGTCGACTTGAACATAATATTCTTTTTCTACTTTTTTACTTCGTACAATTTCACTCATCATTCCATCAGTAGTCAACAAAAGCAACCCTTCTGAATCTTCATCTAATCTGCCAATAGCCATTGTATTCTCTGGAAAATCATATAATTCTCCAAGTAATTTTTTGGGACGCTTGAGTTCATAAATAAACTGACTCAAATAGCCATAGGGTTTGTAAATTAAGAAATGTTGGTGATTAGACATGAATTTATTTTGTGGCAAAAATACTATTTAATCTGATAAACAACTATTACATTTTTTAGTACATTTACATTCTTATAATATTCAATACCATGAACGCAGTTTTACCTTTTTTATTAATATTTATCGTTGCCCTAGCCATTGGACTTTTCCTTGGTAAACAATTATTTTCAGCCAATTCTAAATCAGAAAAAGCTTCGTTAGAAGAAAAAATTAATGGCTTAATTTCACAAATCAACCAACAAAAAGAGCAATCAGTTTTAGAAAGAAATCAATTTGAAAAACAATTAAATACTTCTAATCAAGAAAAAGAAACCATCCGTTCAGAAAAAGAAGCATTAGCCATTCAATTATCTAAAAAAGAAACCGATTTTGAAAATCTTTGGGAACGCAACAAAGAGCAAAAACAAGAAGTAGAACAACTTCAAGAAAAATTCACCAAAGAATTTGAAAATTTAGCCAATAAAATATTAGAAGAAAAAACAACCAAATTCACCGAACAAAATAAAGAAAACCTAAAAAATATTCTTTCTCCATTGCAAGACAAAATTCAACTCTTTGAAAAGAAAGTTGAAGATACTCATAAAGAAAGTATCGATTACCATGCTGCTTTACGTCAGCAAATATTAGGCTTGCGCGAAATAAATGAGCAAATGAGTAAGGAAACGCTAAACTTGACCAAAGCATTAAAAGGTGACAGTAAAATGCAAGGTAATTGGGGCGAATTGGTATTAGAACGTGTTTTAGAAAAATCTGGTTTAGAAAAAGATAGAGAATATTTTGTACAACAAAGTTTTGTAACTGAAGAAGGTAATCGAGTTTTCCCTGATGTCATTATCAATCTTCCTGACGGAAAGAAAATGATTGTCGATTCTAAAGTAACATTAACGGCTTATGAGCGATATATTAATGAAGAAGACGATAATTTGAAAACTCAATTTCTAAAAGAACATGTTATTTCTATAAATCGACATGTAGAACAATTGGGAAATAAAAATTACCACGATTTGTATCAAATGGAAAGTCCAGATTTTGTATTGTTATTTATACCTATCGAATCGGCCTTTGCTCTAGCATTAAATGAAGATACTAGTTTGTACAACAAAGCATTTGAAAAAAATATTGTAATTGTTACTCCTTCTACTCTATTGGCAACTTTGCGAACTATTGATAGTATGTGGACCAACCAAAAGCAACAAGAAAATGCTTTAGAAATAGCTCGTCAAGCAGGAGCTTTGTATGATAAATTTAATGGATTTGTTGAAGATTTAATTCTTGTAGGAAAGAGAATGGATGAAGGAAAAAAAGCCTATGAAGAATCAATGAAAAAACTTTACACAGGAAATGGTAACTTGATAACAAGTGTAGAAAAATTGAAAAAGATGGGAGCAAAAGCTAAAAAATCACTTCCAGAAAATATTATAAATAGAGCAAGTAGTTCTGACAATTCATTAACAGAATCTGAAATAAATTAAAACAAAAAAATTATGTTACGTAAAATTATTATTTACCTGGTTGCATCTATCGCAATTTTTGCAATCGCTTATTTTTCATTTGTTTATTATGCCACTTACAGTGAAGGAGTTCGTTCAGGCGAGTTAATCAAAATAAGTAGTAAAGGAGTGTTATTCAAAACTTGGGAAGGCGAAATTAGTCAAGGAATTTCTGGAGCTCAAATTTTCAAATTTTCGGTATTAGACAAAGATGAGAAAGTTATAGAACAACTTAAAGAATTTCAAGGAAAATATGTAAAAGTTACTTATGTAGAACGCTATAGAACTTTTCCGTGGTGGGGTGATACAAATTATTTTATTACTGAAGTTCAGCAAGATCAGTCTCCTTTTAAAATGAAGTAACATTATGAGTGAATTCAAATCCGTTAAATCTTCTCGAGTAACAATTTCACAATTGATGTTGCCTTCACATACCAATTTCAGTGGTAAAATTCATGGTGGTTATTTGTTGTCATTATTAGACCAAATTGCCTTTGCTTGCGCTTCAAAATACTCAGGAAACTATTGTGTTACAGCTTCTGTAGATACTGTAGATTTTTTAAACCCAATAGAAGTTGGTGAATTAGTTACACTCAAAGCAAGTGTGAATTATGTTGGAAATAGCTCCATGATTGTTGGAATTCGTGTAGAAGCAGAAAACATTCAAACTGGCAAAGTAAAACATTGTAATTCTTCCTATTTCACAATGGTTGCCAAAGATGAAGAAGGTAAAAATACAAAAGTTCCAGGATTGTTACTTTCCAATTATGAAGAAGTGAGACGTTTTTATAATTGTATCAAACAAATTGCACTGAAAAAGGAAAGAAACTTGCACGAAGAGATTTTTGATTATAAATCAGAAGAAGCATTGTTGACATTGAAAAACTACAATGTAAAACTTGAATTAAATTAAGACTATTATTTAATAATTCATTTTTTTATCCACAATTTTATAAGTTAACTAAATAAAAATTAGGAATTTGTAATATTTTTTATATTTTTGGTTGCAACAAACTATACCTATGAAAAAATATTACGCATTAACATTATTATTTACCGCATTAACTACAATAATCATCTCATGTTCAAAATCTGACGATGAAGAATACATAGAAGTTTCACCAGTTAGAGTAGACTTGACTCAAGTTCCTTATGCAAAATTATCGGATTATCATTTTTTTGATGGTCCAATGAAAGATCAAAAACCTGCTTTAGACGTTTTGATATACGAACCAGCTTCTTCATTATTTACGGATTACGCTCACAAAAAAAGATTTGTTTGGATGCCAAAAGGCACAAAAGCTATATATGAAGGTGATGGTAAAGTTTTAAATCTACCTGTTGGTTCTGCACTTATCAAAAATTTTTATTATGATAATGTTCAAAACGTAACTCCAGTTGGTTCAACAAGAATCATTGAGACAAGAATCATGATCCGTAAGGCCTCTGGTTGGATATTTGCAGAATATGTTTGGAATGCAGCTCAAACAGAAGCCTATTTAGACATGGCAGGAAGTAACACAGCAGTTGAATGGAAAGACGAAAATAATGTTACTCGTTTAGTAGATAGTTACCGTATACCTTCTGATCAACAATGCATGACTTGTCATAAATATAATGAACAGCCAATTCCAATTGGAATCAAGCCTCAAAATTTAAATCATAACTACACGTATACTTCAGGACAAAAAAATCAACTAACCAAGTGGATTGAAGTTGGCTATTTAGATAACAACTTACCAACTACAATTACATCAACTGTAGATTACAACGACACTTCTAAATCTTTAGACTTGCGAGTTAGATCGTATCTTGATATAAATTGTGCTCACTGTCATCAAACCAATAGTCATTGCGACTACAGACCAATGCGTTTTGCTTTTAGTGAAACATCTAACTTAGCTAATATGGGAGTATGTGTTGACACACAAGACATGGCAGATTTTCCACCTGCTTTAAGCAAGATTGTAAACCCAACTAACATTAACAGATCCATGTTGCATTACAGATTAAACACTGATAATGAGAGTTATAGAATGCCTTTAATTGGCAGAACAGAAATTCATACTGAAGGTGTAGCTCTAATCGAACAATGGATTAACTCTCTTTCACCTTGTCCATAATTAATTTTAAACAAAACTAAAACTCTAAATAAATGAAAAAAATTACTTTAATCTTAACTATTTGTCTTTTCACATGTTGGTCATATGCTCAAGACACTTGTGCTTCGGCTTTACCAATAACTGCAGGCTTACATGTAGTAGCTGCCGTTAATGGTACAGATATTCCTTCTCCTATTTGCGCAGACAATGGTGTTATAGCAGGAACAAATGGTAAAGGAGAATGGTATACTTACACTCCAACGCAAAATTACACAGTTACAATTTCAACAAATATTTCACAAAACAATCCGTTGGTAGATACAAGATTTCATGTATATACCGGAACTTGTGGAAATCTAACTTGTTATGCAGGTGATGATGATTCAGGTGCAAACTACTCCTCTGTTGATGTATTTAACGTTATTGCAGGAACAACTTACATAATTGCATTTGATAATAGATGGTCATCTAATGGATTTACATTCCAACTTAGCGAAGGACCATTTGTACCGACAACACCTCAAAGAATTACTTATACTACCCAAAATATAGCAACCATTAATAGTACTTACAATTTGTGTGTAGTTGACATGAATGGTGATAGAAAAGATGATATTGCTGGAGTAAGTGCTAACAACCTTAGAATTCATTATCAAGGAACAGGTGGAACATTTACAAACACAGATTTCCCAATTACGGGAACAAGCAACATGCCTTCTTGGAGTTTGGCTGCAGGTGACTATAACAAAGACGGGTATAACGATTTAATTTTAGGTGGAGGAAGCGCCGTTACTTTTTGGAAATCAAATAGTACTGGTACAGCGTATGCAAACGAAACATTTTCACAATATGTTTTTTGTCAAAGAACCAACTTTGTTGATTTAAATAATGACGGAAATCTAGACGCTTTTTCTTGTCACGATGTTGATCCAAACGTATATTTTATGAATAATGGTTCAGGTTTATTAACATTTTATCAATCTGGTATTACTCCTGGCGCAACTACTATGGGAATTCATCCAGAAGGTGGAAACTATGGTTCTATTTTTGTTGATTATGACAATGATGGAGACCAAGATTTATTTATTGCTAAATGTCGTGGTGGTGCTGGAACTGCAAAGTTTAATGAATTACATAAAAATAATGGTAACGGAACGTTTGCTGATGTATCTGTAGTTGCTAATCTTTATGATCCTGTTCAAACATGGTCTTCTGCTTGGGCTGATTATGATAATGATGGTGATTTTGACATTGTTGTGGGCGCAAGTTCAACAGCAGATGGAAATCATAAGTATATGAGAAACAATGGTGATTCAACATTTACTGATATTACATCTGGATCTGGTTGGGATACTAATACAAGTACAAGTATTGAACACGTAGCTCATGATTTTGATAATGACGGTTTTGTTGACGTTTTAGGAGGTGGAAACAAAATCATGTTCAATTTAGGTAACGGAACATTTGCTCCTGCAAACTATAGCGGAATAGCAGTTGGTGGAATTGGAGACTTAAACGATGATGGATTTCTAGATTTCTTGAACGGAAGCACTGTTAGATATGCTGTTCCAAACACTAACAATTGGGTAAAAGTATCTCTTCAAGGTATTGCAAGTAATAGCTATGGTATTGGTGCTAGAGTTGAAATATATGGTGCATTTGGAAAACAAATTAGAGAAATTCATAGTGGTGACGGATTCAAATACATGAGTTCATTAAATGCTCATTTTGGTATTGGTGCAGCTACAGCAATTACTCAAATCATTATTAGATGGCCATCTGGAACAATTGATACAATTAACAACCCAACCATCAACACAAGAGTTAATGTGGTTGAAGGTTCAACTTTAGCTGTAGGAACATTTGCTAACTCTGAATTTAGCATTTACCCTAATCCAGCTAAAAATGTATTAAACATTAAATCAAATGATTCTATCACAATGAAGAATGCTTTTGTATATGACTTAAATGGTAAACTAATATTATCAAGCTCAATAGTAAATGACAGCATCAACGTTGATTCTCTTTCTACTGGTTCTTACATCTTAATTTTAAAAGACAACAACGAAAAAGAGTACACTCAAAAATTCTTAAAAGAATAGATATTATTACATACTAAATCACTAAAACTTCTGTTATAAATAAAAATATAACAGAAGTTTTTTTTTGTATATTTCGAAAAAATTGAAAATCAATGAAAATCACTACTCGATTTGCAATTCTATCTTTGATTATTCCAACAATGGTAGTTGCTCAAAAAAATATCGATCCTACTCCTGAAGATGTTGTTTTAGCTAAAAAAATTAGAACTACCTATGATAAAGACGATGTTGCTATCTTAGAAAGTACAGAAAACGTAACCTTCGATTTAAACAAAACTGAATCAAAAGTTATTGTTAATCATTCTATCAACGAGAAGTTAATGAATATTAATCATAGAGCCGCTATTCAGAAATATGAATTTTATGATAGCGAATCTAAAATTGAAACTTTCAATCTTAAATATCGAAATGACAAAAGCGTAGGAAGTTATGTTGTAGATGAATTTTACAAAGACAATGACCTTTTCTACAATGATGCACGAGTAAAACATATGGTGGTAAATTTTCCTGTTCAAGGATACATTTACAACTATGAACTTGAAAAGAAATATGAAGATGTTAAGTATTTTACTTCTTTGTATTTCAATGACGAATTCCCAGTTTTAAAAAAACAAATTGTAGTTACAGTTCCTGAATGGTTAAATGCAGAATTAAAGGAATTTAATTTTGATGGTGCAAAAATAACTAAATCTCAAACTAAAGATTCTAAAAACAATACAATTTTCACTTATACCATTAACGATGTTCCTGCATTATATAAAGAAGAAGATGCACCAGGAAGAAGCTACTTGTATCCACATATTTTAGTTATTGCAAAGTCATACAAACTAAAAGGTAAAGATGTTGCACTATTTGGTTCAACAGCCGATTTATACAAATGGTACAAGTCGTTGGTAGATTTAATGAAAGATGATACTTCCGTTTTAAAAAGCAAAGTAACAGAACTTACTGCATCAGCAAAAACTGATGAAGAGAAAATAAAAAACATTTATTATTGGGTTCAAGATAACATCAGATACATAGCTTTCGAAGATGGAATTGCAGGTTTCAAGCCAGATGAATCTAATCATGTATTCGAAAAACGCTATGGCGATTGTAAAGGAATGGCTAATCTTATCAAACAAATGCTAAAATTAGCAGGATTTGATGCCAGACTTACCTGGATTGGAACCAAACACATTGCTTATGATTACAAAACACCTTCATTAGCAGTAGACAATCACATGATTTGTACTTTATTTCACAAAGGTAAAAAGTACTTTTTAGATGGTACAGAAAAATTCAATTCCTTTGGAGAATATGCAGAACGTATCCAAAATAAAGAAGTAATGATTGAAGATGGCGACAAGTATATTATTGATAAAGTTCCAACAGCTTCTCATGAAAGTAATAAAGAAATTTTTAAAGCCAATCTTTCTATAGAAAACGAAAAACTTCAAGGAACTTGTTCTAAAAGTTACTTAGGAGAAAGCCGTGCGCAATTCTTATACATTTACAGCACTTTCAAAAATGATAAAAAGAACGAAACACTCGACAACTACTTATCAAAAAGCGAAAAAAACACTTTAGTAACTAACATCAAAACATCCGATTTAAAAAATCGTGACGCCAAACTTACTATCGATTATAATGTAAATGTTGCTAATAAAGTTTCAAGTTTTGATAACGAAATGTATGTCGATTTAGAATACATGAATGAGTTTAAAGGATTTGAATTGAAAGATAGAAAAACCGATTATCAATTTGATTTCAAGAAAAATTACGAATCAACGATTTCATTAGCTATTCCAGCAGGTTATTCTGTAACCAAAATCCCAACAGATTTAGTTGTTAAAGAAGGTAATTTTGATATTGCTCTTACTTTTCAAAAAACAGACAAAGAAATCATTTACAAAAAATCATTCATCTTTAAAAATGGAGAAATAAAAGCTTCTGAAATGACAAAATGGAATGATTTTATCAAAAATCTAATCGCCAATTATAACCAACAAATTACTTTCACAAAACAATAAAATTACTAATGAAAAAACTATTTCTTTACTTATTCCTAATAATTAGTAGTGCATCTTTTGCCCAAGACAAAGCCGAAATCAAAGAATTTTTCTGGGGAAAATCAGACAAGTACAAAACAGCAACAACAATTCCTGAAAAGTGGAAAAATGAATCAGCTGTAATTATTTATAAATATGAATATTACAATTACCATAAATTTGGAGCAAGCGTAACCTACACTTCTGCCATTAGAAAAAGAATTAAATTACAAGACCAGGCTGCAGTAACTGAGTTTTCTGAGTTTTCTTATAAAGACAAATTTTATTCTAACAAAGGAATGCGTTCTTTAGGAAGAGGAACCAATGTTGTAGGAATCAAAATTGTAAAATCAACAGGAAAAGAGATTGATGTTGACATTGAAAAAAACGCCAAAGAAGTTGATAAAGAAAAGAAAATAGCTATCGCAAATCTTGAAATTGGTGATATAATAGACTTTTATTACTATAGCGTTGAGCCCTTCAAATCTATCTATGAATTTGGTTTCGAACCAGAAGAATCTCCACTTGGTGATGTTTATCCTACTATGGCCATGAAACTGGCATTCGATACAGAAAATGACTTTTTTGTAAATTTCAACACTTATAATGGTGCGCCAGAATTAAAAGAAATTCCAACTAAAAATAGTGATGAAAGAAAATACGAATTAAACGCCAAAGACATAGAAAAAAATGAATTTCCGCGTTGGTTTTTACCATTAGCAGAATTACCTTGTTATAAATTTCAGGTGTTTTTTGCACGTTCAGGAAAATTTGAAAAACGTGCTGATGCCTTTTTATCAAATTCTGAAAAAGTTATAAAGAAAACTGTTTCTAAAGAAGACATTTTTAATTACTACGACGAGAAATTTCGCCCAGACGGAAGTTTAGGTGTAATAAACGATTTCCTAAAAGGAAAAACTTTTGCTAGTGATGAGGAAAAAATTAGAGAAGTATATTACTACACTAGACATATGTTCTTCACGCAATTTATTGAAGCATTTATTATTAGTGATGCAACTAAATTCTATGCTTTAAGTGTTTATTCAAATCCAATCTTTTTTAGAACCGAAGAATCGTTTGTAAACTACTTCATGGAATTTCTAAAAAAGAACAACTATGATTATGATATTATAGTAGCTACACCAAAATACAATGGCTCAATAGATGATTTATTAATTCAGAAAAACGTCAATGTATTATTGAGAGTAAATACTAAAACACCTATGTACTTAGAATATTTCTCTCCATATACTAGTGCTGACCAATTCAATTACAATTTAGAAAACAGCAAAGCATATGCGCTTCAAGTTGCTAAAGGAAAGAAAGTGGTAGATGCTGTAAACGTAAATTTACCAGCAAGTACAATGCAAGACAATGTTTCAAAAATTAACTCACTAGTAACTATCTCTGACGATTTTTCTGGACTTAAAATCAAAAAAGAATCTTCTTATTTCGGACATTTGAAAGAAAACGAACAAAGTGACAAATTCTACTACTTTGATTATGCTTTTGAAGACTATGCTAAATACGGAACGAAGTCGGTAATTGAATATGTAAAAAACAAAAAAGATAAAGAACGCTATGGCAAAGAAATTGATGCTGTAGTAAATAAATTGAAAGAACAACAAAAAGAAGCGTTCAAAAAAGCTACAGCCGAAGAATATGATTTTGAAATAGACGACCACAAGTTTACCATCAAAAGTACAGGTCGTTTCGGAAAAAAATCTCCTTTAATCTATGAAGAGGATTTTGCAATTAAAAACAACCTTATCAAAAAAGCTGGTGAAAACTACCTTATTGAAATTGGAAAACTAATCACTTCGCAAGTAGAAATTGACAAAAAAGAAAAAGAACGTAAAAACAACGTTTACATGGTTTACCCACGTTCTTTCGAAAACGAAATCACATTAGATATTCCTGCTGGTTACACCGTTGCCGGATTAGACAAACTAAACAAAAAAGTAGAAAACGAAACTGGCGGATTTGTAAGTTCAGCAACAGTTAGCGGCAACAAACTTACTATCAAAGCCGTTAAATATTACAAAAACTACTACGAACCAAACAGCAATTGGAACAAAATGATTCAGTTCTTAGATGCTGCTTATCAGTTCACACAAGAAAAAGTTTTATTAAAGAAAAACTAAACCAAAAAAAAACGCTCGAAATATAATCGAGCGTTTTTTTTTATAAAGAAACTTTTTCAAAAAGATTGAGTTTATAAATATGCAAAATAGTCTTGTTTTCATCTTCACTTCTAGTAAACATCGGCAAATATTTAGCACCATAAACCACTTCGTCAAACGTGTAAGAAGTTCGTTTTACAACCGCTGTACTATACATATCGTCAAACAATTTGATGAAAACAATAACTTCACCAATCGTGTTCTTAATATCATCAGCTGTCAATTGATATAACGGACTATCCTCAGTTATAGGATGCACCAAAGTCCAACTTAACGTCAACGCATTTACCTTTTCCAATTCTAATTTCAATTGGTAAAACTTATTCACCATTTTGCCATTTTCCTCAACATGAAGACCGAGCGTTACTTTGGCTTCAGCTTCAGTCAAGTTAGCATTTTTATATGGTGCCAATCTTAACATTAAAGCCGTTATATCTTGATATGGAGCAACGATAGCATTTTCAGAAAAAACAATATGCGCTCTAGGTTGACTAAATCTACCATAAAACAAACCAGTTGCAATAGCAAAACTCAACAATCCAAAAAGCGCTTCAACCGAAGCCACAAAACTCGCCAAAAACCCACTCGGACTAATATGTCCGTAACCAACTGTCGTATACGTTTGAATACTAAAGAAAAACGCCTGACCAAATTTATCTAAAGCCGAAACCGCACTAATACCTCTCAAATGCTCCACTCCTATCAATACATAAATAGAAGCAAAAGCACAATTCACCAAAAAGTAAAAAGACAAAATAATAAAGAAAAACTTCCATCGCGGAATCGTCAACATCGTGTGATACCAACTGATTCCTTCAAAAAACCCAATTCCTGTTTTTCTTACATTCGCATTACCAGATTTCGTAACAAAACGACCACCATAACTCGATGCATTCGCTCCAAAACCAGAGTTTTTATCATCTTGAGCCTTACTATTTATTTTCTTTTTAAAAGCCATTATCTTAAGTATTAGAAGCCAATCCAGCTATACTTTACAAGCATTATCTAAAAAAGCACATTTTTGTAAGTTGTAAAAAGAGCTTCTCAGGTCGCTTTTTTACAACAACAAAAATAGCACTTTTTCACACAATGGCTTTCCACTGCTATCTGGGCTAAAAACGTCCTGATTTTCATAGCACTTTTAGTTTAATTCACTACATTTGATACTCTAAAACAATACCATGACTACTAAAAACGACCTTAAATTTGCTGTTCTCATCGATGCAGACAACGTTCCTTATGCCAACGTAAAAGAAATGTTTGAAGAAATCGCCAAATACGGAACACCAACATTCAAGCGAATTTATGCCGATTGGACCAAACCAACCGTTTCGGGTTGGAAAAACGTTTTGTTAGAAAACGCCATAACTCCTATTCAACAATACAGCTATTCTACAGGAAAAAACGCAAGCGATAGCGCATTAATAATAGATGCCATGGACATTCTTTACACCGGAAAAGTAGACGGATTTTGCATTGTTTCAAGCGATTCCGATTTTACTCGATTGGCAACAAGACTTCGTGAAGCTGGCATGAAAGTTATTGGAATTGGAGAAAAGAAAACCCTAACGCCATTCATCACAGCTTGCGACAAATTCATCTATATAGAAATTCTTAAAAAACCAGATTTAGAACCAATAGTAGAAAACAGCAACAAAAAAACAACTAAAACTGCAAAAGCTACCAACAGTCCAATAAGTAAAATAGACCCAAAAATCATTAAACTTCTAGCCGATAGTATTTCCGATTTGGAAGACGAAAACGGTTGGGCATTTTTAGGAGAATTAGGAAATTTAATGCTAAAAAAGAAACCCGATTTCGACCCAAGAAACTATGGTTTTCCTAAAATGTTGGCGCTTATCAAAAACATCAATCGTTTCGAAATCGACGAACGCGAAAGCGGCAAAAACAACATCAAACACATTTATGTAAGAAGAAAGTAAGAGTCGAGAAGTAATTTACTTTTAGAAGATTTACATATAATAAGTCTCTTTCACTTGAATACCATTTTTTTCTAAAATGGCAAAAAGATACATACTTTGGTTAGGATCATACTTTTCTGTGCCACTTTGGTACCATTTTGCCAAAACATTCAACTGAAAATTAGTATAACCATCAGTATCTGGTGGCAAACCTAGCAAACCAGCTAACAGAAAATCTTCCAAAACCTTTTTAGTAACAATACGCTTCGGAATTCCGTCAATGATGTAGCCGTTTCTATTTTCATAATCCAGACGACCCGAAACAAATCCAGAGTGAAAAGCATCATTGTACTTCACTTCATCATAATCGATATAAGGATTCAAACCATTTGAATAACCATTCAAATAATCTTGTCTATAAGTTGTATCAAAAATATTTTCCATAGAGCTAATTGCTATGTTATTGTAAATTTCAAATCAAACTTAATAACAATAAAACAACAATTAATTAAAAATCGTTTAACGGAAAAAAAACTCTTTAAACCACAGCCACCTTGACGTTCATCGATAAAATTGGAAGTTTTTTAAGTGCACAATTGAATTCCCAACCAAGAATAAAATTACATTTCAAAAGATTCTTGTCTTTTTTGATTATTTTTACTTTATTAAAATTATTTTAATAGCGGCTGTATATAAGTATGAGCAATGCATTCACAAAAATGAGAAAAAGTTTAATATTAGAAATTCTGTACTTTTTAACTACAATTGTAATTGGGCTAATTACATTTCATTTTGCCTTTGATTTAACCAACATCAGAACGGAAAGTGTACTTGACATAAATATTCACGATACATATTTCGTAATTGAAAAAACAGAGTTTTTGCCAATTTATTGTTTAATTATTTTGTACTTCTTTTATTTAGCAAAAGTTTGTTTTGAGAAATTTGAAAACCGCCAAGCATTATGGATTTTTTCAATTGTAAGTTTATTAATAATTTTGATCTGGCCAACTATTTTAGGTATAGTAAAATCACTTGCAATACAATCAGGCTGGACAGTTTATCCACCACTTTCAGCTGGAAAAGTTGAAATCAAAGAGAATATGTTCAGCAGAATATATCCAAATCTTTACTTTGCATATATCGTTATGACCATATTTGGAGTTTTCGTTTTTTATAAACTTGGGAAAAATAAAAAATGAAGTCAAAAATAGATATAACTGAATTTAGAAATCGATTAAAAGAGAATACTAAAATTGGCGCGCCAAAACATAAAATTCCATTAGTTTTCTTTTCGCTTTTTACTGAAAATTCGAAATACTTTTATGGAAATTTTGACAATTCAACCTTTGAGATTATAAAAAATTCTAATTTTTTTCCAAGTTTTTATTTTCTAAAAGGAACATATAAAAACATTGAAAAAAGTTTAATTGTAAATTACACTATTGAACCTTTGGGCAAATTAAGAGTTGCTTATATAAAATACTTTCCAGTTATTGCAATGATTATCTTTAACTGTATTTTTTACCTTCATGCAAAACCACCAATAGAAATATACATCATATCTAATTTATTCATAGTTTTCATCTCTATCATTTCGAGACTGAACATAATATGGCAAAATAGAAACTTGAAAAGAAAATTCAATAAAATGTTTGAAATAACTGAATAAAAAACATGCAAATTTTTTACCTATAAAAAAATCCCGACTCACATCGGGATTTTGCATTTTATTTACTCAATTACATTTTTCTTCTGCTGTATAATTCGTAGAATTGATCGTCTTTTAAATCGTCTATGAACAAAATACTTTCGCCTGTCGATTTCATTTCTGCTCCGAGTGCTTTGTTTACATTTTGGAATTAAAAAGTGTTTAATGGATGGCATGACATCTCAACTTCAGTTTGAATGTAAAATCAGTTATTAAACTAAAAATATTCAGATAAAAAAAATATATGCCAAAAAAATCTTTATTTTTACTAAAAAAAATGAAAAAAATCACTTTATTTTTTTGTATAGCCTCAATAGTAACAGGATATGCGCAGATTTTTCAAGAACATACATATGTAACAAACGATAGACCATCTCTTAATAACTCTTTTCCAGGAGACGATGGCTATATGGATTTTTACTTAGTTAATGGACCTTATAACGGACCTTATACACTTGATCTCTTCGATGGTGAAACCCATGTTCTTTACAAATCAATGCCAATGCCTCCCAGCTATACTGGATTTGCCAACAATAGCTTAATTTATAAAGACAATCAACTTCCACAATACTTTATCTCAAAACACCTTTTTAACGATGACGACCTGATTGAATTTATTACTCCCGTTCAATATTACAATCCCTTTGGAAATGGAATTAGTGCTCCTAAGCTTATTATATCTAACGAACAAGGAACCATTCTTTACGAAATATTTGATCGTTATGCTCCAAGACTAGTTAAAACAGGGAATGATCAGTACAAGCTTCTTGTATCTATGGGACATAATGGACAGTATTCAGACATAATAGGGAGTGGTTCAATCCAGATTGATGTATATTCTCTTCCTGGCACATTGAATCTTGGACAACAGGAAATTTATCTCGCACGCGAAGCATTTCAGGGACATCCAAATCCTACATCTAACAGAATTACGATATCGAATAGCCAACCATTGCCAGAAAATGCAGAACTGGAAGTATTTGACATGTCTGGAAACCGAATACAAAGCCAAACTGTTGCCTCTGGAACAATTGATATAATAGTCGACACCAGCCAACTTTCGACTGGTGTCTATGTTTACAAAATCAATGGAATGACTGGAAAATTTATTAAAAAATAGCCTATCTTTTCGATTCTTTTTTATTTACTCAAGTACATTTTTCTTCTGCTGTATAATTCGTAGAATTGATCGTCTTTTAAATCGTCTATGAACAAAATACTTTCACCTGTAGATTTCATTTCTGGTCCAAGTGCTTTGTTTACATCTTTAAACTTACTGAAAGAGAAAACTGGTTGCTTAATCGCATAACCTTTCAACTGCGGATTGAAAGTAAAATCGGTTACTTTGTTTACACCAAGCATTACTTTAGTAGCATAATTCACGTAAGGTTCACCATAAGCTTTTGCAATAAACGGAACCGTTCTCGATGCTCTTGGATTGGCTTCGATGATGTAAACCGTATCGTCTTTTATCGCAAATTGGATGTTAATTAAACCAACTGTTCTTAAAGCCAAAGCGATTTTCTTAGTATGATCTTTTATTTGTTGCATTACAAACTCACCTAAATTAAAAGGTGGCAAAGTCGCATTCGAATCACCTGAGTGAATTCCGCAAGGCTCAATGTGTTCCATAATTCCGATGATGTACACATTTTCTCCATCGCAAATGGCATCAGCTTCTGCTTCTATGGCTCCATCTAAATAATGGTCAAGTAATAATTTATTTCCAGGAATCGATTTCAATAAATCAATTACATGTTCTTCTAATTCTTGTTTGTTGATGACAATTTTCATTCCTTGTCCTCCCAAAACATAAGAAGGACGAACTAATAATGGAAAGTCTAAAGTATCTGCCAATTTCGAAGCTTCATCAGCACTTTCCGCAATTCCGAATTTTGGAAACGGAATATTTAATTCAGTTAATAATTCTGAAAAACGTCCTCTATCTTCCGCTAAATCTAAAGCATCAAATGAAGTTCCAAGGATTTTAATTCCGTATTTAGATAATTTTTCTGCTAGTTTTAAAGCGGTTTGTCCACCTAATTGCACGATAACTCCTTCTGGTTTTTCGTGACGAATGATGTCGTAAATGTGTTCCCAAAAAACTGGTTCGAAATACAATTTATCAGCTGTATCAAAATCGGTAGAAACCGTTTCTGGATTACAATTGATCATGATTGTCTCATAACCACATTCTTTCGCAGCCAAAACTCCATGAACACAAGAATAGTCAAATTCGATTCCTTGTCCAATTCTATTTGGTCCTGAACCTAAAACTACGACTTTCTTTCTATCAGTTACAATACTTTCGTTATGAACGTATCTTTCGCCATTTGCAGTTTGAATTTCTGCTTCAAAAGTCGAGTAATAATATGGCGTTTGCGCTTTAAATTCGGCAGCACAAGTATCCACCAATTTATAAACACGCTTGATATTCATTTCATCTCGCAATTTATAAACCTGACTTTCCAAACAACCCAACATGTGAGCAATTTGTCTGTCTCCGTAACCTTTTTGCTTTGCTTCAAGTAATAATTCTTTTGGCAAAGTATCTATTTTATAGTTTGTGATTTCTCTTTCTAACGAATACAATTCTTCGTATTGTTTCAAGAACCACATATCAATTTTAGTAATTTCGTGAATTCTACTCAACGGAATTCCCATCGCAATGGCATCATAAATCACAAAAACTCTATCCCAACTTGCGAAGGTTAGTTTCTCGATAATTTGCTCGTAGTTTTTATAACCTTTTCCGTCTGCTCCAAGTCCATTTCGTTTAATTTCAAGAGATTGCGTTGCTTTATGAAGCGCTTCTTGAAACGAACGACCAATTCCCATAACTTCACCAACCGATTTCATTTGAAGTCCCAAAGTTCTGTCGGCACCTTCAAATTTGTCGAAATTCCATCTTGGTATTTTTACGATTACGTAATCTAAAGTTGGTTCGAATAATGCCGAAGTTGATTTTGTAATTTGATTTTGAAGTTCATCTAAAGTATAACCTAATGCTAGTTTTGAGGCAATTTTTGCAATTGGATAACCTGTAGCTTTTGATGCTAAGGCAGATGAACGAGAAACTCTCGGATTGATTTCGATGGCTACAATATCTTCTTTTTCGTCTGGTGAAACGGCGAATTGCACGTTACATCCGCCAGCAAAATTTCCGATAGAACGCATCATCAAAATTGCCATATCACGCATCTTTTGAAACGTTGTATCTGATAAAGTCATCGCTGGCGCAACTGTGATTGAATCTCCTGTATGAATTCCCATAGGATCCATATTTTCAATTGAACAGATGATTACTACGTTATCGTTTTTATCACGTAAAAGTTCTAATTCATATTCTTTCCAACCTAATAAAGCTTTGTCAATCAAGACCTCATGAATTGGTGACATTTCTAAACCGTAGGTTAGTTTTTCGTCAAATTCTTCTTTACTGTGTACGAATGCTGCTCCAGTTCCGCCAAGTGTAAACGATGGACGAATTACTAATGGAAATCCAAATTCTTGCGCAATTTCTTTACCTTTTAAGAAAGAAGTTGCTGTTTTTGCTGGCGCTGCAGGAATACCAATTTTTTTTAATAATTGTTTGAATTGTTCACGATCTTCGGTGATATTGATAGCATTAACATCAACACCTATCATTCTTATATTAAAATCTTCCCAAATTCCTTTTTCATCAGCTTCCAAACAAAGATTTAACGCTGTTTGACCACCCATTGTAGGAAGAACAGCATCGATTTGTGGATGTTCTTTTAGAATTTGGATAATTGATTTTGTTGTCAATGGCAATAAATAAACATGATCCGCCATACTTGGATCGGTCATGATGGTTGCTGGATTGGAATTGATAAGGATTACTTCAATTCCTTCTTCACGAATAGAACGTGCCGATTGTGAACCTGCGTAGTCAAATTCGCAAGCTTGTCCAATAACGATTGGACCTGAACCAATAATTAAAACCGATTTGATTGAATTGTCTTTTGGCATTGTAGTTAGTTTGTTGTGTGTTGTACTGTTGTTTTCTCAAAGATAATCTGTTTGATTTGAAAAGTAAAAAAATGATGGTTTAAACTTATCAAATTTTATAAACAGGTTTAAAAAAAAGCCGCTACTAATAAAAGTAACGGCTTGATATTGATTAGAATCTAATCATTATTTTTTGTGTCTTGGTTCGCAAGATACTGTCAATTTATGTCTTCCTTTAGCTCTACGACGCGCAAGGACTTTTCTTCCATTTGCAGAAGCCATTCTGTCCATAAATCCGTGTTTATTTCTTCTTTTTCTTTTCGATGGTTGAAACGTTCTTTTGCTCATTGCTTTTTATCTTTAAAATCGTATAATAATCTTTTCTTGAGGTCTTTTTTAAACCGAGTGCAAATATACAACGATTTTTATTACTTGCAAGTAGTTTTTTAAAAATATTTTAATTTCTATTTATTATCTTTGCGAACTTAAAAATACACTATTATGTTTCACAGAAATATCAAACTTATTTTAACAGGTTTAATCTTTATCGCCGCTATTTGGCAATTCACAGAAGGTAATATCGGAAATGGAATTTTCCTTATCTTATTGTCAATAATTCCATTGTTTTTATATTTTAAAAATGAATATATATTAATGGCCTTCTTGCAATTACGTAAACAAAACTTTGAAGGCGCAAAAAAATGGTTAGCCAAAATAAAAAATCCAGAGACAGCTTTGGTACAAAAACAACAAGGATATTATAACTACCTTCAAGGATTAATGCTATCTCAAACTAATTTAATTCAAGCCGAGAAATACTTCAAAAAAGCAATTGAATTAGGCTTAAATATGGACATGGATTTAGCTGTAGCAAAATTAAATCTAGCTGGTGTAGCAATGTCTAGAAGAAGAAAATTAGAAGCAACCAACCTTATCAACGAAGCTAAAAAACTAGACAAACAAGGGATGCTGAACGATCAGATTAAAATGATGAAAGAACAGATGAAGAAAATTTAGTATTCAGTTGGCAGTGTTCAGTATTCAGTTATAATGATACTTAAATAAAAAAGTTCGCAATTTTTGCGAACTTTTTTATGTTCAAAACATTTCTGCCAACTGAACACTGAACACTGCCAACTGACTAATAACCTTCAGTTGGGATTTCAATCAAATACTTTTTCTTAGTTGCGTTAACTAATTTCTTGTCTCTCAACCAAGGATTGTGGATTTTTAAAATTTTGTAATTAATTCCTTGTGATTTTGCAAATGTTGCTAAATCAGTTATAGAACTATCAACTTCAATAGTTTTAGTTGGGATATTTTCATACAATTCATGTTTTGAAACATCAAATCCATAAAAATTTGGATTTTTCATAATTTCTTTCAAAGCCAAAATTCTGAAAACATATCTTGAAGTTTCGTCTGTTAACAATAAATCATAATAATCTGTAACTTTTTGCTCAGTAATTTTATTGTTTACACCTGTCATTCCTCCATTATAAGATGCAGCTGCAAGTGTCCAGTTTCCGAATTTTTCTTTGGCTTTCAATAAATATTTACAAGCTGCTTCGGTAGATTTTTGAAGATGATAACGTTCGTCAACACCATCATTAACTTCCATTCCTTTTTCTTTGGCAGTATCTGGCATAAATTGCCAAACACCTCTTGCTCCTGCTGAAGAAACCGCATTAGTTAATGAACTTTCAATAACTGCTAAATATTTAAAATCATCTGGAACTCCATATTGTTTTAAAATAGGTTCAATAACAGGAAAAGCTCTATTAGCACGCTTTATAATTAGTATTGTAGAAGAATGTAAATTAGCATTGATTAATAATTCTCTATCAAATCGCTCTTTTACGTCGGATATTTGCAAAGGCGCATTTTCACCAGCAAAGTCAACAGAATTAGGGAAATATTGAGACGTCCCTTCGTGTAACTCCTTTTCCTTGTTAGTTCCAGAAATAACGAACATAAATAATCCGCTGGCAAATATCATAAAAACTGCAATTCCAATAATTTGTATCTTCTTCATCTTCTTGTTGATTTATTTAATTACAAAACTACAAAAATTGAGCCGAAATTTAAACCTACTCCAAAATGATTTTTGGTAAATTAGTATTAAACCATCTGTATTTACTTAGGATCATAGCATGAGTTCCTCCTTTTACATTAATAAAATTTTTAATATGTTTGGTAGGAAAAACCTCATCAGTATCTCCATGAATATGAACAACTTCCATATCTATTTTAGTTCTATTCCAACAAATCATTTGTTCGATTGCCCAATCTAAGTATTCTTTATTGCGCATGTGAAGGTATTTTTCGTAAAGTTTCAATTTCTTTTTCAAGGTATCACCAAAAGCATATTTGGTCAACAATTCAACATCTTGCAATAAACCTGTTGGAAGTAATTTGTATGCTTTAGTAGTTTTAGCAATTTTCATTCTTTTTGGTAATTCTGAATTACTTCGAACGCTTGAAACAATAATTATTTTTTTAGTAGTAAGAAACTGTTTCATTTCCTGAACTAAAACGCCTCCAAAGGAAACTCCAATCAAAACTGCATTTTCGTGTTTTACATTTTCAGCCATTCTTTTTGCATAATTTTCTAATGTTTCACTCTTTTCAGGTAATAACCAGTGCAATAAGTGTATAGCAAAAATATCTTTTGGCAAATCAATCATTTCAAAGATTGTTGAACTTGCCGCTAGACCTGGCATAAAATAAACATGTATCTTACTCATATTTTAACGCATTTCGGTGGCTTTATCCATATTTTATTCCGAAATTTGCATAAAATTAATTTATTTATCCCACTTATACATGAACTCAGAGTTAATTTTAGAAAAAATGGAAATTAAAGACAATACATTCGCTAGACAATTTGAAACTTTAGTCGATGGAAAATTGGTTTCTGTTGAATATTCGTTTCAAGAAAAAAAGATTTTCCTTACTAGAATCAATACTTTTGATGGATTTGACAATGAAGAATTCATCAATGATTTATTGAAGAATATTATGGAAATTGCTTACGAACGTAAATTAAAAGTGGTTCCGATTCTTCCTAAAATTGCATTGTTTTTTAGAAAAAACACAACTTATAGAGATTTGTTGCCACCAGGAATTAAAATATAATTGTAATTCCAAAAAAGATAAAATCCCAAATTCTAATTACACTACTAGAATTTGGGATTTTTTATTTATTTTTAGCAAATGAATTCAGAAGAACTAAATCTTAACATCATAGCATTTTTTGAAAACATCCAAAAATATTATGGTTGCAAAACCGAAATTACAGAAGGATTATTTTCAGAATTAGAAGATTTAGATGCCAATCTTACCACATGGAATTTATCTGAATTTGATTTAATTCGTTCTGCATATCGTAACAACGGCAAAAGATTTATGTTTGAGGGAAACTCAATGTACTATGAGATTTCTGGCGAAAGAATTATTGATTTCAAACAATCAGGAAGAAATAAATATGAATTTATTGAACAATACAGCGAATCTGTTTTTAGGATTACTAAAATTAGGTTTAACTATAAATATTAAATCTTAGGTTGAAAATTATACTAAGCTATTCAAAAATTCCATTCTCACACTTCCATCTTCGTCAATTCTTGTTAAATTGATTTCGCGCAAAGTATTCACTAATTCTGGATTCCAAGGTGTTTTAACTTTTACGTAATTTTCTGTAAATCCGTGAATATAACCTTCTTTATTTTCGGCTTCAAACAAAACAGTTCTGTTGGTTCCAATTTGGCTTTCGTAAAAAGCACGACGCTTTTTAACTGACAATCCTCGAAGCATCTTACTTCTTTTAGATCTCACATTCATTGGAACTACATTTTCCATAGTTGCTGCTTCTGTATTATCTCTCTCGGAATAAGTAAAAACGTGCAGATAAGAAATATCCAACTCATTTAAGAAATTATAAGTTTCTAAGAAATGTTCATCAGTTTCACCTGGAAAACCAACAATAACATCAACACCAATGCAAGCATGTGGCATCACTTTTCTGATGTTCTCAACTCTATCAACATAAACGTCACGTTGGTAACGACGTTTCATTTTTCCCAAAATTTCATTACTTCCAGATTGCAATGGAATGTGAAAATGAGGAACAAAAGTTCTACTTTTTGAAACAAAATCGATTGTTTCGTTTTTCAACAAATTAGGTTCAATAGATGAAATTCGTAAACGCTCAATTCCTTCTACTTCGTCTAATGCTTTTACTAAATCCAGAAAAGTATGTTCATGTTTTTTGTTTCCGAATTCTCCTTTTCCGTAATCCCCAATATTTACACCTGTTAGAACAATTTCTTTAATGCCTTGTTGTGAAATTTCATAAGCATTTTTCAAAACGTTTTCTAAAGCATCACTTCTTGAAATTCCGCGTGCTAATGGAATGGTGCAATAGGTACATTTGTAATCGCAACCATCTTGCACTTTTAGAAAAGCACGTGTTCTATCGCCAATGGAATAACTACCAACATAAAAATCGGCTTCTTCAATTTCGCACGAATGAACTTCGCCCATATCGTTTTTGGACAAATCGTTAATATAATCGGTAATTTTAAATTTTTCTGTAGCACCAAGAACTAAGTCAACACCATCAACAGAAGCAAGTTCTTCTGGTTTTAATTGTGCATAACATCCAACGGCAGCAACGAATGCTTTATCGTTGAGTTTCATGGCTTTTTTTACTATTTGCTTGAATTGCTTATCTGCATTTTCTGTCACCGAGCAAGTATTGATAACATACATATCTGCAACTTCTTCAAAATCTACTCTATCAAAACCTTCCTCTTGAAAATTACGTGCAATTGTTGACGTTTCTGAGAAGTTCAACTTGCATCCTAAAGTGTAGAATGCTACTTTTTTTCTGTTTTCCATAAGTTAACTCAATTAATGAAATCGTTGTCAAAAAATTGAGTTTGCAAATTTACGGACAATATTCATTTTTTTACCAAAACTCTTAAAAATAATATTTATTTTCCTGTTAAATACTTTTATAAATAAATAACATATTAACTAAAAAAAAATATTTTTTCTAAAAAAAAGACTACAAAATTATTTTATGTATTCTTTTTTAACATTAAAAATGATTAAAAAAGAGTAATTAAACGATTAATTACGCAAGTAATCGATATTTTAAACCGTTATCAAAATAAATAAATTTATTTCTATCTTAATGAAAATGAATTAATTATGAAGAATATTACTACTTTTTTACTGATTTTTATCTCCTTTAACGCACCTGCTCAAATAGGAGTAAATACAACCGTACCTAACGGAATGTTAGACGTAAGTTCAACCACAAATGGTTTATTGATACCAAGAGTCGCCTTGACGGCCAATAATATTGCCTTACCAGTAGTTAATCCTCAAGGTGGAGCTTTATCAATTTCAACCATGGTATACAATACCAATCCAGTTACGGGAGTAAATGGTGTGAGTACAGGCTATCATTATTGGGATGGAGCACGTTGGGTTTCCTTTACCGGAAATAACTCTAGAGATTGGAGTTTAAATGGAAATACTTCAACGAACGACCCAGCTGTTCCTGGCACCTACGGAACATCAACAATTACTGCTACAGAAAATTTCCTTGGCACAACCGATGCCAATGACATCGTTTTTGGAACCAATAACATTGAGCGTTTTCGTGTGAAACAAACTAGTGGTTTTGTTGGTTTTGGCACTGCCAACCCTTTATATAGAGTTCATGCATCAACTCCAACTCCTAGTGCTATCGGCAGTTATTCTGAAAACACGTATATTGGAAACGCAGATGGAATAGGATTGTACGGAAGAGCATTGAACAATCCTGGTTATGGATATGGTGGTTTTTTTGAAGGATCCTACATGGGAGTCAGATCAAACAATATAGGTGGAACATACACAGGTGGAGCATTTGGTGGTTATTTCACTTCTTCAGGCAATGCTGGTATACGGTACGGAGTTTACGGATACGGAAGTGGATCTCCAACCAATTATGGTGGATATTTTGAAGCCTTAGGAGGCACAAACAACTATGGCTTAGTAGTAGCCAATGGCAATACAGGAATAGGAACAACAGCTCCAGACAGAGCCAAGTTACAAACACAAGGAGCTGTTGGAAACACAGTAGCCACCTTTAACTTAGGCGTAAATTCACTGGGAATGGCAATGGTTTCCGATTGGCCGGGAATATATTTTAATAGTTATTACAATGGTGGAGTTCGACAAATGTCGGGAGCAAATTATCCTGCAATGTTCAATTACAATCCAGGTGGACAATTTGAATTTTCATTGAACAATACAGCAAATACTGTTGCTGGAAATTTAGCTGGAGGCACTTTTTCTAATCGTTTTACTATTCATAGAGATTTGGGAGCAACTCTGTTTTACACCAATACAACAGCTACAGCTTTAAATGTTGTAAGCGGTGGACATGGGACAAACCTATCGTTCTTTTCACTTGGAGCGACATTAGCAGTACCTGAAGCTGGAAAAGGAATCACAAGTGCAGGAGAATATGTTGGTGTTGAAGGCAGATCCAATTATGGGTTTTCTACAACTATTGACAGAATGGGTGGATTATTCTATGTAAGTGGAACAGGTGTAAATGCAGTAGCAACAGTGGGCTCAGTGATTGATAATGTGGTTTACAAAATTTTAGGCTTTGGAACGGTGAATACTTTAGTTCAAGACAATGAAGGAAAAGAGCGCATCATGGCAGCGCCTGAAGCTCCAGAGGCATTGTTTCAAGATTATGGTATTGGAAATCTAACTAATGGTTATGCGAAAATTGATATCGACCCAATACTTAGCAAAAACATTCGAGTTGACGAAACACATCCCATGAAAATATTTATTCAATTGGAAGGCGACTGCAAAGGAGTGTACGTTTTCAACAAAACAGCAACCAGTTTTGAAGTAAAAGAATTACAAAACGGCAATTCTAACGTTTCATTTTCGTATCAAATAGTTGCTTTTAGAGCTGATGAGGAAAGAGGTGGACAACTCTCTAAATATTCTGACATGCGTTTCAAACCGTTGAACAGAGAATTAAAAGTAATCGAAAAACAAATGAATTTTGAAAGCCAAGCAGGCAAAAATATGACTACTTCAGAACCAGCAATTAATCCTTCTCCTGCAGTAAGAGATATGAAGAGTAGTCAGTAATTGACTACTCTTTTCTATATTTTTTAGTTTCCTCAAAAATGTGTTCCAATATTTTAGCATCTTCTTCTGTAAAATCAACGTGACGACGTGACATTACAATTTTGGCAGTTTGAAATGCTTTTGAAGTTAAATAAGTTGTAAAACCTGAAGCGCCACCCCAAGAAAAACTTGGAACAAAATTTCTAGGAAAACCGCTTCCAAAAATATTAGAAGAAACTCCTACAACTGTTCCTGTATTGAACATAGTGTTAATTCCGCATTTGCTATGATCACCCATCATTAATCCGCAGAATTGTAATCCTGTTTTGGCAAAACCTTCTGTTTCATAACTCCACAGACGAACTTCTTCGTAGTTATTTTTAAGATTTGAATTATTACTATCGGCTCCAATATTGCACCATTCGCCTAGAACAGCATTTCCTAAAAAACCATCATGTCCTTTATTAGAATATCCGAAAAGAACTGAATTATTAACTTCTCCGCCAATTCTTGAATGTGGTCCAACAGTCGTTGCTCCATATACTTTGGTTGCTAATTTAACTTGAGCTTCTTCACACAAGGCAAATGGTCCTCGAATGACAGAACCTTCCATGATTTCGGAGTTTTTTCCAATATAAATTGGTCCAGTTGATGCATTTAAAGTTACAAATTCTAGCTTAGCTCCTTCTTCAATAAATATATTTTCTGGTGACAAAACATTGACACTTTTTGGTAATGGTAGGGATGTTCTGCCTTCAGTGATTAAATCAAAATCTTCACGGATTGCAGCATCATTTTTAGCAAAAATATCCCAAGTATTTTCTACTGTCAAACAATCTTCGTTAAATTCAATAATTTCGTAAGTATCAAAATCAATTTCTTCTTGAGTATCATTAGTGTAAAAAGCAATTACTGCATCACCTTTAAAAATTGCTTGATTTTTTTCTAAATTCTTAACCATTTCTGATAAAACATCATTGGGCAAAAAAGAAGCATTAATCATTACGTTATCTTCAAGCTCAACCATTGGATACTTTTCAGAAAGATATTCTTCTGTTAAAGTAGTTGTTGTGTAACCTAAATATTTTTCCCACTTTTCACGAATAGTTAAAATTCCAATGCGAATTTCAGCAACTGGTCGTGTAAAAGTAAATGGCAAAAGTGCGTTTCGAACGGTTCCGTCAAAAAGTATGTAGTTCATTTTGGTTGCGAGTTTAAAGTTGCGAGTTCAAAGTTACAAAAGTTTAGTTCATAAAAAAACCTTCCAAAAAATTGAAAGGTCTTAATAAAATTTGAACAGCTAAAAAATTATTTTCCGTGTTTAGCGTATTTAGTTTTGAATTTATCAATACGTCCTGCAGTATCGATAAGTTTAGATTTACCGGTGTAAAATGGGTGAGATGTTCTAGAAATCTCCATTTTGTAAACTGGATATTCAACTCCTTCGTGAGTGATAGTTTCTTTAGTTTCAACTGTTGATTTAGTAATAAAAACATCTTCGTTTGACATGTCTTTAAAAGCAACTAATCTGTAATTTTCTGGGTGAATTCCTTGTTTCATTGTGTAAATCTTTTATTTGTTATGAAGTAGTTTGTTGTGAAGCTTTCATTATAAAAGGTATCAACTGGCTACAACTTTTAATTATTGTTTTGTATTTGAGAGTGCAAAAATACAACTATTTTTTAATTATCAAACCTTTAAAGCACTTTTTTTAATTGAATTATATATTCTACAATAATAATGGAATTACTATATTTGTGGATTAATTTTAAACAAAAAAATTATGAATGAAATTGTAAAGAAAAATGGAATTACATTTGGAATTATATCTGGATTAATTTCTATACTAGTTACTGCAACAATTTATGCAATTAACCTTGAGTATTTTACGAAATGGTGGATTGGAGTTTTAACGATATGTATTAGTTTGACTCTTTCAATAATATTAATGACTAAAACAAAAAAAGAAGTAAAAGAAGACTTCACTTTTAAAAACGCATTTACAACTTATTTTGTCTACACCGTCATTGGTATTTTTATTTCTGTTCTTTTTAATATAGTACTTTTCAATTTTGTTGATACTGAAGCTAAAGAAACAATAAAAGAGCTTACTATGAGATTTTCTATAGAAATGATGGAAAAATTCGACACTCCTAAACAAGTAATGAAAGATGCAATAAAAGAAATGGAAAATCAAGACCAGTTTGGAATATCGCAACAAATTAAAGGAATGTTTTTTTCTATAGCATTCAGCTGTCTTTT
This sequence comes from Flavobacterium chungnamense, assembly GCF_039539165.1. NCBI lineage: Bacteria > Pseudomonadati > Bacteroidota > Flavobacteriia > Flavobacteriales > Flavobacteriaceae > Flavobacterium > Flavobacterium chungnamense. Next base: position 340,908 of record NZ_BAABCS010000003.1, read on the forward strand.
CGGATTAATACTTGCAGCTATTTTTAAATCTAAAAACACCAATAAAGGTTTTTAATGAATCTATCCATAATTATCCCATTATTAAACGAGCAAGAATCGTTACCTGAGTTGCATTCATGGATTGTAAAAGTCATGAAAGAAAATAATTATTCCTACGAAATTCTATTTATAGATGATGGTAGTACGGATGATTCTTGGAATACCATTGAAAATTTATCTAAAGAAAATTCTTGTGTAAAAGGTATACGATTTCTGAGAAATTTTGGAAAATCACAAGCACTTCATGCTGGATTTGCAAAAGCACAAGGGGATGTTATTATCACTATGGATGCAGATTTGCAAGATAGTCCAGATGAAATTCCAGGATTATTTAAAATGGTAACAGAAGAAAACTTCGACTTAGTTTCGGGTTGGAAAAAGAAACGCTACGACCATGTAGTAACTAAAAACTTGCCTTCTAAATTATTCAATTGGGCAGCAAGAAAAACTTCTGGTGTTTATTTGAACGATTTTAATTGTGGCTTGAAGGCATACAAAAATGTGGTTATCAAAAACATTGAAGTTTCTGGCGAAATGCACCGCTATATTCCTGTTTTAGCTAAAAATGCTGGTTTTGGAAAGATTGGTGAAAAAGTAGTAATTCATCAAGCTAGAAAATATGGTGAATCTAAATTTGGAATGAGTCGTTTTGTAAATGGTTTTCTTGATTTAATTACCATATGGTTTTTATCTAGATACGGAAAACGTCCTATGCACCTATTTGGAGCTGCTGGAGTTTTGATGTTCATTATTGGTTTTCTAGCTACAGGATTCATCATTACCATAAAACTTATCAAACTTTACTCTGGATTTGATACCATTCTAGTAACAAGTAATCCTTTATTTTACATCGCATTAACCTCGATGATTATTGGAACACAATTATTTTTAGCCGGATTTTTAGGTGAAATCATTCTTCGAACAAAAAACAATGAAGAACGTTATAAAATTGCTTCCGAAATAAATTTACAATAATACAAAACGATTTTTTCGTATTACAAAATAGAATCATGCACATCGAACAAAATATTTTAGACAAAGTAAATGAATGGTTAACGCCAACATTTGACAGTCAAACACAAGAGGAAATCAAAGAAATGATAACAACTTCTCCAAAAAATTTAGAGGAAAGTTTTTTCAAAAATCTTGAATTTGGTACAGGCGGAATGCGAGGTGTAATGGGCGTTGGAACTAATAGAATCAATAAATATACCCTAGGAAAAAATACTCAAGGTTTATCAAATTATATGATAAAATCATTTTCTGGTGAACAACTAAAAGTGGCTATTGCTTATGATTGTCGTCATAACAGTAATACTTTAGCTAAAGTTGTTGCCGATGTTTTTTCTGCAAATGGAATACATGTTTATCTATTTTCTGATATGCGTCCAACTCCAGAATTATCATTTGCTTTAAAATATTTGAATTGCCATGCAGGAATTGTTCTAACAGCTTCTCACAATCCACCAGAATACAATGGATACAAAGTATATTGGCAAGATGGTGGACAGTTAGTTCCACCACAAGATGGAGAGATTATTGAAGTTATCGAAGGATTGAATTACAGTGAAATCAAATTTGAAGCCAACGAAAATCTTATTGAGTATATTGATGTTGCTGTAGATGAAGCTTTCGCAAAATCTACTATTGAAAATGCAAGTTTCAATACACCTTTAGCAGCAAAAGAAAATTTAAAAATTGTTTATACTTCACTTCACGGAACTTCAATAAAAGCAATTCCTGGAGTTTTAGCAAAAGCTGGATATACTGATGTGAATATTGTTGCAGAACAAGAGGTTCCCAATGGTGATTTTCCAACAGTAAAATCTCCAAATCCAGAAGAACCAGAAGCACTTTCTATGGCAATAGCTTTATCTGATAAAATTGGTGGCGATATAGTAATTGGTACCGATCCTGATTCTGATAGATTGGGTGTTGCTGTTCGTGATACTGATGGAAAAATGGTTCTATTAAATGGAAATCAAACCATGGTTATAATGACCGCATTTTTGTTAGAACAATGGAAACGAGCTGGTAAACTTGACGGAAAACAATTTATTGGTTCAACGATTGTTTCAACGCCTATGATGTTAGAATTAGCATCTGGATATAATGTTGAATGTAAAGTTGGATTGACAGGTTTTAAATGGATTGCAAAATTTATTAAAGATTTTCCAGAATTAAAATTTATTGGAGGTGGCGAAGAAAGCTTCGGATACATGGTTGGTGACGCCGTTCGTGATAAAGATGCAGTTGCTGCTTGTTTATTAGTTTGCGAAATTGCTGCACAAGCTAAAGCTGCTGGAAGCACATTATACAAGGAACTATTAAATTTATATGTTGATTTTGGTTTTTACAAAGAACATTTGATTTCATTAACCAAAAAAGGAATTTCCGGAATGCAAGAAATTAATCAAATGATGATTGATTTACGTGAAAATCCGATGATTGAAATTAATGGTCAACGTGTGGTTTGTATTGAAGATTACGAAAATTCTACTTCTCGAAATATGTTTACTGAAGAAATTGAATCGATTTCTATTCCAAAATCGAATGTATTGATTTATTATTTGGAAGATGGTTCAAAAATTTGTGCTCGTCCAAGTGGAACAGAACCAAAAATTAAATTTTACTTCAGTGTAAATACTCCTTTAGATGCTGTAGAAAAAGCTAAAGAAGTAGAGAAACAATTGGACGAAAAAATCAAAAATATTATTGCTGAGATGCAGTTGAGCTAAATGAATACAACCTTTTTTAAAATACTACGTTTTGCATTACCTTATAAAAGGTTTGCTTTCTTGAATGTATTCTTCAATCTTTTTTACGCACTCTTCAATGCATTATCAATGGTGATGTTAATTCCACTTTTGAATGTGATGTTTGGAGAAACAGAAGAAGTATTCGAAAAACCTATTTATAAAGGATTAGCAGATATTCCTTCCTATGGAAAAGAATACTTAAATTATGTTGTTACAACAACTTCTGCTGAAAAAGGACCACAAGCTGCCTTATTAATTATGGTGAGTTTAGTAATTCTGATGTTTTTTCTTAAAAACATTTTCAACTATTTAGCCATGTACTATGTTACTTTTTTAAGAAATGGTACATTAAAAGATTTACGTTTAGCTATTTACGAGAAAGTAATTCATCTTCCATTATCTTTTTATTCAGAAAAACGTCGAGGCGATGTTATGATTCGAATGACTAACGATGTTGGTGAAGTTCAATTTTCGTTTTTATCTATTTTAGAAATTATCATTAAAGAACCTCTGACTATCATTTCTGTTATAGTTACTATGTTTTACATAAGTACAAAACTTACAATATTTGTATTTATTTTCATTCCGGTTTCTGGATTTATTATTTCATTAATTGGGAAAAGTTTAAAGAGAAAATCTAATCGTGTTCAACAAGAAACTGGTATCTTTTTATCAATAATAGATGAAACATTATCTGGTTTAAAAATCATTAAAAGTTATAATTCTGAAGATAACTTTCAAGAAAAATATAAAGAATCTGCTCAAAAACTTTACAAATTTTCTAATAGTTTAATTAATAGAAATAACCTCTCTACTCCTATCAGTGAATTTTTAGGAATTATAGTAATTGCAGTTCTATTATGGTTTGGTGGTAATATGGTTTTTGAGGGAAGTTTAAAAGGAACTGCATTTATTGCTTACATGGGATTGGCTTATCAAATCCTTACACCAGCAAAAGCATTATCAAAAGCATCTTATACATTAAAAGGTGCAATGGCAGCAGCCGACAGAGTTCTAGAAATTTTAGAACAACCTAATGCTATTGAGAACAAACCTGATGCAATTGTAAAAGAATCATTTGAAGATAAAATCTCGATTGAAAACATCAATTTTAGATATGAAGATGAGAACGTACTAAAAAACTTTACGATAGAAGTTCCAAAAGGAAAGACTATTGCTCTTGTTGGTCAATCTGGTAGCGGAAAAAGTACCATTGCCAATTTACTAACTCGTTTTTACGATGTTCAAGAAGGTTCTATAAAAGTTGATGGCATTGACATTAAAGATATTGAAATGAAATCTCTTCGTCATTTACTTGGATTGGTTACTCAAGATTCTATACTATTCAATGATTCAATCAGAGGAAACGTAGCACTTGGAAAATTAGACGCAACGGATGAAGAGATAATTGAAGCTTTAAAAATTGCAAACGCTTACGAATTCATAAAAGATTTACCTGAAGGAATTTACACTAACGTTGGAGATGCTGGAAACAAATTTTCTGGCGGACAAAAACAACGTATTTCTATTGCAAGAGCTGTTTTGAAAAATCCACCGATTATGATTTTGGATGAAGCAACCTCAGCATTAGATACCGAAAGTGAAAAATTAGTACAAGTTGCACTTGAAAATATGATGCAAAATAGAACTTCTATTGTAATTGCTCATAGACTTTCAACCATACAAAAAGCAGATAATATTATTGTAATGCAAAAAGGTGAAATTGTGGAACAAGGAACTCATAATGAACTTCTAGCCAAAGAAGGTACCTACTCTAAGTTAGTAATGATGCAAAGCTTTGAATAATGTATTTGAATAATCCAAATATTACGCTACCAGAAAATCTAGATACGATTGTATGGAAATACTTGGATTTATCTAAATTTTTGGATTTATTGATTTCCAAAAAACTCTTCATGTCACGTTCCGATAAGTTTGAAGATCAATATGAAGGAACATTTAGCGAACCAACCTTTGAAGAAATTAAAAAATTATCTGCCAATAATCCTGAATTTCTTGATTACTATAAATCGCACAGAGAAAAAGTTGTAGTAAGTAGTTGGCACATTAACGAATATGAATCGTTTGCGATGTGGCAAATTTTCACTCAAAATAGTGAAGGTTTGGCTATTCAATCTACAGTTGGAAGACTCCAAAAAGCTTTAGAAGCTGAAAAAGATTTCAAGCAATACATTGGTGAAGTAAATTATATCGATTACAAAAAAGAATACATTCCTTTTGACGATATGTTTTTCCCTTTTCTATTTAAACGTAAAAGTTTTCAATACGAACGTGAAGTTAGAATTATCGCCGATTTATCTGAGGAAGAAATTAAAATCAATGATGGTTTAAAAATTGATGTTGATATTTCACAACTTATAGAAAAAATCTACATTCATCCAAAATCTGAAAATTGGTATAAAAAATTGGTTATAGAATTAGTTGACAAACTTGGCTTTGACTTTGAAATTGAAAAATCAGATTTAGAAAGTGATATTTTAATTTAAAAAACAATTACAATTCGGTCAGTTTTTTTGAAAAGCAATCTAAATAACGTGAGTTCGATATAAAAGTGTAAAAATATTTGGGTAAAAAAGCAAAAGTTAGTATATTTAAAGTGTTGAATTTTAATATTTTAACTAAACTTTTG